>CBFGTJ010000027.1:0-23288 GCA_965651815.1 uncultured Microthrixaceae bacterium | reverse complement strand
AGGTGCTCGCGGTCGGCCCCGGCCGTCGCTCCGACTCCGGCGAGCTGATCCCGCTGGACATCTCGGTCGGTGACAAGGTCGTCTACTCGAAGTACGGCGGCACCGAGATCACGATCGATGGCGAGGACCTGCTCATCCTCGCCGGCCGTGACGTGCTGGCCGTCGTCAAGTGACGGCCTGAGCTCGGCACGAACCTGTACGCGAACGAACACAGAGAAGAGAGCTCATGTCCAAGATCCTGAAGTTCGACGACGACGCACGTCGCTCGCTCGAGACCGGTGTGAACCGCCTGGCCGACGCGGTGAAGGTGACGATCGGTCCCAAGGGCCGCAACGTCGTGCTCGACAAGAAGTTCGGCGCTCCCACCATCACCAACGACGGTGTGTCCATCGCCCGTGAGATCGAGCTGGAGGACCCCTTCGAGAACATGGGTGCCCAGCTCGTCAAGGAGGTGGCCACCAAGACCAACGACATCGCGGGTGACGGCACCACCACCGCGACGGTGCTCGCCCAGGCGCTCGTGCGCGAGGGGCTGCGCAACGTCGCCGCGGGCGCCAACCCGATGGGCGTGAAGCGCGGCATCGAGACCGCCGTCTCCGCCGCCGTCGACGCCATCGCGGACGCCGCGAAGGAGATCGACGAGAAGGCCGAGATCGCCCAGGTCGCCGCCATCTCCGCCGCCGACCAGTCGATCGGCGACGTGATCGCCGACGCGATCGACAAGGTCGGCAAGGACGGCGTCGTGACCGTCGAGGAGTCCAACACGTTCGGCATCGACCTCGACTTCACCGAGGGCATGCAGTTCGACAAGGGCTTCCTCTCGCCGTACTTCGTGACCGACGCCGACCGGCAGGAGGCCGTCCTCGAGGACCCCTACATCCTCCTGGTCAACTCCAAGATCTCCTCGGTCCAGGAGCTGCTCCCGGTCCTCGAGAAGGTCATGCAGGCCGGCAAGCCGCTGCTGGTCATCGCCGAGGACGTCGAGGGCGAGGCCCTCGCGACGCTGGTGGTCAACAAGATCCGCGGCACCTTCAACTCGGTCGCGGTCAAGGCCCCCGGCTTCGGTGAGCGCCGCAAGGCGATGCTGCAGGACCTCGCCATCCTCACCGGCGGCCAGGTCATCGCCGAGGAGGTCGGCCTCAAGCTGGACAGCGCCACGCTCGACCTGCTGGGCAGCGCCCGCAAGGTCGTCGTCACCAAGGACCTCACCACGGTGATCGAGGGCGCCGGCTCGCAGGACGACGTCGCCGGTCGGATCGCCCAGATCAAGGCCGAGATCGAGAACACCGACTCGGACTGGGACCGCGAGAAGCTCCAGGAGCGGCTCGCGAAGCTCTCCGGCGGTGTCGCGGTCGTCAAGGTGGGCGCCGCCACCGAGGTGGAGCTCAAGGAGAAGAAGCACCGCATCGAGGACGCCCTCTCGGCCACCCGTGCCGCGATCGAGGAGGGCATCGTCGCTGGTGGTGGCACCGCCCTCGTCCGTGCCAAGAGCGCGGTCGCGAAGGTGGTCGACGACCTCGACAGCGACGAGCAGACCGGTGCCCGCATCGTGCTGCGCTCCCTCGACGCCCCCGCCCGGCTCATCGCCGACAACGCGGGCTTCGAGGGTGCGGTCATCGTGCAGCAGCTCGAGGGCGAGAGCGGCAACACGGGCTTCAACGCCCGCACCGGGGAGTTCGAGGACCTGCTCAAGGCGGGTGTCATCGACCCGGCGAAGGTGACCCGTGCGGCGCTGCAGAACGCGGCGTCGATCGCGAGCATGCTGCTCACCACCGAGGTGCTCATCGCCGACAAGCCTGAGGAGCCGGCCGCCGGCGGCATGCCGGGTGGCATGGACGGCATGGGCGGCATGGGCGGCATGATGTGATCGTTCCCGCCACGGGAACGTGAGCACGCTCACGCAGCTGTCGGAGGGCCGGACCGCAGGGTCCGGCCCTCTCGCGTCCGGCCCCCCAGCCCGTTCCGTTCGGCGGATGACCACTGGAACCGCTCCTTCTGCAGAACGGAACGGCGCAGGCGCGGCGCCCGGCCAATCGGTCGACGGGGGCCGGTACCATCTGGGGCCATGGACCCCCGCCCCGCACCCGATCCCGACAAGCTGCTCGCCTACTGGATGGAGTGGGAGAAGGGCGAGACTCCCCCGGGGCGGGTCATGAGCAACCTCAAGACCGCGGGGCTCCGGGAGCTGCTCGAGGAGCTCAGCTCGAAGGCCGCCGACCGGGAGTGACCGGCCCGGGGCCCGGCCCCTCCTCCGACGTCCCCGGCGAGGACGAGGACGAGGGCGGAGCACCGCAGCGGCGCGGCGGGCCCCAGCACATCCCGAGGCCCCAGCTGTGGACGCCCGGCCGGCCCGCCCCGTGGGCCGAGTCGCCCAGCGGATCGGGGCTCCTCGTGCCCGAGCGGGTCCGTGAGGTGTTCGCCGACCGGCAGGAGGGGCTGCCCTCCCCGGTCGCGCAGCTCGGGGCGAACCCCTCGGCGGTGCTCGTCGCGCTCTACGAGCGGGACGGGAAGCTGCACGTCGTGCTGACCCGGCGTGCATGGAGCCTGCGCACCCACCGCGGCGAGGTGTCGTTCCCCGGTGGTCGCTCCGATCCCGGCGAGGACCCGCTGACCACCGCGGTGCGGGAGGCGTGGGAGGAGGTGGGCCTCGACCCCCAGCTGGTCGAACCGGTCGGCCAGCTCGACCACCTCACCACCGTGACCCGCCGCGCCTACATCGTGCCGGTGGTCTCCCTCGTCGCCCGCCCCCCGGTGCTGCGGCCGAACCCCTCCGAGGTCGAGCACGTGCTCGAGGTCCCCCTGGACGAGCTGATGCGCCCCGACGTGTTCCGGGAGGAGCGGTGGGGGCCGCCCGAGCTGAGCCGGCCCGTCTACTTCTTCGACCTCCACGGCGACACGGTCTGGGGCGCCACCGCCGCGCTGCTGCGCCAGCTCCTCGCGCTGCTCACCGGCACCGACCCCGGACCGCCGCACGAGCGCGACCCCGCCAGGGACCTGGACGAGACCGGGTTCCAGCTCGGCCCCGACGGCCTCGACGGCGTCGTCTGATCCCGTTCCGTGCTGCGAGGTAGGGGTTCGCACCCCCACCACGCCGCAACGAACCGGGGTGGGGGAGGGGTACAACCAGTAGTTGGGGGCCAGGCCGGCGGGGCTCATCCGCACGAACCGTGCGTTGCGCTGCAGCTCCCCGATCGAGTGCGCCCCGCAGTACCCCATCGCGGAGCGCAGCCCGCCGATGAGCTGGTAGAGGATCTTCGACGCCGGGCCCTTGTAGGGCACGCGCCCCTCGACGCCCTCGGGCACGACCTTGTCGGTGACCTCGACCTCGCCCTGGAAGTACCGGTCCTTCGAGAACGACCGGTCGCTCATCGCGCCGAGCGAACCCATCCCGCGGTACGCCTTGTAGCGCTCACCCTTCGACAGGATGATGTCGCCCGGCGTCTCGTCCACACCTGCGAGCAGGCTGCCGACCATCACGACGTCCGCGCCCGCGCCGATCGCCTTCGCGATGTCGCCGGAGTAGCGCACGCCGCCGTCCGCGATGACCCCGACCCCGTGCTGCTCGGCGACCAGCGCCACCTCCTGCACGGCGGTCAGCTGCGGCACGCCCACGCCCGCGACGATCCGCGTGGTGCAGATCGACCCGGGGCCGACGCCGACCTTCAGCGCGTCGGCGCCCGCGTCGATCAGGGCGCGGGCGGCGTCCCCGGTCGCGATGTTCCCCGCGGCCACGGGGACCGACAGGGTCGCCTTCAGCTTGCGGACCACCTCGATGACCCCGGCCGAGTGGCCGTGCGCGGTGTCGACCACGAGCAGGTCCACCCCGGACCTGGCGAGGGCCTCCGCCCGCTCGATCGCGTCGTCGCCGACGCCGACCGCGGCCGCGCAGCGGAGGCGGCCGTGGGGATCCTTGGTCGCGTTCGGGTACTGGATCCGCTTGGTGATGTCCTTGACGGTGATGAGCCCGGTGATGCGGCCGTCGTCGTCCACCACCGGCAGCTTCTCGATCCGGTGCTTGCCGAGGATCTTCTGGGCCTCCTCGAGGGTCGTGCCCTGCGGGGCCGTGACCAGCCCCTCCGAGGTCATGACCTCGCGGATCGGCCGGTTCGGGTCGTCCTCGAAGCGCAGGTCACGGTTGGTGAGGATGCCGACGAGCCGGCGGTCGCCCTCGACGATCGGCACGCCCGAGATGCGGTACTTCGCCATGATGTCGAGCGCCGCGCCGACGAGGTCGTCGGGGCCGAGGGTGACCGGGTCGACGATCATCCCGGACTCGGACCGCTTCACCTTGTCGACCTCGGTGACCTGGTCCTCGATCGACAGGTTCCGGTGGATGACGCCCATGCCGCCCTCGCGGGCGATCGCGATGGCGAGCCGGGCCTCGGTCACCGTGTCCATCGCGGCGGACATGAGCGGGATGCCCAGCTCGATGTCGGCGGTCAGCCGCGTCGAGGTGGACACCTGGGAGGGGACGACGTCGGAGGCCGCCGGGACCAGGCACACGTCGTCGAAGGTCAGGCCCATCCCGCCGAAGCGGGCGTTGGGGTCGACGGCGTCCGGGGTGCCGGCTCCTCCGCTCGCGTCGTGGCCGTCGTGATCACGGGGGAGGGTCGCCATCGCCCGATCCTAGCGCCGCCTCCCGCACGACCTCCTGCGGCCCGCGGGTCGTCGGGCGGTGCGCTCGGCGGTGGGGGCGTGATGCCCGTAGGCTCGCGCGCATGGAACGGCGTCACCGGGTCGTGGTGGTGGGGGCCGGGTTCGGTGGGCTCGCGCTCGTGGACGAGCTGGCGGAGGCCCCCGTGGACGTGGTCCTCGTCGACGCGAACAACTTCCACACCTTCCAGCCGCTGCTGTACCAGGTCGCCACCGCGGGGCTCGACTCCGACGACATCGCGCACCCGGTGCGCGGGATCGTCGCCCGCCGCCGCAACGTGGACGTGCGGATGGGCAAGGTCGTCGACGTCGACCTCGGCGCGCGCCGGGTCGTCTTCGACGACGGTCCCCCGCTGGAGTACGACCAGCTGGTGCTCGCCGCCGGGGCCGTCACGGCGACCTACGGGGTGCCGGGCATCGCGGAGCACGCGTTCGGGCTCAAGCACCTCGACGACGCGCTCGCGCTGCGCGCCCACGTGCTGCGCCAGTTCGAGCGGGTGAGCGTCGACCCCTCCCTCGTCGACGAGGGCGCGCTCAACGTCGTCATCGCGGGTGGCGGCCCGACGGGCGTGGAGCTGGCCGGCGGCATGGTCGAGCTGTTCGACCGGGTGCTCGCCCGGGACTTCCCGACCCTCGACGTGCGCCGCGCCCGCGTGGTGCTCGTCGAGCCGGCGGACCGACTGCTCGCCACCTTCTCGCCACGCCTGTCGGGTCTGGCGCTGCGCACCCTGTCGAAGCGCCGGGTCGAGGTCGTGCTCGGCGTCGGGGTCGCCGGGACCGACGGCAAGGTCGTCGAGCTGAGCGACGGGTCCCGGATCCCGATCGGCACCCTCGTGTGGACCGCCGGGGTGCAGGCGAGCCCGCTCGCCACCACGATCGCCGCACAGCTCGGCGACGGCGCGCTCACCCGCGGCGGCCGGATCGTGGTCGGGCCCGACCTGGCGCTGCCGGGCCACCCGGAGGTGTTCGTCATCGGCGACCTCGCCGGGGCGCTCGACCAGGACGGCGAGCTGCTGCCCCAGGTGGCGCCCGTCGCGATGCAGCAGGGCGAGCACACCGCGCGGTCGATCATGGCGGTCCTCGCCGGCGAGCGGCCCGCCCCGTTCCGCTACCGCGACAAGGGCTCGATGGCGACCATCGGTCGTCACGCCGCCGTCGCCGAGCTCCCGGGCGGCATCCGCCTGAGCGGGGTGCCGGGGTGGCTGGCGTGGCTGTTGCTCCACCTCGTGATGCTGGTGGGCTTCCGCAACCGCGCGAACGTGCTGGTCAACTGGGCCTGGAACTACGTCACCTACGACCGCGCCTCGCGCCTGATCCTCGACCCGCCCACCTCGGTCGGCCACCACGCGGAGGGGATCCGCGGCGCGCAGGGCGAGCCGGGCCGGTCGCGTCGCAGCTAGCGTCGAGCCATGCCCACCCTCACCTTCGAAGGCGAGACCCACGGCGAGATCGTGGTGAAGGTGCGCCGCTGGCTGGCCTCGGTCGAGGGCAGCGAGGCGGCGAACCTCAGCGCGGTCGAGGCGGTCAACCAGGGCGCCGAGCTCACCAAGGAGGCCCTGCGGATCATCGCCACCTCCGCCCCGGAGCCGATCGCCCAGTCGGACGTGGTCAAGGGCCTCACGAACATGGGCTACAAGGTCACCGACGCCACCAAGGACGCGGTGATCTCCGGGCTCGACACGATCGAGGAGGCCACCGGCGGCGGCGTCGTGCGCCAGGCCACCAAGGCGGCCGGGAAGGTTGCCTACCAGATGAACTCGACCGTCGCCCGCCAGCTCCTGCGCTCCTTGCGCGGCTGACCCGGTCCGCCCCGCTCCCGCCCGGGCCGACCGGCAGGGTGCTGTGACCGGCGACCGGGCGGGCGGTGTCGGGGACGGGGTCCCCACGGCGCGTAAACTCGTCGCTTTCCCCGATCCCGGGCGTCCCGGGACGAGTCGAGGGTGGACGTGGCAGAGATCGACATCGGCATGGGCAAGTCCGGGCGGCGTGGCTACTCGCTCGACGAGGTCGCGATCGTCCCGAGCCGGCGCACCCGCGACGCGGACGAGGTCGACCTCTCCTGGCAGGTCGACGCGTACCAGTTCGACATCCCGGTCATCGGCGCCGCGATGGACGGCGTGACCAGCCCCGACACCGCCATCGAGATGGGTCGGCTCGGCGGGCTCGGAGTGCTCCACCTCGAGGGCCTCTGGTGCCGCCACCGCGACCCCGCCAAGCTCCTCGAGGAGCTCGCCTCGACGCCCGAGGACGAGGTGGTGGCCCGCCTGCGCGAGCTGCACGACGCGCCGATCGACCCCGAGCTGATCGGCGAGCGCGTCCAGCAGATCCGCGACGGCGGCGCCACGGTGGCCGTGGCGGTCACCCCGTCGAACACGGAGTCGCTGCTCCCGCACGTCATCCGGGCCGAGCCCGACCTGCTGGTCATCCAGGGCACCGTCACCTCCGCCGAGCACGTCTCGGAGGGCACCCACGACCCGCTCGACCTCAAGCACCTCGTCCGCCGGCTCGAGGTGCCGGTGATCGTCGGCGGCTGCGCGAGCTACCAGGCAGCGCTGCACCTCATGCGCACCGGTGCCGCCGGGGTGCTCGTCGGCGTCGGACCCGGCGTCACCTCCACGACCAACCGCGTGCTCGGGGTCGGCAACCCGCAGGCGACCGCGATCGCGGACGCCCGGGCGGCGCGCATGCGCCACCTCGACGAGACCGGCGTGCACGTCCAGGTCATCGCGGACGGCGGCCTGAGCACCGGCGGCGACATCGCGAAGGCGATCGTGTGCGGCGCGGACGCCGTCATGCTCGGCACCGCGCTCGCCCGGTCCACGGAAGCCCCTGCGGGCGGGCTCACGTGGTCGCTCTCCGCGCTGCACCGCACCCTGCCCAGGGGAATGGTCCGCCGGGTCGCCCCGGTCGGGTCCCTGGAGCAGGTCCTGTTCGGGCCGTCGGACCGCCACGACGGGCAGCTCAACCTCATGGGCGCCCTCCGCAAGGCGATGGCGGTCACCGGTCACGGCTCCCTCAAGGAGCTCCAGAAGGCCGACCTCGTCGTCACCGGCGCACCGCAGGACACCCCTGGAGACCGCACGTGACCCACCGCCCCGATCCGGACCCGATGGAGCGTGCGACGCCCAGCGAGAAGGTCCTCGTCGTCGACTTCGGCGCCCAGTACGCGCAGCTGATCGCCCGCCGCGTGCGCGAGGCGAGGGTGTACTCCGAGATCGTGCCGCACGACCTGTCGGCCGAGGAGTTCGCGGCGCACGAGCCGATCGCGATCATCCTCTCCGGCGGTCCGAAGTCGGTGCACGTCGAGGGCGCACCGAGCATCGATCCCGGCGTCTACGACCTCGGCGTGCCGATCCTCGGCATCTGCTACGGCGCGCAGCTCATCGCACAGCAGCTCGGCGGGGTCGTGGGGCGCGGGGGAGCGGGCGAGTACGGGCGGACCGTGATGAACCGCATCCCCGGGGTCCCCTCCGTGCTGCTCACCGACGACCTGCCCGAGCACCAGACCGTGTGGATGAGCCACTTCGACTCGGTCACCGAGGTGCCCGAGGGCTTCGTCGCCACGGCGACCTCACCGGGCGCGCAGGTCGCGGTGCTGGAGAACCCCGAGCGCAGGATCTTCGGCGTCCAGTACCACCCCGAGGTCGTGCACAGCCCGCACGGTCAGGAGCTGATCGAGCGCTTCCTCCACGAGATCGTGGGGGCGAGCGCGCAGTGGACGATGGCGAACTTCGTCGACGACGCGATCGCCGCGATCCGCGAGCAGGTGGGCGACGGGCGTGCGATCTGCGGGCTGTCCGGCGGCGTCGACTCGGCCGTCGCCGCGGCGCTCGTGCACCGCGCGATCGGCTCGCAGCTGACCTGCGTGTTCGTGGACCACGGGTTGATGCGCAAGGGCGAGGGCGAGCAGGTGGTCGACACCTTCCAGCGGCACCAGGGCATCGAGCTGATCCACGTGCGTGCCGCGGACCGCTTCTTCGAGCGCCTCGCGGGCGTCACGGACCCGGAGGAGAAGCGCAAGGCGATCGGCGAGCTGTTCATCCGCGTGTTCGAGGACGCCCGTGGCGGGCTCACGGATGCCAAGTTCCTCGTGCAGGGCACGCTCTACCCGGACGTCATCGAGTCGGGGACCGCGCACGCGTCGACGATCAAGAGCCACCACAACGTGGGCGGCCTGCCCGACGACCTCGACTTCGAGCTCGTCGAGCCGCTGCGGAACCTGTTCAAGGACGAGGTGCGGGCGGTGGGCACCGAGCTGGGCCTGCCGGACGAGATCGTCTGGCGCCAGCCGTTCCCGGGCCCGGGCCTCGGCGTCCGCATCATCGGCGAGGTCACGCCCGACAAGGTCGCGGTGCTCCAGGAGGCCGACGCGATCGTGCGCGAGGAGCTCAGGATCGCCGGCCTCGAGCGCGAGATCTGGCAGTCGTTCGCCGTCCTGCCCGACATCCGGACCGTCGGGGTGATGGGCGACGAGCGCACCTACGGGTACCCCGTGGTGATCCGCGCGGTGACCAGCGAGGACGCGATGACCGCCGACTGGGCGCGCATCCCCTACGAGGTGCTCGAGACCATGGCGTCGCGGATCATCAACGAGGTCGACGGCGTCAACCGGGTGGTCTACGACATCACCTCGAAGCCGCCGGGCACCATCGAGTGGGAGTGACCGGACCCGCTCCGACGCCGATCCGGGCCCCGCTCCCCACCGACGCCATCGACACGCGTTTGTAACCGGATCGTCATTCTGGTTGACTTGTCGTCGATGCGTCTGCGACCCGTCCGCACGACGCGCCGAACGTCCTCTGTCGTGGTCGCAGCGGTGCTCGCCGTCGCGGTCATGCTGTCGGGCACCGGTGCGTCGGCCCAGAACGTCGAGTCCCTCCGGAACCGCGCCGCACGGCTCGCCGACGAGCTCGAGCAGCTCGAGCGGAAGGCCAGCGAGCTCGACGAGGAGTACCTCCAGCTGGAGGAGGAGCTCGCCGAGCTCGAGTCGGAGCGCTCCGAGAAGAAGGCTGCCGTGGCCGAGGCGCGCGAGGCGGTCGAGGCCGCCCGCCGTGAGGCCGCCGGCTACGTCGTCGAGGCCTACATCGGCGCCGGTTCCAGCGGCGAGCTGCTGCTGCAGAGCTCCGATGTGAACGTCGCGGTCAACCAGCGCACGCTGCTGGAGATCGTGCGCGGCGACAAGGAGCTCGTCGCCGACGAGCTGGACGTCCGCCGCCAGGACCTCGATGCACGGGTCAGCGAGCTCGAGCGGGCCGAGCAGCGCCTCGCGGAGCGCCGGGAGCGCCAGGAGGCCGTCGTCGCGGACATCCGCGCCTCGGTGGAGCGCCACCGCGAGCTGCTCGAGGGTGCCAACGCCGAGCTGCGCGACGCGATCGAGGCCGAGCGGCGTCGACGCGAGGCCGCGGCCGCTGCTGCCGCAGCGGCGCGTGCCGCCGAGCAGGCCCGCGCCGCTGAGCGCCGCGCGGCCGCCGAGTCGACCACCAGCACCACCGCCCAGGAGCGTCGCGGGCGTCGCTCCTCCACGACCGAGCCGCCCGCACCCGCGCCGAGGCGGAACGCCCCGGCTCCCGCGCCGCCCGCGCCCGCACCGCCGCCGGTCTCTGCGCCGAACAGCCGTGCCGCCGGGGCGATCGCGGCGGCCCGCTCGGTGCTCGGCACGCCGTACCGCTGGGCGGGCTCCAGCCCGTCGACCGGGTTCGACTGCTCGGGGCTGCTGGTGTGGGCATGGGCCCAGGTCGGGGTCTCGCTGCCCCGCACGTCGCGCAGCATGTACGCGAGCACGCAGCGGATCTCCGAGTCGCAGCTGCAGCCCGGCGACCTCGTCTTCTACGGCAACCCCGTGTACCACGTCGGCATGTACGTGGGCGGCGGCCAGATGATCCACTCGCCGCGCACGGGCGACGTCGTGAAGATCGCCCCGATCCACCGCGGGTTCGGCAACCCCGTCGGCTACGGGCGCATCCGCTGAGGCGGCGCCCCGCACCGCTCCGGGCCGCCGCTGCGGCGCGCCGAGCCGCGCCGGGGCGGCTCAGGGCAGGTCGTGGGCGATCGGGTGCCGCGGCTCGTACACCATGATCGGGTCGGCGCCCGGCACCTCCATCAGCACGGCGATCCCGAAACCGTGGTCGGCCGGGGGACCGAGGAAGGTGGCGCCCCTCGACTCGAGCTCCGCGCGGGTCGCCTCGATGTCGTCGCACATGAACGAGATCTGGTGGTGGCGGGGCGAGACGTGCTCCTCACCGCCGCGGACGCTGCGGGTGGGGTGCACGCCGAGCTCGCTGGGTCCGGTCCCGAAGATCAGCCAGCCCGGCTCGGAGCCGGCGTCCTCGACGAAGGGCAGGCCGACGACGTCGCGCAGGAACGCCCGCGTCGCGGGGGCGTCGTCGGAGTACACGAGGGTGTGGACCGCGTTGATCATCTCCCAACGGTAGGCCCACCCGGGCGGCCGGTCCGCCAGGGAACGGCGCCGCTGCTCAGGTCCCGGCGAGGCGCTCGATCACCGGCGCCATGTCGTCGAGCGACGAGGCCGACAGCCCGATCGTCGAGATGCCGAAGCGTTCGCGGCGCTCGACCAGGTCGTCGACGATCTGCTCGACCGTGCCGCACAGCGCATGGGGCGAGCCCTTCGCCTCGTCGGGGGTGAGCCCGAAGCCGCCCGCGAACGCGTCGTAGATCGAGTCCCGGTCGTCGGTGACGATCGCGAGGTGGATGCGGGTCGCGATCTCGAGCTCGTCGAAGCGCTCCCCGGCGACCTCGCGCACGTGGGCGAGCTTCGCCTCGGTCGCCGCGGCGGTGGCGCTGCTGCCAGCCCGGTGGTCGATGACGCCGGCCCGCAGCTTCGGGTTCAGCGCGACCACGTCCGCGTACCGGGCCGCGATGCCGAGCACCCGGCGGCCGCCACCACCGATCACCAGCGGTGGACCGGGCCGCTGCAGCGGACGGGGCAGCCCGACCAGCCCCTTCACCCGGTAGTGCTCGCCCTCGAAGTCCACCGGTTCGCCGCCCCACAGCGCGGTGACGATCTGCACCGCCTCCTCGAGGCGGTCGACGCGGACGCCGGGTGGGTCCATGGCGATGCCGGTGCTCTCGTAGTCGGCGGTCATCCAACCCGCACCCAGCCCCAGCTCGAGGCGCCCGCCGCTCAGCACGTCGATGGTCGCCGCCTCCTTCGCGAGCACGGCGGGGTGCCGGTAGTCGTTCGCGAGGACCATCGTGCCGACCCGCAGGGTCGTCGTGGCGTCCGCTGCGGCCATCAGCGCGGCGAAGGGGGCGAGCTGGTCGTCCATGTGGTCCGCCACGGTCAGGGTGGCGACGCCGACGTCCTCGGCGCGGCGGGCCAGGGGGCGCAGCTCGTCGGGGTGGCCCAGGTGCGACGCCTGCAGCGTGAAGCGGAAGGGCCCGGGGCGGGGGGAGGCCATGGGCGGGACCGTACTCCCGATCTGTTCCTCAGAAGTGAGGGTGCACCCTCACTTCCGGGACACAGAACCGGGGGTGAACAGCAGCGCGGGGGTCTCGAGCAGCTCGCGGATGCGCTGGACGAAGCGTGCGGCGTGCCAGCCGTCGACGACCCGGTGGTCGAACGACGACGACAGGTGCATCACCTCGCGGGGGACGACGGCGCCGTCCACCCAGGTCGGCCGGACCTGGATCTTGTTGACCCCGACGATGGCGACCTCGGGGTGGTTGATGATCGGCGTCGACGCGATGCCACCCAGCGCGCCGAGGCTCGACACGGTGATCGTCGACCCGCGCAGCTCGGCGAGCGTCGCGTCGCCGCGGCGGGCCCTGGCGGCGACGCGCTCGAGCTCGGCGGCCAGCTCGGGGGCCCCCATCGTGTGCGCGTCGCGGAGCACGGCGACCACCAGCCCGTCGTCGGTCTGCACCGCGACGCCGAGGTGCACGCGCCGGTGGCGGGTGACCACGCCCTGCTCGTCGTCGTGGCGCGCGTTCATCTCGGGATGGTCCGCGACCGCGAGCACCGTGGCACGCAGGACGAACGGGAGCACTCCGGGCGCCGCGCCGCGGTCCGCCCACTCGCGTGCGAGGACCGCCCTCGTGCGCTGGAGCTCGGTGACGTCCACTTCTTCGACGTAGGAGAAGTGGGGGATGCGGCGGGCCGACTCCTCCATGTGGGCGGCGATGCGCCGCCGCAGGCCGGTGAGCCGCACCTGCTCCACCTCGCCGCCGTCGCCGTGGCGGTCGGCGAACGGGTCGGCGCCCGTCGTCGGCGCGCCCGCGCCCGGTGCGCCAGTGGCCGGTGCGCCAGTTGCCGGTGCGCCCTGGCGGGCGACCAGCACCCGGTCGAGATCCTCGTGCACGATCCGGCCACCTGGGCCGGTGCCCTGCAGCCCGGCCAGGTCGATGCCCAGCTGGCGTGCACGCCGGCGCACGGCGGGCGCGGCCGTCGGGCGCTCGCCGCGCCGGGCGGCGGGTCGCTGCGGCGTCGGGGCCACCGGCGCGGTGGTCGTGGGCGAGGCCACCGTCGTCGGAGGGGTCGTCGGCGAGGTCGTCGCCGCGGTCGAGCTCACCTGCGCGGTGCCGGTCGAGCGCACCTCCTGCGGGCCGGACCCGTTGCCCGCCGCGGTCGGGCCGGCAGCGTCCTCGACGCGCAGGTGGAGCAGGTCGGCCCCGACGGCGACCAGCTCGCCGGGCTCCGCGGCGAGGTGCTCGACGGTGCCGGCGAACGGGGTCGGCAGCTCGACGGTGGCCTTGTCGGTCATGACCTCCACGACCGGGTCGCCCTCCCGGACCCGGTCGCCGACCTCGACCAGCCAGCGGACCACCTCCGCCTCGGCGATCCCCTCGCCGACGTCGGGCAGCCGCATCGCACGCGTCGCCATCACGCCTCCAGCGCCCGTCGGTACGCGGCCGCCACCCGCTCCGGCCCGGGGAAGTAGTCCCACTCCTGGGCGTGCGGATAGGGCACGTCCCAGCCGGTGACGCGCTCCACGGGGGCCTCGAGGTGGTGGAAGCACGCCTCCTGGACCGACGCGACCAGCTCCGCGCCGAAGCCGGCGGTCCTGGTCGCCTCGTGCACGACCACGCACCGGCCCGTGCGGCGCACCGAGTCCTCGATGGTGTCGAGGTCGAGGGGCACGATCGTGCGCACGTCGACCACCTCGGCGTCGATGCCGGTCGCCTCCGCGGCGGCGAGCGCGACGTGCACCATCGTCCCGTAGGCGAGGACGGTGAGGTCGTCGCCGGGACGGCGCACCTCGGCGCGCCCGAGGGGGACGGTGTAGTGCCCGTCCGGCACCTCGCCACGGGGGTGCTCGGACCACGGCACGACGGGTCGGTCGTGGTGGCCGTCGAACGGGCCGCTGTAGAGCCGCTTGGGCTCGAGGAAGATGACCGGGTCGTCGGATTCGATCGCGGCGATGAGCAGGCCCTTCGCGTCGTAGGGATCGGACGGCACCACGGTCGTGAGCCCGCAGACGTGTGCGAACAGCGCCTCGGGGCTCTGGCTGTGGGTCTGGCCGCCGTGGATGCCGCCGCCGCAGGGCATGCGCACGGTGATCGGCGCGTGGAACTCGCCGGCGGAGCGGTGCCGCAGCCGGGCCGCCTCCGAGATCAGCTGGTCCATCGCCGGGTACACGTAGTCGGCGAACTGGATCTCGACGACGGGGCGCAGTCCGTGCACGCCCATTCCGATCGCCGCGCCGACGATGCCGCCCTCGGCGATCGGGGCGTCGACGACACGCCGGTCGCCGAAGCGCTGCTGGAGCCCGTCGGTGCAGCGGAACACGCCGCCGAACCAGCCGACGTCCTCGCCGGTGACGACCACGCTCGGGTCGCGCTCGAGCATGACCTCCATCGCCGAGCGCACCGCGGCGTTCATCGACATCGCCGTCACGGTGCCGCCTCCCGGTCCTCCCGCCGACCCGCCGAGCGGGCCTCGAGCTCGGCGGAGAGCTGGTCGCGCTGGCGGCGCAGCGACGGGTGCAGCTCGGCGTGCACGTCGTCGAACATGGTGCGGGGATCCGCGTGGCGGTCGTCCAGCAGGGTGCCGTACGACTCGGCTTCCGCCGCGGCCGCGGCCACGTCCGCGTCGACCCGGGCGAGCAGCGCGGCGTGCCGGTCGTCGTCCCACTCGCCGAGCCGCACCAGGTGCTCGCGCAGGCGCTCGACCGGGTCGCCCAGCGGCCACGCCTCCCACTCATCTGCGGGCCGGTAGCGGGACGGGTCGTCGGAGGTGGAGTGGGCGGCGCCCCGGTAGGTGACCCACTCGACGAGGGTCGGGCCGAGCCCGGCGCGGGCGCGCTCGACCGCCCACCGGGTCACCCCGACGACCGCGAGGAGGTCGTTGCCGTCGGCCCGCAGCGAGTGCAGCCCGTAGCCCGTGCCCCGCTGGGCGAAGGTGGCCTCGCCGCCACCCGCGACCGTCTGGAACGACGAGATCGCCCACTGGTTGTTCACGATGTTCAGCACGACCGGCGGCCGGTACACCGCGGCGAAGGTGAGCCCGTGGTGGACGTCGCCCTCCGCGGTCGCCCCCTCGCCGACCGTGCCGAACGCGACGGCGTCGCCGCCGGTGATCGCCTCGGCCATCGCCCACCCGACGGCCTGGACGAACTGGGTCGCGAGGTTGCCCGACACCGAGAAGAAGCCGGCGTCCCGCGAGGCGTACATCACCGGCATCTGGCGGCCCCTCAGGGGGTCCTTCTCGTTGGAGAGGACCTGGCACATCATCGTGACGAGCGGGTACCCGCGGGCGATCAGGAAGCCCTGCTGCCGGTACGTGGGGAAGTACATGTCGCCGGCGCGGAACACCATCGCCTGGCCGACCGACACGGCCTCCTCCCCGGTGCTGGAGACGTAGAACGACGTCTTGCCCTGACGCTGCGCGGACAGCATCCGGGCGTCGTAGGCCCGCGTGGCGAGCATCGACCGCAGCGCCTGCCGGAGCTCGTCCGCCTCGAGGTGCGGGTCCCACGGCCCGACCGCGTCGCCGTCGTCGTCGAGGACCCGGACGAGCGTCGAGGCGAGGTCGCGCACGTCGCCGGCGGGGACGTCCGGGTCGGGGCGGCCGACGGAGCCGGCCGGCGGGACGTGCAGCCACGAGAAGTCCGGCTCGTCGCCCGGACGGGCGGGTGGCCCGAGCAGCCACCGGTGCGGCGGTGCGGCGTCGACCATCTCGACCTACCTCCTACCCACTCCGCCGGGCCGGCCCCCTGTAGCGTCGTCGTCCGATGGCGACGGACCAGCTCGACGACTTCTCCATCGGCACGTTCACCCACGCGGGCAAGGAGCGTGCGGTGTACCGCTCGGGTGAGGGCACCGCGGTGATCGTGATGGCCGAGATGCCGGGCATCACGCCGCGGGTGGCGGACTTCGCCCGCAGGGTGCGCGACCGGGGCCACACCGTGTACCTGCCGCAGCTGTTCGGGCGACCGGGGGAGCCGCCGTCACCGGGTTCCTACGCGTCGGCGATCGTGCCGGCGTGCGTCTCGCGGGAGTTCCGCGCGTTCGCGCTGCGGACCACGCCGCCCGCCGTCGACTGGCTGCGGGCGCTCGCCCGCCGGGCGCACGAGGAGTGCGGGGGACCGGGGGTCGGGGCGGTCGGCATGTGCTTCACCGGGGGTTTCGCGCTCGCCATGGCCACCGAGCCCGAGATGCTGGCGCCGGTGCTGTCGCAACCGTCGTTGCCCATCGCCACCAACCGTGCCCGCGCCGCCGACCTCGGGCTGTCCGACGCGGACCTGGTCCGGGTGGTGGAGCGGGTGCACGAGGAGGACCTGTGCGTCCTCGGGTTGCGGTTCAGCGACGACCGGCTGGCCCCCGCCGCCCGGTTCGGGTCGCTGCGCCGGCACCTCGGTGACAACTTCATCGCCGTCGAGATCGACTCGTCCCCGGGCAACCCGTGGGGCCACCGCCGCGCCGCGCACTCGGTGCTGACCGAGGACCTGGTGGACGAGCCCGGCCAGCCCACCCACGACGCGCTCGTGCAGGTGCTCGACTTCCTCGACGAGCGCCTCGGGGCCTCGGTCGACGCCTGACCGGGCTCGGGCGTCCCGCACGCCACTGGGGCGCTCGGCAGCAGCTGGTTGCGGGCGTGAGCGGGTAGGTGCACCCGTGATGAGGCGATCCGGTGCGGATCGTGAAGTGGAGGTGCGCCGATGGCTGGAACGACCGGCCCGGCCGCGGAAGATCCACGGCAGGGCACACGCACAGGCGGGGCGGCGGGTGCGACCGAGGTCCGCTCGGCCGCGGAGCCGACGGGGACGGGACCCGGAGGGCGGATGCCGACCGTCGAGAGGGAGCACGAGGAGGTGCGGCAGGGCACGGTCCCCGCGGTGCGCGGCGACCGGGTGCGCTGGGGGCCCGTGTGGGCGGGGCTCGTCATCGCGCTGGGCACCTACCTGCTGCTGCAGCTGGCGCTGCTCGCGACCGGCATCACGGACCTGGCGGACCCGGGCACGGGTGACGGCATCGCCACGGCGATCGTCGCCGCGATCGCGTTCTTCGTCGGGGGCCTCGCCGTCGGTGCGACCGCGATGTGGCGGGGCGCGGACGACGGGTTGCTCAACGGCGTCGTGATGTGGGCCGTCGCGCTCGTGGCGCTGGTCGCCCTGTCCGCGATCGGTGGCGGCATCGCGCTCGGGTCGATCGACACCACGCAGGTGTTCGAGGAGGTCACCTCCGGCGACCCCGCGCAGGCACTGGGCGACGAGGCGCAGGAGACGGCCGCGTGGGCGCTGCTCGGCCTGGGTGTGGCGCTGGTCGCGTCGGCGATCGGCGGCGCCGTGGGGGCGCGCACGTGGCCCTCCGAGCGTCGCGGTGGCCGGGTGACCATGACCCGGTCGGAGGGCGGCACCCGGCTCCGCGAGGAGCAGCGGCCGATGGCTTCCCGCTGAGGGCCGGCACGGCGTCCGGGCAGGGCTGATCCGCCGGGGGCAGCGCCCCGGAGTCGTCGGAGGCGCCGGTTAGGGTTGGTCGGGTGCCCTCCGACGACCTCCTCGCGGGACTGAACCCGGCTCAGTACGAGGCCGTCACGCATGGTGATGGCCCCCTGCTGGTCGTCGCGGGCGCGGGTTCGGGCAAGACGCGGGTCCTCACGCACCGGATCGCCCACCTGATCGCCGAGCGGTCCGTGTCGCCGTACGAGGTCCTCGCGATCACCTTCACGAACAAGGCCGCGGGCGAGATGCGCGAGCGGATCGGCCGCCTCGTGGGCCCCGTCGCCGAGAAGATGTGGATCTCCACGTTCCACTCGGCGTGCGTGCGCATCCTCCGGCGTGACGCCGGCCTGCTCGGGTACCCGTCGACGTTCACCATCTACGACCAGGCCGACGCGGTGCGCCTGACCAGCTACGTGCTGCGCGACCTCGGGATCGACCCCAAGCGGTTCCCGCCGCGCTCGGTGCACGCCGCCATCTCCGCGGCCAAGAACGACGGGCTCGACCCCGACGACCTCGCCGAGCGGGCGCAGGTCATCCACGAGCGCAAGATCGCCGAGGTGTACGAGGAGTACCAGCAGCGCCTCCAGCGGGCCGGCGCCATGGACTTCGACGACCTGCTGCTCGTGACCGTGCGGCTGTTCCAGACCCACCCCGAAGTGCTGGAGCGCTACCAGGAGCGGTTCCGCCACGTGCTGGTCGACGAGTACCAGGACACCAACGTCGTGCAGAACGACCTGGTGGTCATGCTCGGCGAGGAGCACCGCAACGTCTGCGTCGTGGGCGACCAGGACCAGTCGATCTACAAGTTCCGCGGCGCCGACATGCGCAACATCGTCGAGTTCGAGACGGCGTTCCCGGACGTGACGATGGTCGTGCTCGAGCAGAACTACCGGTCGACCCAGACGATCCTCGACGCGGCGAACGCCGTCATCTCCCACAACGTCGCCCGCAAGCCCAAGGACCTGTGGACCGAGTCCGGCGCCGGGGACCGTATCGTGAAGTTCCAGGGGGAGGACGAGGTCGACGAGGCCCAGTGGGTCACCCGCGAGATGAGCCGCCTGCACGACGGCGGCGACCTGCGCTGGTCCGACATCGCGGTCTTCTACCGGACGAACGCGCAGAGCCGGGTCGTGGAGGAGCAGATGCTGCGCGCCGGCATCCCGTACCGGGTGGTCGGCGGCACGCGCTTCTACGACCGCAAGGAGGTCAAGGACGCCATGGCCTACCTGAAGGCCGTGGTGAACCCGACCGACGAGGTGAGCGTCAAGCGGGTGCTCAACACCCCCAAGCGCGGCGTGGGCGACCAGACCGTCGGCCGGCTCGACGCCTTCGCCCGCGCCCACGGGATCACCTTCGTCGACGCGCTCCGCCGCTGGGACGAGGCCGGCGTGTCGCCCCGCTCCGCCCGCGGCATCGAGGCGTTCCTGTCGATCCTCGACGAGGTCGGCACCGAGCTCGGCAACGGCCCCGCCGCGGCGCTGGAGTCGATCCTCGATCGCAGCGGGTACCTGGCCGAGCTGGAGGCCGAGGGCACGATCGAGAGCGAGTCCAGGGCCGAGAACCTGGCCGAGCTCGTCGGCATGTCACGGGAGTTCGAGACCGTCGACGAGTTCCTCGAGCAGGTGTCGCTCGTCGCCGACACCGACGAGCTGCCCGACCCCGACGACCCCTCGGACACCGGCGTCGTGCTGATGACCCTGCACGCCGCGAAGGGCCTCGAGTTCCCGGTCGTGTTCATGGTCGGGATGGAGGAGGGCGTCTTCCCGCACCTGCGCGCCCTGACCGAGCCCGCGGAGCTCGAGGAGGAGCGGCGCCTCTGCTACGTGGGCATCACCCGTGCGATGCAGCGGCTGTACGTGTCGCACGCGTGGAACCGCACCCTGCACGGCGGCACCCAGTACAACCCGCCGAGCCGCTTCCTCGAGGAGATCCCCTCGCACCTGGTCGAGGACTCCCCGGCGAGCCGGAGCGTGCGCAACCGCGGCGGTCGCCGACGTGCCGGGGACTGGGCCTCGACGTCCTGGGGCGGTGGCGGGCGCGACACCGGTCGCCTCGGTGGGCCCCGACCCTCGTCGCCACGCCCGACGCGGGCGCACGAGCTCGGCTTCCGCGTCGGTGACGACGTGCGCCACAACGTCTGGGGCGAGGGGGTCGTGCTGCACGTGGAGGGGGCCGGCGAGAAGGCCGAGGCCGTGGTGCGGTTCCCCTCGGTCGGCGAGAAGCGGTTGCTGCTCTCGTGGGCGCCGCTGACGAAGGTGGAGGCGGAGGCGTGACGCCCGCGAGCGGCGCCGGCCAGGGGTGCCCGTGACCTTCCCGCGCAACCTGTTCGGACGGCTCGAGCTGGCCGTGTGCCGGTCGACGCCGCTCGGCGACGTCATGCGCCACCTCGCGGAGCTCCACGGGGGCAAGGCGTTCGCGACCGAGGAGCTCGACGGCGAGGAGCGCACGGTGACCTACACGGACGCCGCGGCCCTCGTCGAGCGGTGGTCCGTCGCGATCCGGGCGCGGTCCGAGCCGGGCACCCCCGTCGTGCTCGCGATGCCGAACTCGGTCGACAAGTTCCTCATGTGCCTCGCGGTCTCGCGGGCCGGCGGGCTGCCGGCGCCGGTCAACCCGCAGATGAGCGACGCGGAGATCGACCACGTGATCGAGGACTCCGGCGCCGAGCTCGTCGTGGAGGACGTGGGGCAGCTCGACCGTGGTCCGGGGGCGCGTGGCGCGCCCATCGAGGCCGCCTCGCCGGAGATGGACGACGTGGCCGCGCTGTTCTACACGTCCGGCACGACCGGACGTCCGAAGGGCGCCGCGCTCACCCACCGCGCCCTGGTCGGGCAGGTCGCCGCCGCGGCGGCGTGGCCGTTCGGGCTGCGCCGCGACGAGATCGTGATGGCGCTGCCCGTCGCCCACATCATGGGGTTCGTCGCGCTGCTGGCACCCGCGATGGCGGGCGTGCCCGTCTACTTCATGCCGCGCTTCTCGCCGAAGCGGGTGCTCGACGTGATCGAGGAGCGTCGCAGCTCCGCGTTCATCGGCGTGCCCGCCATGTACCGCACGCTGCTCGAGGCGGGCGCTGCCGAGCGGGACCTCACGTCGGTGCGGGTGTGGATCAGCGGTGCCGACGTGATGCCGGCCGACCTGGCACGGAAGTTCAAGTCGTTCGGCGCGACCGCGACGCTGCCGGGTGTGGGCCCCGTCGGCGAGGCCGCGTTCGCGGAGGGCTACGGCATGGTCGAGGTCGCGGGCAGTGTGGCCACCAAGCTGTCGCCACCGTTGCTGCCGGTGGGGCTCGGCGACTCCCTCGGGATCGCCATGCCGGGGTGGCGGTTCCGGGTGGTCGACGGGGACGGGCGGCCCGTGCGACCCGGCCAGGTCGGCGAGCTGCAGGTCACCGGTCCGGGGGTGCTCAAGGGCTACTGGGGCGACGAGGAGGCGACCGCGTCGACGATGACCCCCGACGGCTGGCTGCGGACCGGTGACCTCGTGCGCGCCGGGCCGTTCGGCAGCGTCCTGTTCCACGGGCGGGCGAAGGCCGTCATCAAGTCCGGCGGGTTCTCGGTGTACCCGCTCGAGGTGGAGTCCGACCTCGAGGAGCACCCCGACGTGCTCGAGGCGGCGGTCGTCGGGTTCCCCGACGAGACGCTCGGCGAGGTGCCCGTCGCCGCGGTGCGCCTGCGGCCGGGGGCCGAGGTGACCGGCGACGACGTGCGGGTGTGGGCCGAGGTGCGCATGGCCCGCTACAAGGCGCCCCGCCGGGTGCTGGTCGTCGACGACCTGCCGCGCACCGGCACCCGGAAGGTCCAGCGGGAGCGGCTCCTGCCGCTGTTCGCGGACGCCTGAGCCGATGGGCGAACCGCAGGGTGCCCTGTACGTCGCGGACGGCGACGCCTGGGTGCCCAGCGAGCTGACCCGCGGCCCGTGGGACCCCGGGGCGCAGCACGGAGGTGCGGTCGCCGCGCTGGTCGTGCGCGAGCTGGAGCGAGTGGAGGCGCCGGTGCCGACGCGCCTGGCACGGCTCACCCTGGAGCTCCTCCGTCCCGTGCCGCTCGAGCCGCTCCTGCTCGACGCGCAGGTGGTGCGGCCGGGCGCGAGGGTCGGGTTGCTCGAGGCCGAGCTGCGCCGGGCGGAGGACGGGGAACGCCTCGCGCTCGCGCGTGCGCTGCGCATCCGCACCGCCGAGGTCGACTTCCCCGACCCCGGTGACGCCGAGGTGCCCGAGCTGCCACCGCGCGCCGACGCGCCGCAGGCGACCCTGCCGGGGGCTCCGGTGGCCTACCACTCCCACGCGACCGAGCACCGCTTCCTGCGCGGCGTGTTCGGGGAGCCGGGACCGGCGTTCGACTGGATCCGCCTCGCCGTGCCCGTCGTCGAGGGGGAGGAGCCCTCGCCGTGGCAGCGCGCCGCGGCCGCCGCGGACTTCGGCAACGGGATCAGCGCGCTCGTCCCCTTCGACGGGTCCACCGTGTTCATCAACCCCGACCTGACCGTGCACCTGTGGCGCGCACCGGTCGGGGAGTGGGTCGGGCTGGACGCGACGACCCGCACGTCGCCCACCGGTGTCGGCCTGGCCGAGTCGGCGCTGTGGGACCGCACTGGCCGCATCGGCCGCAGCCTGCAGTCGCTCTACCTCGACCGCTTCTGACGGCCGCCGGCGACGACCCCGCGTGTGAGATTTCGCCGCTGCCAGCCGGGAAAGTTGCGCGGCTGCCAGAGGCCGGGACGTTTCACCGCTGCCAGCTTCCGGGCCTGCGGCCGAGCGCACCCGTCCCGGCGTTCGGGGGCAGTGACTCGGCCGCGACCCAAGTAGCGGTCGATAGCGTGAGCAGATGACAGGCATCCACACCCGTGCTCCGGACGAGCCGGTCGATCGAGTGCTGTCGATGTCGTGTTGGTGGGGCGGATTCTTCGTCGGTCCGCTGCTGGGCGCTGCGGTCTACGCGAGCTCACCGCCCGGCACCCTGCGGAGAGCACACGGGGGCGCCGCCGCGGTCATGTGGACGGCAGTGCTCGCGGTATGGGCGCCGCTCACGTTCTGGATCTTGGTGTTCGCTCGGGCCGATCCGACCGTCCTGCTGTTCGCTCTTCCGGTCGTGCTTGGGGTGACGATCGGGTCGAGCACGATCGCAACGGTACGGATCCGCCGGGGGCGGCACTTCTCCGGCGCTCGAATCGAGACTCCCTCCACCGCCGACGCTGCGCAGAGTGCGGTCCCTTCGAGTGCCAACATCGAAGCGCCCAACGTGTGGAGCGGGCAGGTTGCGAGGCGATCGGTGCGGGCTCGCGGCTTCCTCATCTGGATGCTGCGGTGGAACGGTGTGGTCGTCGGCTTCTGGAGCACCCTCTGGATGCGTGGCACGGCGCTCGTCCTGGGCTGGGCGGCCGTCGCGGGCTGGCTCCTACTGACTCTTCGGCCCCGAGTGACAGCGACCCCGGACGGACTGTGGATCCGGGGCCTGCTGAGATCGACGTGGGTCCCACGGGACGCAATCCGCGGGCTGACCGTCGATCGGGAATACGTGTGGTGGTACCGCACCATCGACATGGCGGTTCTACTCAGAGGCAAGCCACAACTTCGCGTGCCATGGGTGTCGTGGAATCCATGGTTCGAATCCGGTCTCACCGTGCCTGGTTCGGCGCTCCCACAGCCGCGACAACAGCGGGTCCTCGACTCCCTGCTCGAAGTCCTCGGGAAACCTCACACCTCGTCACGCCGAATCCTCGGGGGTTGTGGTGGCTGAG
>CBFGTJ010000026.1:0-23967 GCA_965651815.1 uncultured Microthrixaceae bacterium | reverse complement strand
CCCCACCACGACGACCACGACCACACCGCCCGCACCGGAGGCGACCCTGTCACCCGACGGGCGGGAGGTGAGCGACGGCACCCGGACGCTGCGGGCGTCCCGCGTCGACGGGCTCGACCCGACCGGCGAGCGCATCCGGGTCGCCGGTGACGGCTTCGACGAGCGGCGCGGCATCTACGTGGCGCTCTGCCGCACCAACGGCGCGACCGCGCACGGCGCGACCGATCACGGGGGCAGCGACGGCGGCGTGGCCGCACCGGGCCCGTGCGCCACGGGTGAGGGGCACGCCGCGTGGATCTCCTCCGCTCCACCCGAGTGGGGCGCAGAGCTCGCCCAGCCGTTCGCGCCGGGCGGGCGCTTCGAGGTCGAGCTCGAGCTCGTCGCGAAGATCGACGGCGCGACCGACTGCACCGCGGAGGGCGTCGAGTGCGCGGTGGTGGTCCGGGCGGACGACACCGCGGCGCACGACCGATCGCTGGACCTGGCGCTGCCCGTTCGGTTCGCGCCCGAGCCGCCCGAGCGCGACGAACCGGCCGCCGCTGACGAGGACGCCGACGTCGCCGCCGACGTCGCTCCGGCCGCCGCCGGTGAGGAGCACGGCACCGGCGGTTCCGGTGGCCTGGCCGTCCTGGTGGTGGCGCTCGCTGCCGTGGTCGCCGCCGGCGGCGGTGGTGCGCTGTGGTGGCGTGCCCGGCGCCGTCCTGCCAGGTCGGGTGCGCCGCTCGAGGCCCCACCGGCCGAGCGTCCCGGGTGGTCCGGATGAGGCTCCCGTCGACGACGACCCCGAGCCGGCGACGGGTGCCCGTTCTGGCCCTCGTGGTCGCCGGTGTCCTGTTGGCCGCCTGCGGCCAGGACGACGGCAGCGAGCATGCCGCGGGCGAGGCCGACGCGGTCCCGGTCACGAGCGCGGCCCCCTCGGAGGACGAGCCCCGGCTACCGGTGACCGTGGAGGGCGCCGACGGGCGGAGCGTCACCGTCGAGGACACCTCCCGCATCGTGGCGCTGAACGGGAACATCGCCGAGGTGGTCTTCGCGCTCGGACTCGGCGACCGGGTCGTCGGACGCGACGTGTCGACCACCTTCGAGGAGGCGGCCGACCTGCCGCTGGTGACCCGGGCCCACGACGTGAGCGCCGAGTCCGTCCTGTCGCTGCGGCCCACCGTGGTGCTGGCCGACACCGACTCCGGGCCACCCGAGGCCCTCGACCACATCCGCAACGTCGGCGTGCCCGTGGTCGTGTTCGACGTCCCCGAGCGGGTCGACCACATCGGCCCCCGCATCCGCGCGATCGCGGCGGCGCTCGGCGTCGCCCCGGCCGGCGAGCAGCTCGCGGACCGCACCGAGGCCGAGATCGCGGCGGTGCGGGAGGAGCTCGACGCGGAGGGCGACCCACCGGTCGTCGCGTTCCTCTACATGCGGGGCCAGGCCGGGGTCTACCTGATCGGCGGTCCCGGCTCCGGCGCCGACTCGATGATCGAAGCCGCCGGCGGCATCGACGCCGGCACCGAGCTCGGCCTGGGCCAGCCGTTCACCCCCATCACCAGCGAGGCGCTCGTGCGCGCCGCGCCGGACGTCATCCTCATGACGACCTCCGGGTTGGCGTCGGTCGGTGGGCTCGCGGGACTCGTCGAGATCCCCGGCATCGCCCAGACCCCCGCAGGGGCGGAGGGCCGGGTGATCACGGTCGAGGACGGGCTCCTGTACAGCTTCGGCGGTCGGACCCCCGAGGCGTTGCGGCAGATCGCCGCCCAGCTGTTCCCCGAGGCGCGGGCCGAGGGCGACGGGACGGTGGGGTGACCGACGTGCGAGGCAACCTGACCGCATCGGGCGCCCCCGTGGCCACGGGCGACCGCACCGCCCCGACGCCTGCCACGCAGCACGACGAGCCCGCGCGCCCCGGCCCGGGCGTGCGGAGGGTCCCGGGGCCGGTGCTCCTCGGCGTCCTCGCGGCCGCCCTGGTCGCCGTCTGCGTGGTCGCCGCCGGGATGGGTGCCTACTCGGTCCCACCGACCGAGGTCGTCGGATCGGTCCTCCGCCGCCTCGGCCTCGCCGACGGCACGGCGGTCGACTCGATGGCCGACCGGGTGCTGTGGGAGATCCGCTTTCCCCGGGTCGCGCTCGCCGCCGTGGTCGGATCCGCGCTCGGCTGCGCCGGCGCCACCATGCAGGGCACCTTCGGCAACCCGCTCGCGGAGCCGGGCGTGGTCGGCGTCTCCTCCGGCGCGGTGCTCGGCGCGGTCGCCCAGATCGTGCTCGGCTTCACCCTCTTCGGCACCTGGTCCGTGACGGTCGCGGCGTTCGCCGGCGGCCTCGCCACCCTCGCGGTCGTCTACCTCGCCGCACGGTCCGACGGCAGGACCGAGGTCGTGACCCTCGTGCTCACCGGCATCGCCGTGAACGCGCTCACCGGTGCGGTGATCGGCCTGCTCACCTACGTCTCGACCGACGACGAGCTCCGCAGCATCACCTTCTGGACGCTCGGCTCGGTCGCCCAGGCGACCTGGCCCAAGGTGCTCGCGGTGGCGCCGGTCGCGCTGGTCGGCATCGTGCTCGCCTCGTCCGCGTCCCACCGCCTGGACCTGCTCGCCCTCGGCGAACAACCCGCCCGACACCTGGGCGTCGACGTCGAGCGCCTGCGGATGCTGATGCTCGTGGTCGTCGCGCTGCTCACCGCGTCGGCGGTCGCGGTCTCCGGGGTCATCCTCTTCGTCGGGCTCGTCATCCCGCACCTCGTGCGGATGGTGGCCGGTCCCGGGCACCGCCTGCTGCTCCCGGCCTCGGCCCTCGCCGGGGGAGGGATCCTGGTGCTGGCGGACCTCTGCGCCCGCACGCTGGCCGCACCGGCGGAGCTGCCGCTCGGGGTGCTCACGTCGCTGGTCGGCAGCCCGTTCTTCTTCTGGCAGCTCCGCCGCACCCGCGCACGCCAGGGAGGGTGGGCATGAAGGCGCTGCTCCCGCGCACGCCCCGTCCGGTGCCACCGGCCACCGCTGCACGGGGTGAGCCGCTGCTGTCGGCGTCGGGGCTCTCGGTCCTCCACGGCGACAGGGAGGTCGTGCGCGACGTGCAGCTCGCCGTGCACGCAGGGGAGCTCGTGGCCCTCGTCGGCCCCAACGGAGCGGGCAAGTCGACGCTGCTCGGTGCGCTCAGCGGCGACCTGACACCCGCGTCCGGGACCGTCCACTGCCACGGCCGGGAGCTGCGGGAGTGGGGAGCGGGGGACCTCGCCCGGCGGCGCTCGGTGCTGCCCCAGCAGGTGACGGTCAGCTTCCCGTTCACCGTGCACGAGGTCGTGCAGATGGGGCGCGCCCCGTGGGCGCGCACCGACGCCGCCGGCGACGACGACGAGGTCGTGCGGGCCTCGATCGCGGCGGTCGACCTCGCCCACCTCGCGACGAGGCCCTTCACCGCGCTCTCCGGCGGGGAGCGCGCCCGGGCGGCGATCGCCCGGGTGCTCGCCCAGCAGACGCAGCTGATGCTGCTCGACGAGCCGACCGCCGCGCTCGACCTCCACCACCAGGAGCTGGTCTTCGACCTGCTCGCCCGGCGGGTCGCGGACGGTGCCGCGGTGGTCGTCGTGGTCCACGACCTCGGCCTCGCCGCGGCGTACGCGGACCGCGTCGTCCTGCTCGACGACGGGGTCGTCGCCGCCGACGGCACGCCCGGGGACGTGCTCACCCCGGCGCTGCTCAGCCGGGTGTACCGCCACGACCTGACCGTCGTGCCGCACCCCACCGACGGATCGCTGCTCGTGGTGCCCAGCCGCGCCGGCCGATCCGGCCGTTCCATCCAACCCACCCTCCACGACACCGAGGTGACAGCATGAACAGCAGTGCAGGACCGATCGTGGGGCGCCGCAGGGCGCCCGCACGGAGGGCGTGGCAGGGCGTCGCGCTCGCCGCCGCCGTGCTCGTCGCCCTGCTCCCGGTGGCGGGCGCCGGTGCCGCCGAGGGGCCGACGCTCGAGCTCTCCGCGACGACCGGGCTCGATCCCGAGGGGCAGACGATCACGGTGACGGGCTCGGGGTTCGACCCGGCCGCCAACGTCGGCACGCGTCCCCCGCTCGCCGGCCAGCCGTCGGGCGTCTACGTCGTGTTCGGTCGGTTCGCCGACAGCTGGCGGCCCTCGCAGGGGGCGCCCAGCTCCGCCCGCCAGGTCATCACCCAGGTGTGGGCGGTACCGCAGGCCGCCTACGAGCTGCTCAACCCGCTGGGCACCAACCCCGAGATCGTCCTGCTGCACCCCGACGGCACCTTCACCGCCGAGGTGGAGGTCCGAGAGGCCGAGGGCACGGGTGCGTACGCCATCGCCACCTACCCGGGCAGCGGCGCCGTGAACGCCGACCAGGAGGTCCTCGTGCCGGTGTCGTTCGGGGCCCCGGGCACGACGACCACGACGACCGAGCCGACCGAGTCGACGACCACGACCACGGAGGCGACCACGACGACCACGACGACGGCGCCGACGACCACTGCGCCGTCGACGACCACCACCGTCGCACCCCCGAAGGGCTCGGGCAGCCGGACCGGTGAGGGCGCCAACGGGCAGAAGGTGACGGTGACGCCCGCCGACGACCTCGATCCCGCGGGGGCGACGATCCGCGTGCAGGGCACCGGCTTCGACACCAACCTCGGCATCTACGTCGGCCTGTGCGTCGACCAGGGCCCCGGCGCCGCGCCGTCGCCGTGCGTCGGTGGGGTCGACATGGAGGGCGAGGGCTCCTCGTCCGCGTGGATCTCCTCGAACCCGCCGTCGTACGCGACGGACCTCACGATCCCGTTCGGTCCCGGCGGGTCCTTCGACGTGACCCTGACCGTCGCCGCCGCGGACGAGCACGTCGACTGCCTCGCCGAGGGCACGAGCTGCGTCATCGCGACCCGCGCGGACCACACCGCGTCGACCGACCGCTCCGCGGACGTGCGGGTGCCGGTCCACTTCGCCGGCCAGGCACCGGTGGGGGACCGCCCCTCCGATCCCCGCCCCAGCGTCAGCCTCGGCGCCTCGACGGTGCGTGCGGGTGAGCCGCTGACCGTCACCGGCGACGGCTTCCTGCCGGGCGAGCAGGTCCAGGTCTGGATCCACAGCGATCCGGTGCTCGTGGGCGTCACCACCGCCGGTGCGGACGGGCAGGTGAGCCACACCTTCGTCGTCCCCGCCGACCTCCCGCCCGGCGTGCACCACGTCGAGCTGCGCGGGGTGACCTCCGGTCGCTCGGTGCGCTCCGCCAGCCTCACCGTGCTCGCCGCCGACCCCGCAGCCGCGGGTGCTGACGTCGCGGACGAGCGCGCGGATGCCGGCGCCGCAGGGCTCGCGTTCACCGGTGGCGGCGCCGCGCTCGCCGGTCCGGGCGCCGCCCTGCTGCTGGTGGGTGCCGCGCTCGTCCTGATCACCCGACGCAACGACCGACAGGGGGCGAACCGATGACCACGCGACACGTCGCGACCCGCGACGAGCGGACCAGCTTCTCCGCGGCGCTCAAGGCGGCGACCTGGAGCGACCACGAGGCCGCGGAGTCCTCGCCGTTCATGGACGCCCTCCTGGGCGGCGACGTGACTCCGGAGGGGTACGCGGCGCTGCTCGCCCAGCAGCTGTACGCCTACCGGATCATCGAGGACGCGGCCGCCACGATGGCCGACGACCCCGTCGCCGGGAGGTTCGTCTTCGACGAGCTCACCCGGGTGCCGGCCCTGGAGGCCGACCTCGCCGCCATCCTCGGCGACGGGTGGCGGGAGCGGATCTCGCCCAGCGCCGCCACCGAGGCGTACTGCGAGCGGCTCTCCGAGGTGTGCACCACCTGGGCGGGTGGCTTCGTCGCCCACCACTACACCCGCTACATGGGCGACCTCTCCGGTGGCCAGTTCATCGGACGGGTCGTGCGCCGCGCCCTCGGCATCGACGAGCACCGCGGCGCCGCCTTCTACCACTTCGAGCACATCCCCGACCTGAAGGCGTTCAAGGACGAGTACCGCGACCGGCTCGACGCCGCGCCGTGGGACGCGCAGGAGCGGGACCGGATCATCGAGGAGATCCGCCTCGCGTACCGGCACAACACCGCGGTGCTCGCCTCCCTCGAGCCCGTTCCGGGATGAGCCGGCCGGCGTGACCCCGGCCCGGTGGGGTGGTCCGACGCGGCCACCCCACCGGGCGGTGCTCCGGTTCAGCTCACGCCGGAGCGGGTAGGGGGCGGGCATGCCAGTGCCCGGAACCGACGAGGTCCCCCGCGTGGGCCTCGTGCTCGGCGGCGGAGGCACCATCGGCGCCGCCTACCACGCCGGCGTCCTGGCGGCGCTGCACCACGACCTCGGTTGGGACGCGCGCCGGGCCGAGGTGGTCGTGGGCACCTCGGCCGGGTCGCTGGTCGGGGGCCTCCTGCGACTCGGTGTGCCCCCGGACGACCTCGCCGCGCTGACGGTCGGGGGCTCGGCGCTGCAGTCCCACCCAGCGGTGGTGAAGGCCCTCGTGGAGCGGCCCGCGCTGCCGCCGTTCACGCTGCGGCACCTGCTCCGCGTGCCGCGGATCCCCGGTCCCTCCGCGGCGCTGGGCCTCGCCGCCCAGGCGTTGCGGCGCGGGCCCGCGGGCCTCGGCTCGCTGTCGATGCTGCTCCCCGACGGCCGCGAGCGGCTCGCGCCCCACGTCGGGTTCTTCGACGAGGCCCTGGGTCGGGCGTGGCCGGAGGACACGCTGCTCGTGTGCGCCACCCGGCGGCGGGACTGCCACCGCACCGTGTTCGGCAACGGCGGGCGTGCAGCCGCCCTGTCCCAGGCCGTGGCCGCGTCGTGCGCGGTGCCGGGCTACTTCCGGGGCGTCGAGATCGACGGCGACTGCTACGTCGACGGCGGGGTGATCTCCGCGACCAACGCGGACGTGCTCCGCCGCCACGACGTCGACCTCGCCGTGGTGGTCTCGCCGATGAGCGGCACCACCCGCGGCCGCTCGGTCGCCGACACGATCCGGCGCGTCTGCCGCCGGGCGCTCGACGCGGAGCGCGGCGTGCTGCGCCGGCACGGCGTCCCGTCCGTGGTGATCGAGCCGGGGCCCGAGGTGCTCGCGCACATGACGACGGACTTCATGTCCGACGAGGCGCTGTCGGACATCGTGCGCGGCGCGTTCCTCGAGACCGGGGCGCAGGTGCTGCGCGAGGTCGAGCTCACCTCACTGCGACCGGCTCGCCGGCGCGCCTCCTGACCCTCACCGGTCGACGACGGTGTTGGCGTACGGGCGGAAGTCCCGGCACGGCTGGGCCCGCAGCGCGGCACAGTCCGCGGGCGGGGAGGACGGGTAGCCGCTGATCCCGGGCGTCACGGGCAGCGCGATCCGGGAGGGTCGTGCGGCGTCGTGCGCGATGTCGATCGTGGTGCCCTCCGGCTGCGGCTCGACGAGGTAGGTCCAGCGGGTCTTGTCGCCGCCGGGCGTGTGCACCGAGATCCGGATCCGCGACCCTGCCCTGAACACGTGGGCGAAGGGGAACAGCCCGACGCGGACCTCGGCGAACTCGCCGTCGGGCATCGGCTCCGCGTCCTCCTCCAGCCCCTCGTGCACCGGGACCAGGTCGGTGGACTCCGGTGACAGTGCACGGTGGCTCGTGCGCAGCACCCCGGACTGCACGTAGGTCTCCTTGCCGTCGGGGCGCACCTCGGACAGCGTCACGCCGATGTCGGCCTCGTCCGCGCTCGTGCGCACCCAGAGGTCGACGCTGCCGTGGCCGATCATCACCACGTCCTCCTCGAGCGGCGCGCTCACGAACACCGCGGCGGAGCCGTCCGGCTCCTGCTTCCAGTCGTACTCGACGTCCGCACGGAACAGGTCGTTGGCGCTGCCGCCCACCACGGTGGTCAGCGACGCGAGCGACTCATCGAAGAGGAACCGGGTCGCGGCGCCGTCCTCCGCGGTCGGGGGCGCGTCGGCCAGGGTCCCGTCCGCGGTGAGGTACCAGTAGCGCGCGCTCGTGCCCGGCGGCGGCCAGGTCGGCGACAGCACCTCGAAGGTCGGCACCGGCGCGCCCGGCTGCTCGGGGTCACCGGCACCGTTCTCGAGCAGGATCCGCACCTGCGGCTCGGCCTCGTACGCCGCCCGCTTCGCCTCGAAGGTGTCGTGCTCCTCGAACATGCGCTGGTCCGGCAGCGGCACCGCGGCCCCGAACACCTCCTCGAGGAGGAGCGGCGCGAACAGGTCGAACGCGGCGGGTCGCGGGGTGAGCTCCTCGGCCACGTAGAAGTCGAGGAACGTCTTCCACTCCACCAGGTTGAAGGGGGCGAACCCGTCGCCGTGGGTGCCGTTCCACACGCCGAAGCGCGTGACCGGGGCGTTGTCGAAGTCGTCGAACATCAGCGGGAAGCGCCCACCGGTCTGCTCGTCCTGGAACGCACCGCCGAGGAAGACCGGCGCCTCGATCCGGTCCACGAAGAGCGACGGGTTGAGCGGATCCGCGACGACCGGGTCGTAGTACGGGTACCGCTTCGCCTTCGCGACCGGGTCGACGTTCTGCCCGCGCAGCGCCTGGTTCTCACGGCAGGTCTCGTCCCCGGCGTCGACGAGCTCCTGCTCCCAGCCCTGCCCGTACGGCTGGGCGGAGTCGAGCACCTCCTCGGCCCACTGGAGGGCGAAGCCCTCGTTGAAGATGCCGCCGGGGGCGAGCACCCCGCGGGCGGTGTCGTCGTAGACCGACAGGGGCGTGATCGCGGCGAGCGACGGCGGCTGCGCGGCGGCGACGAACAGCTGCGAGATGCCCGGGTAGGACAGGCCCACCATGCCGACGCGCCCGCCCTCGACCCAGTCCTGCGCCGCGACCGTCTCGATCACGTCGTAGCCGTCCAGCACCTGGAGCGGCTCGAAGAAGTCGTAGGAGCCGCCCGAGCACCCGGTCCCGCGCATGTTCACGCCCACGACGGCGTAGCCGAGCGCGTGGGCGATGATCGACGCCGGCTGGTCCGGGGCCTCGCACGCGAACGGCGCCAGCTCGCAGACGTCCTCCTTGGTGAGCCCCTCGGGCAGGCGCTCCGACAGGTCGTCCCACCGGTCGCCGATCATGTCGGTCGCCGGCTTGGCCGGGCTGTAGCCCGAGTACTCGACGACCGTCGGGTACGGGCCGTCCTCGGGCGGGCCCGGGAGGAACACCGACGCCGCCAGCTTCGTGCCGTCCCTGGTGGTGATGTAGGTGAACCCCTCCTCGAGCACCTGGGACTCGTAGAACTCCTGGTCGGGGGTCGAGTCCTCGATCGCCACGACGTCGAAGGGCTCGGAGGCCTCCCGCCGCCCGCGGGTCGTCGCGACCCGGTAGCCCTCCCCGGGCTCCACCTCGCGGAACACGAGCGACCCCGCGTCGTCGGTGCGGCCCGTGGCCACGCTGCGCCCCCGTCGGTCGTGCAGGGCGAGGTCGACGCCGGGCTCGGCACCCGTGACGGCCACCTGCTCGACGCTCGGCTGCACCTCGAAGCCCGCGGCGACGGTGTCGTCGCCGAGGGTGGCGACCTCCACGGCCTCGACCGGCCGGGTGCGGTCCGCGAAGACGTCGGGCCCGTCGGTGCACGCGCTCGCGAGCATCGCCACGGCGAGCGCTCCCAGCGCCATGCCGCGCCAGCGGGCCGAACGCGATCGGTGCGCGCGGGCCTCAGCCATGTTCCTCCCCTTCGCTGCGGGCCCTCGGGCCCACCTCAACGGTCAGCGGGGGAACCTACTCGGATCTCGAGGCCTCCCGACCACCCTCGGCCAGCAGGAGGCGGAGCGAGCGCTCCCGCTCGGCCTCCTCGCGGCGGTGGCGGAGCTCGTCCTCGACGCTCCAGCCGCGGGTGCGGCCGCGTGCGGCGCGGATCGACGACACGGCGCAGATGGTCACGTGGGTCGCCACCGGCGCCAGCACGTCGAGGTGGAAGGGGGTGCGGAGGTGCACCGCCAGCGCGGCGCCGAGGCCGAGCGCGGCGACGGCGGTCGTCACGACCAGCCGGCGGGGGGAGTGGGCGAGGACGCCGAACTGCTCGCCGGCCCACTCGAGCGACATCGGCAACGGCAGGATCCAGGCGGCGACGACGATCGCGCCCAGCGGGAGGTCCACGGCCAGCACGACGAGCGCCGCGAGGAGCACGAGCGGGTAGAGCACCAGGCACCGCCGGCACACTGCGACGCCGCGGACGCGGACGCAGCGGTCGTGTCGATCGGGCCAGTGGTGCGACAGCCAGATCGGTGATCGGGTGGGTGCGTGCAGCATCGCCTTCCTCATCGGCACTCCGGCGCCGGATCTGATGAACCGGGCTCCTTCCCCGCCGGGTCGTGCCGTCAACCCCGGGGCCCCGCCAGCCCCGGGTCGGGGAGGGCCCGCGCGAGGATGGCGACATGGCTGTGCACGCAACCTCCGACCCGGACGATCCCGAGTTCACCTACGACGAGCTCGGCCTGTTCGGCGAGAACTGCGCCGAGTACGGGCTCGAACCGCCCGACGACGTGCACGTCGAGCGCGTCACCCACGAGCTCCCCGACGGCCGCCGGATCTCGGGCCTGCGCTGGGGCACCGAGCCGCCCCGGGCCGTGCTCATCCACGGCGGCGCGCAGAACGCGCACACCTGGGACACCGTCGCCCTCGCCCTCCGGCCGACCCCGCTCGTGGCGGTCGACCTCCCCGGCCACGGCCACTCGAGCTGGCGGGCCGACGGCGCCTACGACCCGCGCTCGAACGCGGACGACCTGGCCGGCTTCGTGGAGGTGCACGCACCGGACGCGTCGCTGGTGGTGGGCATGTCGCTCGGGGGCCTCACCGCGAACGCGCTCGCCGCGCGGCACCCCGACCTGGTGCGCCGCCTGGTCGTGATCGACGTGACGCCCGGGGTCACCCGCGACAAGGCCGCGGACGTGCACGCGTTCATCGCCGGCCCGCAGCGGTTCGGGTCGTTCCGCGAGATCTTCGAGCGCACCGTCCAGTTCAACCCGACGCGCTCGCCGGAGTCGCTGCGGCGGGGGATCCTGCACAACGCGCACCGCCTGCCCAGCGGTGAGTGGGAGTGGAACTACGACCGTGGTCGCATCGAACCCGACGCGGAGGGGTTCTCCGAGCGCGTGGACCTGTGGGCCGACGTGGCGGCGGTCCGGGTCCCGTACCTGCTGGTGCGGGGCGCCACGAGCCCGGTCGTGGACGACGACGACGTCGCCGAGCTGCGGCGCCTCCAGCCCGAGGCACGGGTGGTCGTCGTCGAGGGCGCCGGCCACAGCGTGCAGGGCGACCGGCCGCTGGAGCTGGCAGCGATCCTCCGGGAGGAGCTGGACGCCGCCGGCGGTTGAGCGGCCCCTACTGCGAGTCGATCCAGCCCTGCACCAGCTCCTCGAGCACGGGCAGGGTGACCGCCCCCGAGCCGAGCACCACGTCGTGGAACGCGGCGAGGTCGAACCGGTCGCCGAGCTCGGCCTCGGCCCGGGCCCGCACCCGCTGGATCTCGAGCTGGCCGACCTTGTAGGACAGCGCCTGGCCGGGGATGGCGAGGTAGCGGTCGACCTCGGGGGCGATCTGTTCGAGCGGCACCGGGGTGTGCTCGGTGAAGTAGTCGATGGCCTGCTGGCGCGACCAGCCCAGCGCGTGCAGGCCCGTGTCGACGACCAGGCGGGCGGACCGCCACGAGTCCGCGGTGAGCATGCCGAGGCGGTCGAGCGGCCCCGAGTACAGGCCCATCTCGTCGGCCAGCCGCTCCGCGTAGAGCGCCCAGCCCTCGACGTACGCGGTCGAGCCGTCGTGGCGCTGGAACTCGGGCAGGTCGTCCAGCTCCTGGCTGATCGCGATCTGCAGGTGGTGCCCCGGGACCGCTTCGTGGAACGCGATGGACTCCGCCTCGGTGCGCGACGCCCCCTCGGGGTCCGCGGTGTTGATGAAGTAGGTCCCGGGCCGCGACCGGTCCAGCGCGGGAGGGAAGTAGTAGGCGTACGGCGCGTCCGCGGCGAGGAAGTCGGGGATCTCGGCGACCTCGCAGCCCACCTCCGGCAGGCGGCCGAACCAGCCCTGCACCGCCTCGGTCGCCCGCGCGATGGAGCTGCGCGCGGTGGCGAGCACCTCCGCCACGTCGCGGTGGCGCAGCGACGGGTCGGTGCGCAGGCGCTCGCGGATCTCGGCGAAGGAGCTGGTGCCCAGGCACTCCTGGCCGATCCGTCCGTACTCCTCCGGCAGACGCTGCTCGGTGAGCTCGCGCCCCAGGTCGTGCAGCGCCCTGGGCGTCGTGTCGACCGTCGTGTGCCCCCGGATCAGCGCCGCGTACAGCTGGTCGCCGTCGGGCAGGTAGCGCCACCCGGCGTGCGCGTCATCCCGGGCCGCCGGTCCGAGCTCGTCGCGCAGGGCGTCGCGGTAGGCCTCGAAGGCCGGCCGGATGCGGTCCCGCACGAGCTCGACGGCACGGGCCCGCCAAGCCTCGGCCGCGGGGTCGCTGGACGACCACGCCTCGGGGAGCCCCGGGAGCAGGAACGGGTCCCGCTCGACCGGTCCCTCGAGGTAGGCGTCGAGCGAGCTGATCGAGCGCGCCAGGACGGCGGAGGCCGGCGCGCGCCCCTTGGCCAAGCCGGCACGGAACCGGTCGAGCGCCTGGTCCAGCAGCCCGGGCACCTGCTCGTAGCGGCGGAGCGCCGCCTCGGCGTGCTCGGGCTCCGGGTAGGTGAGCTGCGGCGCGACCATCAGCAGCATGGCGTGCGGGCCGTCCATGTGGTCCGAGCCGAGCTCGGTCAGGCGGAGGTCGATCGCCTCGATGGTGGTGTCGAGCTGGTGGGTGAGCAGCGCCCTCGTCACCCGGTCCCGTGGCGAGAGGTCGCCGGGCGCCAGCGCGGCCACGTCCACACGGAGGTGGTCGAGGCGGTCGCGGAGGTCGTGCTCGGCCTCCTCCGAGACGTCCTCGAGCCGGTCGTCCCACTCGTGCACGCCCAGCAGGGTCGCCGAGCTGGGCGAGGCCGCCAGGGTGAGCCGCCAGTAGCGCTCCGCGAGGTCCCACAGGGCGGGATGGCGGCCGGGCGGGACCGCGGCTCGGTCCCCGTGGGCCTGCTCGTTCTCGGTGGGTGTGCCCACGGCATCTCCTCGGGTTCGGGCCCCTTGGGTACTGTGTCGCGGTGGTGCCCCCAGCCGATGGCGACGGCAACGGAGCGTATCCATCCTCCTGGGAGGCGGACGTCGTGCTCCGCGACGGCCACACCGTCCACGTCCGTCCGATCGTGCCAGGTGACGCCGACCGGTTGGTCCGATTCCACCAGCGGCAGTCGCCCGAGTCGATCTACTTCCGGTACTTCTCGCCCCGCCCGCGCCTCAGTGACCGGGACGTCGAGCACTTCACCGTCGTCGACCACCGTGACCGGGTGGCCTTCGTCGCGCTCGAGGGCGACGAGCTGATCGGCGTCGCCCGCTACGAGCGCTACCGCGGCACCGACACCGCGGAGGTCGCGTTCTTCATCGACGACGAGCACCAGGGCCGCGGCCTGGGCACGCTGCTGCTCGAGTTCCTGGCGGAGGCGGGCCGCGACAACGGGGTGAGGCGCTTCACGGCGACGACGCTCCCGCACAACCGCAAGATGCTGCGCGTGTTCGCCACCGCCGGGTACGACGTCGCGACCCGGCTCGAGGAGGGCGTGGTCGAGGTCGCGTTCGACATCGACCCCACCGCCGCCGCGCTGGCGGCGATGGAGCGCCGGGAACGGTTGGCCGAGGCCGCGTCCGTGCGGCGGATCCTCCACCCCGACTCCGTCGCGGTGGTCGGCGCCGGCAGGGTCGGGGGCAGCCTCGGCGCGGACGTGTTCCGCAACCTGCTCGACAACGGCTTCCAGGGCACCGCCTACGCCGTGAACCGGGACGCCGCCCGGTCGGGTGAGCGGGTCTACGGGGTCGAGGCGTACCCATCGGTGGACGACCTGCCCGAGGCGGTCGACCTGGTGCTCGTCGCCGTCCCCGCGGAGGAGGTCCCCGCCGTCGTGGACCGGGCCGGGCGCCGCGGCGCCGGTGGTGTCGCGGTGCTCTCGGCGGGCTTCTCCGAGGAGGGCCCCCACGGTGCCGAGCTGGAGCGGCGGACCGTGGAGGCGGCCCGGTCGCACGGGATGCGCCTGCTGGGGCCGAACTGCCTGGGGCTCGTCAACACGCACCCCTCGGTGCGGATGGACGCCACGCTCGTGCCGAGCATGCCGCCGCGCGGTCGCGTGGGGGTGCTCGCCGAGTCGGGGCTGCTGTCCGCGTCGCTGATCGAGCACGCGGTGCGCACCGAGCTGGGCCTGTCGACCTTCGTCGCCGCCGGCAACCGCGCGGACGTCGCGGCGACGGACCTGCTGAGCTACTGGATCGAGGACGACGAGACCGCCGCGGTGCTCATGTACCTCGCCGCGCGTGCGCTGCCGCCACGCTTCGTGCGCGCCGCGCGCGCCGCGTCCATGGACATGCCGGTGGCCGCGCTGCACACGGCCCTGTCGGGTGCGACGGTGCGCGGCGGCATCAGCCGCCTCGAGGCGGCGGCCGCGGAGCGCCGCGCCCAGGCGGTGTTCCGCCAGACCGGGATCATCAGCGTCGGGACGCTCGAGGAGCTGTTCGACCTCGGCAGGATCCTCGCCGACCAGCCGGTGCCCGCCGGCCGAGGCGTCGCGGTCGTCGGCAACTCCGACGGCGCGGTCGCGCTCGCCGCGGACGCCTGCCTCTCCGCCGGACTCGACCTGGTGCCCGTCGAGGTCGAGGGCCCCGGCGGTCGTGCGCTCACGAACCCGATCGACCTCACGTTCCGGGCGGACGCGGAGGACTACGCACGGGTGCTGGGCAAGGTGACCGCGGATCCGTCGGTGCACAGCGTCGTGGTGCTGCACACGCCGCCGCGCCTCGAGCTGGACACCGACGTGGTGGACGCGCTGCTCGACGCGAGCCGCGCCGCCCCGGAGGTCACGTTCGTGGCGACCATGCTCGGGCCCGACACCCCCCGGTTGGGTGGGGGAGAGGGGGTGGCGATCCCGACGTTCCGGTTCCCCGAGGACGCGGTGCACGCGCTGGGTCGGCTCGCCACCTACCGCAGCTGGCGCCACGCCGTGGACCGCTTCGAGTCGGAGGGACCGGTCGGCTGCGACGCCGACGGCGCGGAGCGGATCATCGCCGAGGTGCTCGCCCGGCGCGGGCCGGGTGACGCGGGTGAGGTGCACCTCGACCACGAGGACCAGGAGCGGCTGCTCGCCACCTACTCCGTCGAGGTCGTGCCCCGGCGGGTCGTGTCGGACGACGACGAGGCGGTCGCCGCGGCCGAGGAGCTGGGCTGGCCGGTCGCGCTCAAGGCCGACACCCGGAACCGGCGTGCCCGCGCCGCGGCCAGCGGCGTCGCCCTCGACATCGTCGACGAGCAGCAGATGCGGGTGGTGTGGGCGCGCATGGCCGAGGTCCTCGACGGCTCGATGACCCCCGCGGTCGTGCAGCGGTTCGTGGACGAGGGGATCGACGTCGCCGTGCGCGTCGTCCGACACCCCGACGGCGCGGGCACCGTGGAGGTCGGCCTCGGCGGTCCGTCGTCGATCTCAGGGGTGTTCGAGCTCGGGGTGCTGCCGCTCACCCTCGCGGACGCCTCCGCGCTCGTCGCGGGGTCGGCGATCGGCCGCGTCATCACCGACCCCCTCGACCGGGTGCGCATCGTCGAGCTGGTGCACCGCATGGCGGCGCTGGTCGAGCAGCACGAGGAGATCCGGCGGGTCGCCGCCGACCCGGTGCTGGTCACGAGTGCGGGGGCGGTGGTGGCGGACGTGGAGATCGTGCTCGGCGACCCCATCGAGGACTTCGCGGTCCGCCGCCTGGAGTGACCCCCTACCTCCCCGCGGGACGGGGCTCGCGGGGCAGGCCGAGCAGGCGCTCGGCGAGGACGTTGCGCAGGATCTGCGTCGTGCCGCCCATGATCGTGTAGGCGGGTGCGTAGCAGATGTTCCGGGCGACGCGGCCCCAGATCGTCGCGTCGGGGCCCGCGACGCGCGCGCAGAACGCGGCGACGCGCTGCTCGAACTCCGTGCACCAGGTCTTCGTCGCCGCCGAGAAGCCCTTCGGTGCCTGGCCGACCACCTCTCGCAGCACCAGCTGCCGGCCGATCAGGTAGCCGCTCTCCAGGCACGCGACCTCGTGCCGGACGAGCGGGTCGGTGGTGTCGGCGACCTCGAGCGCGTCGAGGTACAGCCGCCGGTTCGACACGAGCCGGTCGATGCCGCCCCGCTCGTGCTCCATCTGGCGCATCAGCTGCCGGAAGCTGCCGTTCTCGGTGCCCACCAGGTGCTCGGCGGGGACCTCCACGCCGTCGAAGCGGACCTCGCAGAAGTGCTCGCTGCCGGTGATGTCGACGATCGGACGGACCTCGATGCCGGGGGAGCGCATGTCGACCACCAGCTCGGACAGCCCCTCGTGGACGGGCGCGTCCGGGTCGGTGCGGGCGACCAGGTAGCACCAGTCCGCGGTGGCCGCACCGGAGGTCCACACCTTCTGCCCGTCGACCACCCAGACGTCGCCGCGGCGACGGGCGGTGGTCCGCAGCGAGGCGACGTCGGACCCCGCGTCGGGCTCGCTCATCCCGATGCACCACGCCGAGGTGCCGGCCACGATCTCGGGGAGCCACCGTGCACGCTGCTCGGAGGTGCCGAACTGCAGCAGCGTCGGCCCGATCTGCCGGTCGGCGAACCAGGAGGTGGCGACGGGGGCGCCCTCGCCGATCAGCGCCTCGAACACGACGAACCGTTCGAGCGGGCTGCGCCCGTGCCCGCCCTCCTCGACCGGCCAGGTCATGCCCAGCCAGCCGCGCTCGCCGAGGGTGCGGGCGAACTCGCTGGAGGCGCCGACCATCCAGGAGTCCTCGAGGACCTCCAGGCCCTCGGTGGCGCGCCGGGCGACCTCGAGGGCCTCCTCCCGCAGCGCGACGAGCTCGGGCGACAGCCGGAACTGCACCGCGTCAGGCCCCGAGGCCCGAGTCCGGCGTGAACGGCGGCTCGCCCGCCACGACCCACTCGTGCAGCGAGCTGAACGGGTAGATCCCGGTGCGGTGGCCGTCGTCCCAGGCGATGCCGAGCCCCCACGCGCCGACCAGCTCCGCGTCCGCGACGCCGGTGGGCCGGTCGGGGGTGGGGTCGTGGCCGGCCTGGCGGGCCGCGCGGCAGGTCGCGCACGGGCAGTGCCGGCGCAGCTCCGCGAGCGGCACGGCACCGCTGGCCCCGTCGTCGAAGGAGATCCGCAGCTCACCCCGCTCCCGGTCGACGGTCACCTCGACGACGTCGGGGCCACGGTCAGGTCGGTTCGCAGGGGTGTCGGCCATCCCCCGATGCTGGCAGCACCGGCGGCCCGGCGCAGCCCGAGCTGCGCCGGGCGCTGCGGGCTAGCGCTTCTCGATCGGCGTGTAGGTGCGCTCCGGGTGCCCGACGTACAGCTGCCGCGGGCGGTAGATCCGCGAGCCCTGCTCGAGCAGCTCGATGTAGTGGGCGAGCCAGCCCGCGGTGCGCGGGATCGCGAACAGCACCGTGAACATGTCCATCGGGAAGCCCATCGCCTGGTAGATGAGCCCCGAGTAGAAGTCGACGTTCGGGTACAGGCGGCGGCTCACGAAGTAGTCGTCCGCGAGGGCGACCTCCTCGAGCTTGAGCGCGACGTCGAGCAGCGGGTTCTTGCCGGTGACCGCGAAGACCTCGTACGCGGTCTCCTTGATGATGCGGGCACGCGGGTCGTAGTTCTTGTAGACGCGGTGGCCGAAGCCCTGCAGCAGCCGCTCGCCGCGCTTCACCGACTCGACGTACTCGGGGACGTTGTCGAGCGTGCCGATCTCCTGGAGCATCCGGATGACGGCCTCGTTCGCACCACCGTGGCGGGGGCCGTACAGCGCGGCGGTCGACGCCGCGGTCGCGATGTAGGGGTCGGCGTGGGCGGAGCCGACGGTGCGCATCGCCGTCGCGGAGCAGTTCTGCTCGTGGTCCGCGTGGAGGATGAACAGCACGTCGAGCGCCCGGGCGAGGACCGGGTCGGCGTCGTAGCGCGGCTCCGCGGTCTTCCACATCATCGACAGGAAGTTCGCCGCGAAGTCGAGGCTGTTGTCCGGGTAGACGAACGGCATGCCGACGCTGTGGCGGTACGCCCCGGCGGCGAGGGTCGGCATCTTCGCGATGAGCCGGATCACCTGCTTCATCAGGACGTCGCGGTCGGTGATGTTCTTCGCCTCGGGGTAGAACGTCGACAGGGCCGCGATGGTCGACACGAGGATGCCCATGGGGTGGGCGTCGTGGTGGAAGCCCTCCATGAAGCGCTTGCGCACGTTCTCGTGGATGAACGTGTGGTGGGTGATCTCGTAGCGCCAGTCCTCGAACTGCTCGGGCGTGGGCAGGTCGCCGTGGATGAGCAGGTACGCGACCTCGAGGTAGCTGGAGGACTCGGCGAGCTGCTCGATGGGGTAGCCGCGGTAGCGCAGGATGCCCTTCTCGCCGTCCAGCTCCGTGATGGCCGAGGCGGCAGCCGAGGTCGTGCTGAAGCCCGGGTCGTGGAACCACACGCCGGGCAGCAGCTTCGCCCACGCCTTCGCGTCGACGCCCCCATCGAGTATCGGGATCTCCACCTGCTCGCCGGTGCGGTTGTCGATGATCGTGATGCTGTCGGCCACTGTGTGCTCCCGGGGGGTTCGAACAGGTCCATCCTACGGCCTCGTCACGGCCCGCCGGACCCCGCGAGGGAACACGCGGCGGCGAGCGCGACGTGGGCTCAGCCGCGAGCGCTGCGATCGGGGAGGTGGATGCCGGAGGGTCCGGTCGCCTCGGCGGCGACGACGTCCTTGATGAGGTCCGCGACGGCCCGCTGCGCCGCGGAGGGCATGCCGCGCCGCCGGCGCACCAGACCCACCGAGCGTCGCGGCACGCCGTCGACGGACACCTTCCGCCACTCGCCACCGACGTTCGGCGGCGCCGCGGACTCGGGCACGATGCCGGCGCCGAACCCGGCGAAGACCAGCGAGGCGAGCAGCCGCATCCCGTCGAACTCCGCCTTGGGACGGAGGCGGACGCCGAGCCGGGCCGCCGCGGCGTCGAGCACGTCGCGGGAGGAGGTGCCGGGCGCCTCGAGCAGGAGCTCGTGGTCGACGAGCTCGCCGAGCGACACCCGGTCGCGCTCGAACAGCGGGTGCCCGCGGGGGACGATCAGCACCCGGTCCTCGTCGAAGAGCGGCTCGACGAGGAGCTCGGAGTCGTCGAGGGGGAGGGTGACCACGGCGAGGTCGACCGCGCCGTTCAGGAGGTTGAGCACGAGCGAGCTCGTCGTGGCGTCCAGGACCACGACCGAGACCGCCGGGTACTGCTCCTCGAGGCCGTTGAGCAGCGGGGGAGCGAGCCACCGGGCGGTGGTGCCGATCACGCCGAGCCGCACGGAGCCCGAGATCACGTCGCGCAGCGAGGCGACGTCGGAGTCGAGCGCCTCGAACTCCGCCTCGATGCGGCGGGCGCGCTCCAGCACCACCCGGCCCTCGTGGGTCGGTTCGTTGGTCGAGCGGTCGATGAGGGTCATGCCGAGGTCGCGCTCGAGCCGCCCGACGTGTGCGGAGACGTTCGACTGCACGGTGTCGAGGGCGCGTGCCGCGGCGGAGAACGACTGGTGCTCGGCGACGGCGACGAGTGCACGGAGCTGTTTCCGGTCCATCGCAGAACACGATACTGAATATCACTCCAATGCGCTTGAATGATGGTGGCGGGGTTGTCTATGGTGAGAGCCATCAACAAACGCCGAGTGAGTGGACATCCCCCCTGTCCCCCTCGTGCTGGCGTCGCGAGGACCATCCCCCCTGGTCAGCGACGCATCTGCTGAAGGACTGGCTCCCCCCGCCAGTCCTTCGGCCGTTTTGCGGTCCTTCCACGGCCAGGGGGCGGGTCCGGGGCGGCGGATCGAGGTCGGTCCGCACCGGGCGGGAGGGCGACGGTAGCGTCCTTGCCATGACGGAGACCGCTCCCCGCGACGCCGACGACCCGCAGCTGAGGGGCGCCGCCTTCTTCGACCTCGACCGGACGCTCCTGGCCGGGGCGAGCGGGCCCGTCATCAGCGAGGCCCTCCGCCACGTCGGCCTGCTCAGCGGCGCCACGGGTGCGCTCGAGAACCTCGCGTTCGGGATCTTCAACGTCATCGGCGAGACGTGGCCGTCGATGCTGCTGACCCGACAGGGTGCCCGTGCCGCGCGCGGCTGGCCGGTCGACCTGGTGCGCAAGGCGGCCGACCGCGCCGCGGAACCACTGGCCGACGCGGTGCTGCCGTACGCCCGCCAGCTGATCGAGGACCACCGGGGCGAGCACCGTGCCCTGGTGCTCGCCACCACGACGCCCTACGACCTCGTGCGCCCGCTCGCCGAGCGGCTCGGCTTCGACGACCTGGTGGCGACGAGGTTCGGCATCCGGGCCGGGCACTACGACGGCACGATCGACGGCGAGTTCGTCTGGGGCAAGGGGAAGGCACGGGCCGTGCGCGCCTGGGCGCGCCGCCACCGGGTCGACCTCGGCCAGAGCTTCGCCTACTCCGACAGCTACTACGACGTGCCGCTGCTGTCCTCGGTCGGGCACCCCACCGCGGTGAACCCCGACCCCCGCCTGCTCGGCGTCGCTGCGCTGCGGCGCTGGCCGGTCGTGCACTTCGACGTGCCGGCGGGGGTGCCGAAGTTCGCGGGGCTCGAGCCGCAGCGGGTGCTGCTCCTGCTGGCCCAGCCCCAGCTGTTCCCGTGGGTGCGCTTCCGGATCGAGGGCGCGGAGAAGATCCCCGAGCGCGGCCCCGCGGTGCTCGTGGCCAACCACCGCTCGTACTTCGACCCGCTGGCGATCGGGTTCCTGCTGGCACGCCGGGGGCGGCCGGTGCGGTTCCTCGGCAAGAAGGAGGTCTTCGACGCGCCGGTCGTCGGCGAGCTCGTCACCGCGCTCGGCGGGATCCGCGTGGACCGCGGCACCGGCTCGGACGAACCGCTGCGGGCCGCCCAGGACGCGCTCGCGGCCGGGGAGCTCGTGGCGATCATGCCGCAGGGCACGATCCCCCGCGGGCCCGCGTTCTTCGACCCGGAGCTGCGTGGCCGGTGGGGCGCGGCGAAGCTGGCGACGGCGGCGGGGGTGCCGGTCATCCCGATCGGCCTGTGGGGGACCGAGCAGGTGTGGCCACGCAGCTCGCGCCTGCCCGACATCACCAACGTGCTGAACCCGCCGACGGTCACGGTGCGGGTCGGCGACCCGGTGGAGATGAAGGGGCGCAGCGTGGACGCCGACACGAAGCGGATGATGAAGGCGATCTCGGCGCTCCTCCCGCCAGAGGCGCGCCGGAAGCGCACGCCGACCCGCGAGGAGCTCGCCCGCACCTACCCGGGCGGCGTGATCCCCGAGGACCTCGACGCGGCCGCGGCCCACGAGGGCTCGCGCCGTCCCGGCACCGACTGACCCGCTCGCTCACCCGGCGTCCGGTGCGTCCAGGTCGATCGCCAGGGCGAGGTCCGCGACGTGCGAGGCGACCCACGCGGCGGCGAGCGGCTCGTCGTAGTGCATGCCGTCGCCCGGCCGGATCTCGAGCCCCCGCACCTCGGTCGGGCACGGCGAGGTCGGGCACACCACCGAGGCCATGTCCAGCGTCGTCACGCCCTCGAGGGTGGCCGCGACCCGGACCTGCAGGTCGCGCAGGTGCGCGGCGCGCCCGAGGTCGTCCTCGGTGGGGCCGCCGAAGGGGGCGTTGCGCCCGGCGACGTTGTCCGGCAGCAGCACCAGGGCCACCCGGGCGCCGCCGGAGGAGAGCCGCCCGATGGTCTCGCCGTACAGCTCGCCGAGCTTGGCGTCGCCCTCCGGGGTGCCGAACTCGTACCAGACCCCGTCGACCAGGCGGTCGATGCGCTCCCAGGTCGACATGCTGAGCACCAGGTCCGGTGCGAACCCGGCCACCGCCTCCTCCTGGGAGCCGGCCAGGGTGGTCTCGCACTGCGACACGTCGACCCCGCCCATCTCCCGCACCGGTTGGCCCGGACCGCTGGCGGGCACGCCGGCGACGACGCCGCAGCCGGGGCGGGCGATCGACGCGAACGACACGCCGCGGGCCGTGAACGCCTGTGAGAGCGCCTCCTCGAGGCTCGCCGCGATGCTGTCGCCGACCAGCAGCACCCGCTCCGCCCGGCGGGGGCCCGCCTCGGTCGTGGAGGTGGTGCCGCCGGGCGCGTCGGCGGCCTCGCGCACGACGAGCTCCCCGGTGCGCTCCGTGTCGAGGTAGGCGGGGGGTGGTGGGGCGCCCCAGGTGACGACGAGGCCGAGCACCGCGAGCGACACCGCGAGCGCGGGTGCCACCCGCACCCCCTGGCCGGGTCGGGGCCAGGTGCGCGCCCGCACCGCTGCCTCGACGACCCGGTACAGCAGGTACGCCGCCGGCAGGGTGACGAGCATCCGCAGGCCGAACAGCGCCCAGCCGTCGATCCCGGTGCGGCGCGGGGTGAGCCAGAGGAACACCGGCCAGTGCAGGACGTAGACCCCGTAGGAGATGCGGCCGAGCAGCACCAGCGGCGGCGCGGCGAGCACCGCGGCGATCCCCCCGGGTTGCAGGCACGCCGTCACGAGCGCCGTGCTGCACACGGCGGTGGCGAGCAGCCCCCACGGGTACAGCCACGCCGAGGAGGTCGTCGCGACGGTCGAGAGCCCCACGACGACCACGACCGCCACACCGCCACCGGCGACCACGATCCGCCGCGCCCGCCCCGGTGGCAGGCGCAGGCGCCGGAGCATCAGGCAGGCGAGCACGGCGCCGAAGAGCATCTCGGCGGCGCGGGTGTCGGTCCCGAAGTAGGTGCGGTCGGGCGAGCCGGCGCCGAGCCACCAGTTGGCGACGAGCGAGGCGACCGTCAGGCCGAGCAGGACGCGGGTGAGCCGCCGCACCCGCGCCCTGGGGCTCCCGCGCCGCAGCGACAGCGTCCCGACCACGACCAGCAGCAGCGCCGCGTAGAACTGCGTCTCGACCGAGAGGCTCCAGAAGTGCTCGAGCGGCGAGGGCGCGCCGAAGGCGGCCCCGTAGGTCGTGCCCCCGGCGACGAAGTGCCAGTTGACGAGGTCCACCAACGACCACGGCACGTCGCCGCGCAGCGAGCGGAGCTGGCCGTCGTCCCACACCCCGAGCGCCGCGAGTGCGATGACCAGCGCGATCGCGCTCCACGCGGCGGGGGAGAGGCGGCGGAGGCGGCGCACCCAGAACCGGCGCCCGTCGATGCGCCCCCGGTCGTTCCACTCGCGCAGCAGCAGGCTGGTGATGAGGAACCCGGAGAGCGTGAAGAAGACCGAGACGCCGAGGAAGCCGCCCCGCATCCACCCGAACCCCGAGTGGAACAACAGGACCAGCGCGACGGCGACGGCACGCAGTCCGTCGAGCGCGGGGACGTGCCGGAGCGGCTCAGCGCGCAGCCGTCGCCGGACGGTGCCGGCGACGGGCGCAGCGGAGGGCGCGGCGACGCCCACGATCGACGGTGGTCCCGGGCGTCAGGCGCCGGTGCGGGAGCGGATGATGTTGAGGGCGGAGCCGGCGCGGAACCACTCGATGTGCTCGTCGCTGAGCGTGTGGTTGCAGCGGAAGGGCCGCTTCGTGCCGTCCGGCTTGGTGAGCTCGCACTCCACCGACTTGCCCGGCGCGAGGTCCGCGAGTCCGAGGACGCTGATCCGGTCGTCCTCCCCGATCTCGTCGTAGACGGCCGGGTCCTCGAAGGTCAGGGGCAGCACGCCCTGCTTCTTGAGGTTCGCCTCGTGGATGCGGGCGAAGCTGCGGACGATGATCGCCCGGCAGCCGCGGTAGCGGGGCTCCATCGCCGCGTGCTCCCGCGACGACCCCTCGCCCCAGTTCTCGTCGCCGACGGCGACCCAGGGCTGGCCGGCCTCGTGGTAGTGGCGGGCGATGTCCGGGTACGGCTTGGTGGTGCCGTCGAGCTGGTCCTTGCCCTCGCCGGCGACGCCGGTGAACGCGTTGACCGCACCGAGGAAGAGGTTGCCCGAGATGTTCTCGAGGTGGCCGCGGTAGCGCAGCCACGG
>CBFGTJ010000025.1:0-24722 GCA_965651815.1 uncultured Microthrixaceae bacterium | reverse complement strand
GAGGCGCGGGTTGGGGGTCACCGCGTACAGCTGGCCTGCGCCCCCGGTCGCGAGCAGCACGTGGCGCGCCCGCAGGTCCCTGACCTCACCCGTCGGCTCGACGATCCGGGCCCCGTGGCAGCGACCGTCCTCGACGAGCAGGTCGAGCACGAACGTGTGCTCACGGACGACCGCGGCGGTCTCGCGCACTGCCGCGACGAGCGCACGCTCGATCTCGGCGCCGGTCGCCGCGCCGCCGGCGTGCACGATCCGCGGCACCGAGTGGCCGCCCTCCCTGGCCAGCTCGAGGTTGCCCGACTCATCCCGGTCGAACTCGGCCCCGAGCGCGATCAGCTCCTCCACGCGGCGCGGCCCCTCGTCGACCAGCACCCGCACCGCGTCGACGTCGCACAGGCCCGCGCCCGCGGCCAGGGTGTCGGCCAGGTGGAGGTCGATCTCCTCGGGGTCCCCGGACAGCGCGGCCGCGACGCCGCCCTGCGCCCACCGCGTCGTGGCGAGGTCCAGCCCGCCCTTGGTGACCACACCCGTGCGCAACCCGTGGACCTCGGCCGCGCGCACCGCGGCGGAGAGGCCTGCGACGCCCGAGCCGAGCACCAGCAGGTCGAGGTCCGTGCCGTTCACCCCCCGACGCCCACGTTGTCGATCAGTCGGGCACGACCGAACCGGACCGCGCCGAACAGCCGCGACGTCGTGGTCGCGACGTCCTGGGGTTCCAGCGTGTCGGGATCCGCCACCTCGACGTAGTCGAGGCGCGCGTACGGCGCCGCGTCGATCATCGACGCCATCAGCTCCTTCACCTCCGCGGCGTCGGTCATCCCGTCGCGGATCGCGGCCGCACCGGCGAGCAGGGCCCGCCGCAGCACCGGCGCCTCCGCACGCTCGTCGGGCGTCAGGTACACGTTGCGGCTCGACATGGCGAGGCCGTCCGGCTCCCGCACGATCGGGCACCCGACCACCTCGACCGGGAACGACAGGTCCCGTGCCATCTGCCGGACGATGACCAGCTGCTGGTAGTCCTTCTCGCCGAAGTAGGCGCGGCACTCGCCGACGACGTTGAACAGCTTCGCCACGATCGTGCACACGCCGCCGAAGTGGGTGCGGCGGGACGCGCCCTCCATCGCCGCCGACAGGCCCTCGACGTGCACGGTCGTGCGCACCGCGGCCCGGCCGTCGGGGAACATCTCCGCCTCCTCGGGCACGAACAGCACGTCCGTGCCGGCCTCCCGGGCCTTCGCGCTGTCGCCCTCGGGGTCGCGCGGGTAGGCCTCGAGGTCCTCGCCCGGCGCGAACTGCAGCGGGTTCACGAAGATCGAGGTCACCACGGTGTCGCACTCCGCGGCGGCGCGCTCGATGAGGGACAGGTGGCCGGCGTGCAGGTACCCCATCGTCGGCACGAACCCGATCCGGTGCTGTTGGCGGCGAGCGTCGTCGAGCAGCGACCGCAGCTCGGCGACCGTCGTCACGGTCTTCACGGCGCAGCAGCCTACGGCGCGACGTCCGCGGTCCCGGACGCGCCGTCCGGCCAGGGCGGCGGATCGACCCCCACCAGCCGCGCCGCGGCCTCCGCCAGCGCCCGGTACGCGCCGTGCTCCTCGGGATCCAGCGCCTCCAGGTGGGCGAGGACGGTCTCGTGGTCGCCGCGTGCGACGGGGCCGGTGAGCGCCGCGGCGGCGCCCACCTCCACCACGTTCTCGAGGGACCCCCGTGCGAGGCCGAGGAACGCCTCGAGCGGCAGCCCGATCGACGCCGCGATGCGCTCGACCTGCCCCATGAGGGCGACCAGGTGGTTCGAGGCGACGACCGCCGCCGCGTGGTACGCCGCCCGTGCCTCGTCCGGCACGTCCACGAACTGCCCCTGCAGCGCCCGTGCGACCTCCGCGGCCAGCGGGTCCCCCGCGACCGCGTACCAGGCCCCGATCAGGCGGCGCGCGCCGCGCACCGGGTCGGGCATCGACACGAGGGGGTGCACCGAGGCCCGCCGCTCGTGGGGAGCGAGGTCCTCGAGCGTGCGGGACCCCGCGCAGTGCGCGACGACCGTCGACGGGACCGGTTCGATCGAGCCGGCGACCGTCGCGATGGCCCCGTCCGGCACGCACAGCAGCACCAGGTCGACGTCGCGGGCGGCGTGCGCGACCTCCGGGTCGTCGTGCGCCACCAGCTCCACCGCCCACCCCGCCGCGCGCAGCGCGGCGTCGAACGAGCTCCCCGCCCGGCCCCGGCCGACGATACGGACCCGGGGCGCGTTCACAGCCCCTCGACCCGGTGCACCGAGCCCTCCGCGAGCCGCACGTCCTCCTCGCTGACGAGGTCGGGAGCGAGGTCGCGAAGGGGCACCAACACGAACCGGCGCGACTTCCACCGGGGGTGGGGGATCGTGAGCTGCGGGTCGTCGACCTCCACGCCGTCCATCCAGATGATGTCGATGTCGAGCGTGCGTGGACCCCAGCGCGCGCCCCGCACCCGGTCCGCGGACGCCTCGATGCGGTGGCACACACCCAGCAGCTCGTGCGGCGTGAGGTCGGTGTCGAGCTCCACGACCAGGTTCAGGTACTCGTCCTGCGGGGGCCCGCCGACGGGATCGGTCTCGTAGACGGGCGACACGGCGACCACGTCGGGCAGCGACTCGATCGCCTGCCGCAGGTAGCGGCGCCGGTCACCCAGGTTCGAGCCCAGCGAGAGGAAGGTCCGCACGGCTCAGCCCGCTCGGTGCCGCGTGATCCGCACGCCGGCGCTGTCCAGCTGGTGCGCGACCGGGGGCCGCAGCTTGCGGAGCGCCACGGTCACCGCCGTGACCCGGTCGTCCACGTCGAGCACCGCGGCGGCGACCAGCTCGGCGAGGCGCTCGAGCAGCGCCGGGCGGCCGTTCGCGAGGGTCTCGGCGACCACGTCGCAGACCGCCCCGTAGTCGACCGTCGCGGCGAGGTCGTCGGAGCCGCCCGCCTCGGTCAGGTCGACCACGAGGTCGAGGTCCACCTCGACCGGCTGGGCGCGGGTGCGCTCCTCGGGCAGCACACCGACGATCGCGGTGGTCCGCAGGCCCCGGAGCTCGATGCGGTCCGCGGGGGACGACACGGGCCGCCGCTCAGGCCTGCTCGACCAGCCGGGCGGCCTCGGCGACCAGGTGGCGGCCGTCGGCCCCGATCTGGCGACCGGTGATGTGCTCGATCAGCGCGATCGCCTTGGGCGGCTCGGGCACCATCGCGCTCCACACGAGGTAGCCGGCCAGGAACCCGATGATCCGCTCGGAGAGCTCGTCGCCGTGCACGATCAGCTTGCGTCGCTCGCCGAGCAGCCGGCGCAGCTCGCCGTAGGACTGGTCGAGGAAGCGGGGGACGTCCTCGGCCTGCGACATCGGCCAGTGGCGCCAGCCCAGGCCCAGCTCGTCGTAGCTGTGCAGGTTGTTCGGCGCGCCCGACAGCGAGATCACGAGGTCGAACCCCTGCTCGCGGATCCAGATGATCTCCTCCGAGCGACGCACCTTGCGGTGGTTGCCGCCGAAGCCGCCGGGGCGCTCGCAGATCGCCAGCTGGTCCTGGATGACCCAGTGGAAGTGGCGTGGCTCGATGCCCTGTGCCCACTTGCCCTTGGCTGCCACGTCGTTCACCTCCTCCGGGTCCGGGGGCCACGGGACGATCCCGGGCCGGTGGGAATGGTAGAGGATCGTCAGGGGGCGTCGACCCGGCCCCCGGCGACGGCCGCAGCCCGCACCGTCGCCGCGACGTCGTGCGCCCGCACCATCGCCGCCCCCTTGCGGATGGCCCACACCGCGGTGCCGACCGACCCCTCCAACCGGTCCTCGAGGGGTGCGATCCCCTCCCGGCCGGCGCCGACCCGGGCGTCGGAGCGGCCGACCAGCTCGCCGGTGAACCGCTTCCGGCTGGTGCCGACGAGCACGTCGAACCCCTCCGCCACCAGCACCTCGAGGCGGGCGAGGAGCTGCAGGTTGTGGGTGGTGGTCTTGCCGAACCCGATGCCGGGGTCGACCCACACCTCCGGCACCCCCGCCTCGCGGGCGGCGGTCGCCCGCTCCACCAGGAAGCGCCGCACCTCGTCGACCACGTCGCCGTAGCGGGGGGACCGCTGCATCGTCCGGGGGTCGCCGAGCATGTGCATCGCCACCCACCCGACCCCCAGCTCGGCGGCGACGGGCCAGAGGGTGGCGGCCACGTCGTTGATCAGCGCCGCACCGTGGGCGACCGCGGCCCGGGCCGTCGCCTCGTTGCGGGTGTCGATCGACACGCCGACCCCCGCGGCGCGTGCGAGCGGGACGATCGCGTCGAGCACCGGCAGCACCCGGCGGCGCTCCTCGTCGGGGTCCACCGGCAGCGCACCGGGGCGCGTCGACTCGCCCCCGACGTCGATCCAAGCGGCCCCCTCCTCGATCATCCGGGCAGCCCGCTCGACCGCCCGCTCCGGCGCCAGGTGCTCGCCCCCGTCGGAGAACGAGTCGGGGGTGACGTTGAGCACGCCCATGACGAGCGCCACGGTGACCTCAGCGGCCGTCGAGGAAGCGCATGGCCTCGGCCCGGCTGGCGACGTCGGTGCGGAACACCCCTCGAACCGCGGAGGTGACCGTGGAGGCGCCCGCCTTGCGGATGCCCCGCATCGCCATGCACATGTGCTCGGCCTCGATGACCACGAGCACGCCGCGGGGGTCGAGCTGTTGCTCGATCGCGTCCGCGATCTGGGTGGTGAGCCGCTCCTGCACCTGGGGGCGCCGGGAGTACCCGTCGACCAGTCGGGCGAGCTTCGACAGCCCGGTGACCCGGCCGTCGGTGTTCGGGATGTACGCGACGTGCGCGTTGCCGAAGAACGGGACGAGGTGGTGCTCGCAGAGCGAGTACAGCGCGATGTCGCGCACCATGATCATCTCGTCGTGGTTGGCGTCGAAGGTGACCTTGAGGTGGCGCTCGGGCTCGTCGTGGAGGCCGCCGCAGGTCTCCGCGTACATGCGCGCGACGCGCACCGGAGTGTCGGTCAGCCCGTCGCGGTCGGGGTCCTCGCCGATCGCGAGGAGGATCTCGCGCACCGCACGGGCGATCCGGTCGACGTCGACGGGGGTGCGCAGCTCGGGCGAGTCGAGCAGCAGCTCGTCGTCCGCGAGCTCCAGGTCCATGTCGGGCGGGACGCCGCGGGCCCCTGCGGCGGTCAGTGAGCCGGCGGAGGGCTCGCGGTCGTTCGAGATGCTCATGGCACGAATCCTTGCGGCAGGTGTGTGCCCTCGCGGGGCTCCTCGACCGTACCCGCCCCGGCCAGCGCCGCCGCGAGCTCCGCGTCGGTGAGGGTCTCGCGCTCGAGCAGCTCGGCGGCGAGGTGGTCCAGCACGTCGCGGTGCTCCTCCAGCACCCGCCGGGCACGCTGGTGCGCCTCGTCGAGCAGGCGGGCGATCTCCTCGTCGATCCTCGCCGCGACCTCCTCGGAGTGCTCCGCGGACCGGCCGTGCTCCCTGCCGAGGAACGGCTCGCCGTCCCGCGACGCGAAGCGCTGCGGCCCGAGCTTCTCGCTCATGCCGTACTCGGTGACCATCGAGCGCGCGATGCGGGTCGCCCGCTCGATGTCGTCGGCGGCGCCGGTCGTGATCTCGCCGAACACGACCTCCTCGGCGGTGCGTCCGCCGAGGGTCATCGCGAGCAGGTCGGACAGCTGGGCGCGGGAGTGGAGGGTGCGGTCCTCCTCGGGGAGCATCACCGTGTACCCGAGCGCGTGGCCGCGGGACACGATCGAGATCTTGTGCACCTCGTCCGCGTGCGGCAGCACGTGGCCGACGAGGGCGTGGCCGGCCTCGTGGACCGCGACGGTGCGGCGCTCCTCCTCCGACATGACCCGGCTGGCCCGCTCCGGCCCGGCGAGCACGCGGTCGATGGCGCCGTCGAGGTCGCGCTGCAGGATCGTGTCGGCGCCCCGGCGGGCGGCGAGCAGCGCCGCCTCGTTGAGCACGTTCGCGAGGTCGGCGCCGGTGAACCCCGGGGTGCGGCGGGCGATCACCGACAGGGTCACCCCGTCGTCGAGCGGCTTGCCCCGCGCGTGGACCTGCAGGATGGCGAGGCGTCCGGTGACGTCGGGTGTGTCGACGGTCACCTGACGGTCGAAGCGCCCGGGGCGCAGCAGGGCGGGGTCGAGCACGTCGGGGCGGTTGGTGGCCGCCATCAGGATGACGCCGGAGGACGCGTCGAAGCCGTCCATCTCGACCAGCAGCTGGTTGAGGGTCTGCTCGCGCTCGTCGTGCCCGCCGCCCACGCCGGTGCCACGGTGGCGGCCGACGGCGTCGATCTCGTCGACGAACACGATCGCCGGTGCCTTCGAGGACGCCTGCTTGAACAGGTCCCGCACGCGACTGGCGCCCACGCCGACGAACATCTCGACGAAGTCGGAGCCGGAGATCGTGAAGAACGGGACGTGCGCCTCGCCGGCGACGGCCCGTGCGAGCAGGGTCTTGCCCGTCCCGGGAGGGCCGCACAGCAGCACGCCCTTGGGGATCCGTGCGCCCAGGCGGGCGAAGCGCTCCGGGTCCTTCAGGAAGTCGACGACCTCGCGCAGCTCCGCGACGGCCTCGTCGACGCCCGCGACGTCGTCGAAGGTCACCTTCGTGTCGTCGCTCGCGAGCCGCGTGCGGGCCCGACCGAACTTCATGGCACGCCCGCCGCCCTGCATCTGGCTGACGAACCAGATGAACACGCCGACGATGAGCAGCGTGGGCAGCAGCCCCATCGCGACGTCGCCCACCGTGATCGCGTCGCCGTTGTCGGCGTCCGCGTCGACGCCGGCGTCGATCAGGTCGACCGTCAGCCGCTCGCCGTAGGCCTCGGGGAAGGTGACCCGGTACTCGGCGCCGTCGACGAGCTCGCCCTCGACGGTCGAGGAGTCGTTGAAGATCGTGGCGCTGCGGACGTCGCCGGCCTCGAGGCGGTCACGGAACTGGTCGAGGCGCAGCTCCTCGGGCTCGGGGCCCATCTGCGCGAGCACGAAGCCCACCACGAGCAGGACCACCGCCGCGACGACCAGGGCCTGCCAGGAGCGCAGCACATCCAGCAGCTTCCTTTTCACTGGGCGTCAAGGCTAGCGACGGCCTGTGTCGATGCGACGTCGGCGGGCCCCGGGGGTCAGTCGTGGTCGGGGTCGTACACCGCGAGGTAGCGCAGGTTGCGGTACTTCTCGGCGGCGTCGAGGCCGTAGCCGACGACGAAGTCGCCGGGGATCGTGAAGCCCACGTAGCGCACGCCCAGCCCCTCGAGGTCCGCGGACTCCCGCGCCAGCAGGGTGCACACCTCGAGGCTCGCCGGGCCGCGGGCTTCGAGGCTGCGGCGCAGGTACCGCAGGGTGAGCCCGGTGTCGACGATGTCCTCGACGAGGATGACGTGGCGGTCCGTGAGGTCGACGTCGAGGTCCTTGACGAGTCGGACCACCCCGGACGTGCGGGTCGAGGACCCGTAGGACGACACGGCGATGAAGTCGATCTCGACGGGGAGGTCGATGGCGAACGCCAGGTCGGTCAGGAACGCGTAGGCGCCGCGGAGCACGCCCACGAGGAGGGGGCGGCGTCCCGAGTAGTCCTCGGTGATCTGCTCCCCCATCTCCGCGATCCGGTGGGTCAGCTGCTCCTCGGTCAGGAGCACCTTGCCGATCCGGTCGTCGGCGGTGAGTCGCTGCTGGGACTGGAGGTCGTCCGCGTCGTCGAGCATCTGCGGCCGACGTTACTCCCCGTCCGCGCGGTCGCAACCACGGGAGGTGCGGACGAGCCGGAGGCGCCCCTCCGTGCGGCGCAGCGACCATCCGCCGGCGACGTCGCAGCCGACGGCGCGGCCGGCCACCACGTCGAGCATCCGTCGGACCGCCGCGGCGTCCGGCGGGTGCCCGGTGCCGGTGACCTCGGTCCACCAGCGGCGCAGCGCCGCGGTCGCGAGCGGCCGCGGTGCCGCCGCCAGGGCGCGGGCGTCGGTCGGGTCGAGGCCGCCGGCGAGGTCGTCGAGCAGGTCGGCCTGCTCGGCGGCGAGCTCGGCGGTCCGGCACAGCAGCGGGACCACGTCGCGCCCGGCGACCTCGGACAGCAGCGGCAGGACCTCGTGGCGCACCCGGTTGCGGGTGGAGCGCGCATCGACGTTGGTGGGGTCCTCCACCACCTCGATGCCCAGCGCGGCGCACAGCGCGACCGTCTCGTGGCGGCGCAGGCCGAGCAGCGGGTGCGTGTCGGCGCGCATGCCCGCGAGCCCGGCGGGTCCCGTGCCGCGCAGCAGGCGGAGCAGGACGGTCTCGGCCTGGTCGTCCGCGGTGTGGCCGTAGAGCGTGCCGGGCGGGAGCACCGCCCGGCGGGCGTCACGGGCCCGCGCCTCGAGGTCGGGTCCCTCCGGCACCTCGACGGTCACCGACCGGAACCGGGCGCCCAGCCGCGCCGCGAGCGCCTCGACGACGCGGGCCTCGTCCGCGGATCCGGGGCGCAGCCCGTGGTCGACGTGCACCGCGGTGGCGTCGCACCCCGCCGCGGTGGCCAGCACGAGCAGCGCGGACGAGTCGGCACCCCCGGACACCGCGCAGGTCACCTCGGTCCCCGCGGGCGGGAACCGGCAGCGGGCGAGCAGCGCACCGACCGGGTCGTCGCCCCCGGGCGCCCTCACGCCGCGGAGCGCTCGATCCGGTCGAGCCAGCGCTGCGGCTCGCGGATCTCGGTGAGGGTCGGGAGGTGCTCCGGGCGTTCGAACACCCGGTTCAGCAGCGCCGGACCCCCGACGCCCTCCACCACCTCGATGAAGCGCTCACCCTGCTCGTACTGGGCGAGCTTCGCCTCGAGCCCGATCAGCCGCTGCAGGAGCTTCGCCGCGAGGTTCGCCTCCTTGCGGCGCGTCCGCAGCACCCGCGCGAAGCGCGCCGCGGACGGCACCTGGTCCGCGGCGGCACGGTCCATCGTGACGTCGCCGTGCCCCTCGAGCAGGCTCATCAACCCACCGACACGCTCCATCGCGTCGCGCTGGGCCTGCGTGGCGAACAGCGCGACGACGCCGCCCTCGTCGAGGGGGTTGCGCCCGGTGCGGACCGCCTCCGCGATGCGGCCGGCCGCGGTGAAGAGGCGCTTGGGGTCGGGCTCGACGGCGCCCATCAGCTCCTCGACGAGCCCGAGGAAGTAGTGCCGCAGCCACGGCACCCCCGTGAACTGGGTGCGGTGGGTGACCTCGTGCAGCGCGACCCAGAGGCGGAACTCCTCCGGCGGGAACGAGTGGCGCTTCTCGAGGGCGAGGATGTTCGGCCCGACGTAGTACACGAGGTCCTGGTCCTCGGGGTCCTCGTCCTCGAGCACGAGCAGGTCGTACTGGCCGAGCACCCGGGTCGACATCCAGCCCAGCAGCCCCCCGAGCTCGACCGCCGCGACCTTGCCGGACAGGAGCCCCGCCGGGCCCTTCGCGACCTCCTCCAACCGCTCCAGCACGGGCCGGAGCAGGCGGCGGTAGCTCGCCAGGTTGGCGCGGACCCACTCGTCGCGACCGACGACCCTGGCCCGCGCGGGGCCCGCGGCGGAGCGGAGGCCGGTCTCGGCCTCGACGTGCTCCTGGGCGCGCTCGGTCAGCTCGGCGAAGTCCCGGACCAGGCCCGCGGCGTGGTACGACTCGGCGAAGGGCTCGGTCCCCGACACCCGCGCTGCGACCCGTTCGGCGAGCTTCCAGTCGACCGGGTCACCCACGGGGGCCGTCCGTCAGCCGTCGGTGTTCGGGAAGCGGGTCCGCACGACCCGGGCGGCGTAGAGGCCGAGGATCGTCAGCACGAGGGCGATCGCGCCCGCGGCGATCGGTACGGCCAACCAGTAGTGCCAGACCTTCGCGAACAGCATCCGATCAGTCTAGGACCGGCGTTCGCCGGGCATCACATCCGCCCCGTCGCCGGTCAGACGACGGAGCGGCGACGGAACCCGAGCAGCAGCGCAGCCCCCACGAAGAGGAGCGCCGCACCGCCGAGCGCCACCGGGGTCGAGCTGGTGCCGGTGAGGGCGAGCTCGGCCGGGGCGACCTCCTCGGCCGGCGGCAGCGTCGTCACGGACGCGACCTCGGGCGGCGGGCAGCCCCAGTGCTGGTGGCTGCTGTTCACGTCCAGCGGGAAGAGCAGCTGGCCGTGCCACTCGCCGAGCGGCGCGATCACCGGCGGCGTGTCGCCGACGACGACGTCGAACTGCTCCGGGTCACACGTCTTGGTGAAGTGGACGACCGTGCGGCCGGCCTCCTTGATGGTGAAGTCGAGCGTCTCGACGAGGGTCTGCGGCCAGGCCTCGCCGTTGCCCGGCATCGCGTAGATCGCCGCGGTGGGGTGGATCGCGGTGCACAGGCGCTCCTTGACGATGATCGTCAGGCGCCACTCCTCGTCGTCGCCGCCGTAGGTGTGACGCATCGCGGTCGCGGGCGTCTCGCTGCAGGGGCCGCTCTGGTCCTCGTCGGGGGTCTGCACGATGCGGATGCGCTCGCCCTCGATCACGAGGACGCCGTCGTCCTCCTCTTCCTCCTCGGCCGGCTCCTCCGCGGGGTCCTCGCCCGGCTCCTGCTCGGGGTCGACCTCCGGGTCGGTCTCGTCGGTGCCCTCCGGCTCGGAGGTGGTGGTCTCGTCGTCGTCGGCGGGGACGACGGCGGCGGGGTCCGGAACGGTCGTCGGCTCGTCGGTTTCGGCCTGGGCGCCGACCGCCGCCGGGGAGGCCAGCACGAGGCCGAGGGCGAGGAGCAGTGCGCCGATGCCCTGCCACGCGCGCCCACGGCGCGTCGATGCACTCCCGGTGCTCGTCCAGTCCTTCACGATGTCTCCCTCGGTCGCCTGTGTCGCGCTCGGTTGCATCGCCGATGCGCAGCGTGACGAACGTTACCCCAGTCAACGACCCTCGCCATAGGGAAAAGTGATTGAAGACGCAGGGGGCGCGCTCCCCGGGTCGTTTACGATCGGCGCCCAGATGGATCTCCTCACGGGCGCGTTCCACGTCGTGGCGGTCGTCATCGTGGTCGGGGGTGCTGCCAAGGTGGCGTCTCCGGATGCGTTCGCGGCGCTCCTCCGCTCGCTCGGACTTCCGGGCCGCAGGTCGCTCGCGCGCCTCGCCGGGGCCGTGGAGGTCGCGCTCGGCTGCATCGCCGTCGTCGTCGGTGGGCTCGGCCCGACCGTCGCGGTGGCGGTGGCGTACGCGGTGTTCGCGGTGGTGGTCGTCGTCGCCCGCCGGCGTGGCGCGGCGTCCTGCGGGTGCTTCGGTGCGGCGGCCGCACCCCCGAGCCCGGTGCACGTGGCGGTCAACACGGCCTCGGCGGCGGTCGCGACGGCCGCGGCGGTGGCCGGCGGCGCCCCGGACCTGCCCTCCGTGCTCGGCGACCAGCCCGTGTTCGGCGTTCCGTACCTGTTCCTGGTCGGGGTGGGTACGTGGCTCGCCGTTGCCATCGACACGACCGGTGCCGTGGTGCTCGACCGCGCCCGTTCGGTGTCGGAGCTGCGACCCACGTTCCGGACCAGCTCCGGACACGACCACTCCCCTGCCCGAACCGGAGGCCGCCGCAGATGAGCCGAGTGCTGGAACGGACCGTCGACTTCCTCGCGAACCGGCTGGACCGGCGGGGGTTCTTCGGAAAGGCGGCGGTCGTCGGTTCCGCGGTGGTCGCCGCACCACTCGACTTCGGGCTCAAGCCGCGCAGCGCGTACGCGGCGGTGTGCAACTGCAACGGGAGCCGCTGCAGCTGCGGCTCGCTGTGCTGCGACGGCTACACCGAATTCTGCTGCACGCTGACCGGCGCCAACACCTGCCCTCCCGGGACGATCACCGCCGGCTGGTGGAAGGTCGACGGGTCCTCGTTCTGCGGTGGCGCGGCCCGCTACTACCTGGACTGCAACGCGCAGTGCGGCAGCTGCGGGTGCGGCGCCAACGGCATCTGCAGCGGCTCCTGCTCCGGGACGGGCTGCGGGTGCGCCAAGGGCAACTGCGGGAACCGCAAGTCCGGCTGCACCCGGTTCCGCTACGGGCAGTGCAACCAGCACGTCCGCTGCGTCGGGCCGATCGTCTGCCGGGTCGTGACCTGCAAGCCGCCGTGGCAGTTCGACCCGCAGTGCGGCACCAGCTCGCGCACCGACAACGCGACCCGCTCCCACAACCGGGCGTGCCTGAATGAACCGTGGGGCAACCTCGACCTCGCGACGAGCACCCACCGGGGGACGGTGCGGGTGCGTGGCTGGACCATCGCCCAGCACGACTACGGCCCGACGAACGTCCGCATCTACGTCGACAACAAGCTCGTCGCGGACCGCCCGGCCAGCGACATCCGCGCGGACGTGTGGGCCGCGTACCCGGCGTTCGGCCCCCGCCACGGGTTCGACTTCGAGGTGCCCGCGGCGCCCGGCCGTCGGATGGTCTGCGCCTACGCGGTCGACCACCGCACGGGGCGCCGGGCGTTCATCGGGTTCAAGCAGCCGGTCGTGCAGGTGCCGGACGGCCGGATCGACCAGATGGTCGACATGGGCGGCGGCGTCGTGCGCGTCGTCGGCTGGGCCGTCGACCCCACGCGACCCGGGCGGCCGCCGACGATCCGGCTCCGTGCGGAGGGCCAGACCCACGTGATCCACGCGGCGTCGATCGACCGGCCCGACGTCGTGCGCGCCCGGCCCGGGGCTTACCTCCGCTGCGGGTTCTCCTACGACATCCAGCTCAGCCCCGGCAATCGCCGCGTCTGCGCGGACGTGCAGCTCGGCGACGGGAGCTGGCACCACTTCCGGTGCCGCGAGGCGCTGCTGATGCGCGATCCGATCGGCCGGCTCGACACCGCGACGCACCTCGGCGGCGGGCGGGTCCGCGTGACGGGGTGGGCGATCGACCCGCCACGGCGGGACGCCCCCGCGGAGGTGGTCCTGCGCGTGGACGGCGTGGCGGTGGCGACCGTGCTGGCCAACACCCGCCGCCCGGACGTGTGGGCGGTCCACCCGGGCTACGGCCCGGACCACGGGTTCGACACGGTCATCGACGTGCCGAACGGGACGCACCAGATCTGCGTGGACGCGGTGAACGGCGGCGTGGTGACACCGCTGCGCTGCCGGAACGTCACGGTGAGCGGTGCATGACCGGCGAACTGGGTAGGGGAGGTCGCCGATGACCGTGCTCGTGTCGATCCTGACCGTGGTGGTGCTGCTGCTCGCGCTGGCGGTGGTCGGACTGCTGCGCTCCCACGCCGAGATCCTCCGGGCCCTGCACGACCTCGGCGTGAACCTCGAGGACGGCGCACCGCGGCGCGGGCCACGCACCTTCGAGGCGGGCAGCCGCTCCGAGGACGCGGTCGCCCGCTCCTCGGTCGGCGACCGCGTCGCCCGCATCGGCGAGAACGGGCTGGCGATCCCGGCCGAGGGCCCGCTGGGCAACGCGCACGACCTCATGGGGGTGACGCCGTCGGGCGACGCCGCGGCGATCGCCGTGCGCGGCACCGACCGGTTGACCCTGCTCGCGTTCCTCTCGACGGGGTGCGCGACCTGCCTGGACTTCTGGGAGGCGTTCCGCCAGCCGCAGAACCGCCAGGTCGGGGGGCCCGGCTCGGAGCTCGTCGTCATCGCCAAGGGCCCTGACGCCGAGAGCCCCGCGGCGGTCGCCGAGCTGGCGGACCCGGCGCTCAACACGCTGCTGTCCAGCGAGGCGTACGACGACTACTCGGTGCCCGTCGCCCCGTACTTCGTGCTGGTCGACGGGCACACGTCGCGCATCGTCGGCGAGGGAGCGGCCGCGTCGTTCGAGCAGCTCCGCTCGCTGATCTCCAAGGCGCTGGCGGACGCCGGGTACGGCTCGGGCGGAGAGCGGTCCCGCCGCGACGTGCTCCGGGGGCGCCGCCGGCGGGCCACCGCGGACGAGGCGCTCGAGGCGGCGGGGATCGGCCCCGGGCACCCGAGCCTGTACGAGGACCCGCGACCCGAAGGTGAGCGCGAACCATGAGCACGCTGACGCGCCGGCTCGCGGCGCACGGGCTGTCGATCGAGGTGTTCCCCGGGTGGGACGTGCGCATCGAGCGGCGCGAGCAGTCGAGCACGCCGGCGCCCGGGTCGCCGTGGCCGGTGGGCGGGTTCGTCCACCCGGTGCTGCACGCCGCGACCTCCACGCTGCCGCCCGACCGCGGCGACTACGGCAGCGGCTACGTCGAGACGATGCGGCCGCTCGACGTGTTCGTCGCGCTGGTGGAGTTCGACCACGAGGCTGGCGACACCGCCATGTTCGACGAGGGGCTCCCGACCGCGCTGCAGGCGTCCGAGTTCCACCCGGAGGCACAGCAGCGGGTGATCCCCGGGATGTGCGGGTCGCAGCGCTTCTTCGCCGAGCACGGCCGCGCGTTCTGCCTCTACGTCGTCCTCGGCTCGTGGGTGCAGCGCCACCAGCTCGTGCAGGCCGTCAACCGGCTCGTCGCCACGATCCGCATCGACCCACTCGACCCCCTCGACCCGACCAGCTGACCACCCGCCACCTGGAGGCACGCCCGTGTCGACGCTCATCGCCCTCGCCGCCATCACCGCCGTGGGATCGGCCATCCGCTCGACGTGGTCGCCGTGCGGCCTGTCGATGCTCTCGACCATCACGCCGCTCGCGGAGCGGAGCCGAGGACGCCGGTGGGGGCTCACCGCCACCTGGTTCCTGCTCGGCGCGGCGCTCGGCGGGCTGACCCTCGGCGGGCTCGCCGCGCTCGGCGCCGTCGTCGTGGGCGCGACCGGGGCCAGCGCCTCCACCGCGCTCGGCGTCGGCGCCGTGCTCGCGGTCCTCGCGGTGGCGCTCGACCTGGGCCTGCTCGGCCGGCCGATGCCCCACCACCGGCGCCAGGTCGACGAGGCGTGGCTCGACCAGTACCGCTCGTGGGTCTACGGAGCGGGCTTCGGCTGGCAGATCGGCACCGGGGTGCTCACCTACATCATGACCTCGGGGGTGTACCTCACCGTCGCCCTCGCCGCGCTGACCGGCCGGCCGGCCGTCGCGGCGGCGCTGGCGGTGCTGTTCGGCGTGGCACGCGGCCTCGCGATCTTCCTCGGGGTGCGGCTCGTCGATCCCGACCGGCTGCGGCGGTTCCACCGGCGCTTCGAGGAGGCCGGCCCCGCGGTCCGCAGGGCGGTGATCGGCCTGCTCATGGCCGTCGCGGTCACCTCGTCGGCCGCGGCGTGGGGGGCCGCCGGGGCCGTCGCCACGGCTGCCGTCGTCACGGTCCTCGCGCTCGTCGCCGCCCGCGGGTTCGCCGCCACCGTGCACCCGATGGGCACCGAGCCGAAGCCCGAGCCCGCGGTCTAGGCGGGACAGCCCCGCGGTCTAGGCGGGACGTCGGGCCCGGCGCAGCGACAGCGCCGACGCGCCCGCCGAGGCGAGCGCGAGGCCGGCGAAGACGACGCTCCACACGTTCGCCCCGGCACGTGCCAGCTCCGAGGGGCCGTCGGGCTCCTGGGCGGCGGCGAGGACCAACGGCTCGTCCGTCGGCACCGGCGAGTCGACGCCGGGCACGGCGGAGGTCGTCACGGCGGCCACCTCCACGGGGGTGGTGTCGGCCGGCGCGGTGCTGGTCGGTGCGGGCGCTGGCGGTGTCGGGGGCGCCGGCGGTGTCGCGGGCGGGCAGTCACCGCCGAAGTGCTGGTACGAGGTGTTGACGTCGTTCGGGAACAGGAGCGGCCCGTGGTGCTCGCCGAGCGGCGAGATGATCGCAGGGGTCGCCCCGGTCACGACGTCGAACTGCACGGGCCGGCAGGTCTTCGAGAACACGACGTCCACGACGCCCGGCTCGCCCAGGGTGAAGCCCTCGGTCTGCAGGAGGCGCTGGGGCCACGCCGCCCCGTTGCCGGGCATGGCGTAGATCGCGGCCACGGCATCGACCGGCTCGCACAGGGGTGCGGTCACGTCGATGCGGAGCGTGTAGGTGGCGTCGTCGTGGAGCACCTGGTGCCGCAGCGCGGCGTCGGCGGAGCGGCACGGACCGTCCCCCGGGGCCGGCGTCGCGACGATGTCGATCTCGTCGCCGCCCTCCTGTGCGCCCGCTGCTCCCGCTCCGAACAGCAACGCGCCGCCCGTCACCGCCACGAGCGTGCACATCCACACCCGGCGGACCCTCGGCGCACCTGACGATCGACCCATGCTCCCTCCGCCTGCCTCGCCCGGCGCCCTCGCGCCACAGGATGGAACCGGTGGCCCTCTACCCCATGTCGTGTCACTCCATGCGGCGACGTCTGCTCGCTGGGCGGTTGGGGAAGGGGTGGGTTCGGAACCCGAGACCGGCAGTGGGCGATGCACGAGCGGACGTTCCCCAGGACGCTGACCAACGACGCGACGGCACCCGTGGCCGTGCGGCGGCTCGTGCAGGCGGAGCTCGAGCGGCGCGGCCACCCCGACGTGGTGCCCGACGCGCAGCTGCTGGCGAGCGAGGTCGTCACGAACGCGGTGATCCACACGCACTGCCCCGACTGCACCGTCCTGATCGAGGTGGACGGGGACCGGGTCCGCATCTCGGTGACCGACTGCGAGCCTGACCTGACGCCGGTGCTGCTGCCGCCGGATCCCGCGAGGTTCGGTGGGCTGGGGATGCGCATCGTCGACGACGTGGCCCGGTCGTGGGGGTGCGTGGTGCGCGGGTCCACGAAGACGGTGTGGTTCGAGCTGGCGGACGCGCCAGCCGGTCACGCCTCGGCGTGACCGGCTGCGGGCTCTTTCCCCTCGGGCCCCACTACCCCTGCTCCCCCCGCCCAAACGGGCGCTGCCCGACGGGGGAGCGTCGGAGCAGAAGCGTCGACCTGGTGCGGGCCGGGTCACCGCAGCCGCTGGGAGGAGACCGCAGCGCCCGACCCGCCCCAACAGGCTTCCTCATGGGAGCGGCTCGGTGGTGTACCCCCACTCGAGGCTTGAGATGCGCGAGATTGTCTCCTCAAGGACGGAGGAAAAGGGAGCCGGTCTCCTTACCCTCGGAGGGGACGGGAGGGTAGGGGTGGTCCGCTGCTGGGAGGCGGATCGCCCCTCTCCGTCGCGCGTCGGGGCGTCACCTGCCTGCCTGCGCTCACTAGCGTTCGTCCGGATGGGCGCGCTGGAGGAGGAGCAGAACCGCCGGTTGCTCCGCGCACGTGACCACATCGACCTCCACTACCGGGAACCGCTCGACATCCCCGCGCTGGCGTCGGTGGCGTTCATGTCGGGGGCGCACTTCATCCGCTCGTTCAAGGCGACCTTCGGGGAGACGCCGCACCGCTACCTGCAGCGGCGGCGCATCGAGCGGGCGATGGAGCGGCTCCGGCGGACGGACCTGTCGGTCTCGCAGGTGTGCGTCGAGGTGGGCTGGACCAGCTTCGCCACGTTCAGCCGCACGTTCCGCGAGATCGTCGGCTGCTCGCCGAGCGAGTACCGCGACGGGCCGCTGCACGACGGCGACGGGTCGGTGCCCACGTGCTTCGTGAAGGCGTGGACGAGGCCGGCGGGATCGAGCAGTTTCGGAACAGCACGCACCGAGGGGGGTCCGTAGGTTCCCCTCCATGAGCACTTCCATCCGGCTTTCCTCCATCTTCGTTCCCGACCAGGACCAGGCCCTCGACTTCTACGTCGGCGTCCTCGGCATGGAGGTCCACACCGACGTGGACCTCGGCTTCATGCGGTGGCTGACGGTGTGCGCGCCCGGCGACCGCTCGCGCGAGGTGCTGCTCGAGCGCCCCGGAGCCCCCTCGATGGACGAGGCGACCGCGGAGCAGGTCCGCGCGCTGCTCGCCAAGGGTGCGGCCGGCGGCTGGTTCGCCCTGTCGGTCGACGACGCGCACGCCGAGTTCGACCGGCTGAAGAACCTGGGCGTGGACTTCACCGACGAGATCTCCGAGAAGGACTACGGCACCGACTTCGGCATCCGGGACCCGTTCGGGAACCGGATCCGCATCGGCACCATGAAGGGGCTCTGAGCACACGGAGTCCCGGGCAACCTCGGCGGCGGTCGGCGAAGCTGGTCCCACCGATCCGCCGACCACCGCGAGGTTCCCATGCCGTTCGACCGTGACGAGATCGACCAGACCGTCCGGCGCTACATCGCCACGAGGGACGAGATCTGCGCCGGCGAGGGCGGCTGGGACCGCCTCGCCGAGTTCTTCACCGACGACGCGGTGTTCATCGACCCCGCGTGGGGCCGGGTCGAGGGGCTCGACGAGATGCGGGCCACCGTCTTCGGTCCCGCCATGGAGGGGCTGGAGGGCTGGACGTTCCCGACCGACCTCTACGCGATCGTCGGCGACACGGTGCTGATCAAGTGGCGCCAGCAGATCCCCGGCGCGGACGGTCGCACCTACGAGCAGTCGGGCTGCTCGACACTCGTGTACGCGGGTGACGGCAAGTTCTCCTACGAGGAGGACCTGCTGAACATGGCCCACGTCCTCGAGGACATCGCCGCCTCGGGATGGAAGCCCAGCGGCAGGATGCACCTGCCACCCGCCAACCCGAACCGGGACTTCTCCCGTCCCGGGACGACGGGGGCGAGCTGAGAGCCCGGGAGGAGAATCGAACTCCTGACCTGCTCATTACGAGTGAGCTGCTCTACCGACTGAGCTACCCGGGCGTCCACGCGCCGCGGCGCGTGAGCGGACGAGCATACCGCTGCAGGTGCCCCGTTCCCCAACGCCAATCCAGCCCCCGTCCGGCCCACCGCTACGCTCCGGCGGATGGCGATCGATCCCGGGAGCTGGCTGGGCCGTGCGATCCAGCGGATGGCGGCCAGCCCGCGCTTCGTGAAGGTCGGACCGAAGGTCATGCCACCGCTCGACCGCTTCGTGCACCGCGTCACCGGCGGCCGGGTGATGGTCACCCGGGTGATGCTCCCGGCGATCGTGCTCACCACGATCGGCCGGCGCAGCGGCGAACCGCGTGACACGCCACTGGCCACCGTGCCCTACGACGGCGCGTTCTACGTGGTCGGGTCGAACTTCGGGCGGGCGAACCACCCGGCCTGGTCGTGGAACCTCCTGGACCGGCCTGACGCGGAGATCTCCTACCAGGGGCAACGGATCCCGGTCCGCGCCGAGCTGCTCGACGCCGACGAGAAGGCGGCCGTGTGGCCCGAGCTCACCGCCACCTGGCCGCTGTTCGACCTCTACGTGCAGCGCAGCGGCCGGGACCTGCGGGTGTTCCGGCTCGTCCCCCGCTGAACGGCGAGCGACGGGCGGTCAGCCCCGTGGTCGTGGCAGGTCGACGAACAGCGCCTCGAGCGCCAGCCGGGCGTTCGGGTTGAACGTCAACGCGTCGCACAGCTCCTGCACCGACCCCGCGACCTCGACGAAGTCCTCCGCGGACCCGCCGGCGGCGAGGGCGTCCCGGTAGCGGGACACGAGGACCGCGAGACCCGCCCGCAGCTCGTCGGTGCGGACCTTGCGCGCCTCGCGCTTGTGGCGCGCCTCGAGCGCGGCGCGCTGGCCCCTCGGCACGTCCATCCCCGCCGCTTCGAACTGCGCGAGGAACCGCTCCTCCTCCTCGGCCTGCTGCTCGGACAGCGGCTCGAGGACCCCCTCGACCAGCTCCAGGAGCTCGTCGACCACGGTCGCGACGGCGTTCCCGCTGCCGTCCAACCGGTCCGGTGCCCCGTACCAGGCGGCGCGCCGCTGCTCGACGGCCGGGTCGCGCACCAGCAGGCGGGCGCGGGCGATGCTGCCCCCCGACGCGACGGACACCACCTCGGCGACCTCGCGGTCGACCCCGTCCGCGACCAGGCGCGCCGCGATCGCCGAGGCCGGCACCGCGGTGAACTCGACCCGCACGCACCGCGACGCGATCGTCGCGAGCTCCGGCGGCAGCTCCTCGGCGACCAGCACGAAGAACGTCGTCGACGGCGGCTCCTCGATGACCTTGAGGAGCTTGGCGGCGGCGTCGCCGGCGAGGTGGAAGTCCTCGACCAGGATCACCTGCCGGGTGCCCACGGGGGGCGCGAGCGCGGCCCGCCCGACGATCGCGTCGGCCTGCTCGACGCTGAGCGACGCGCCCTCGCGCTCGAAGGTGAACAGCGACGGGTGGGTGCCGGACGCGACGAGCGTCGCGGTCCGCTCGCGCTCCTCGTCACCCTCGCCGGCCGACAGCAGCTCGGCGGCGAAGGCCCGCGCCGCGGCGCGCCGGCCCGACCCCTCGGGACCCGACAGCAGGTACGCGTGCACCGGCGAGCCCACCGCGGCCCGCAGCTGCTGCACGGCGGCCTCCTGGCCGACCACCTCGTCCCACAGCTCGTCCGGCGTCACGCCCCACCCACCTCGAGCCCGAGCGCGTCGGCCACGACGTCCGCGACCTCCTCCGCCACCTCCTCCGGGGTGCCGCTGCCGTCGAGCACCACCCAGGTGTCCGGCTCCTCCGCGGCCTGCTCGAGGAACCCGTCGAGCACCCGCCGGTGGAAGTCGTCCCCCGCGGCCTCGATCCGGTCCCGGGCCGGGCCGATCCGTGCCCGGGCGACCTCCTCGGGCACGGTGAGCAGGATGGTCAGGTCGGGCCACAGGCCGCCCGCCGCCCACCCCGAGATCGCCCGGACCATGTCGGGGTCGAGCAGCCGCCCGTAGCCCTGGTAGGCGACCGACGAGCCGATGTAGCGGTCGCACACGACGTGGCGCCCGGACCGCAGCGCCGGCTCGATGACCTCCGCGACGTGCTGGGCCCGGTCGGCGGCCATGAGCAACGCCTCCGCCCGGTCGTCCAGCCGTCGGGTCCGCTCCGACAACAGCACCTCGCGCAGGTGCGCACCGAGCTCGGTGCCGCCCGGTTCGTGGGTGAGCGTGGCGCCGAGCCGCTGCGCGAGCAGCGCCGCCTGCGTGGACTTGCCGGTGCCCTCGCCGCCCTCGAACACGATGAACCGCCCGCGGGTCACGGCGGGTCCCCGTCGCGCCGGTCGTCGCCGGCACCGTCGGAGCCCGGCTCGCCATCGGGTTCGCCCCCGGGTGCCTCGCCCCCCGATTCGACGATCGCCTCGATCAGCGAGGTCGGGTGCTTCGCCCTGGCGCCGTTGCCGTTGGCCGCCGCGATCGCGTCCCGCAGCCCCTCGCGAAGTCCGACCTGCATCGAGCGACCCGCGAGGAACGCGGCGACGACGATGATCAGCGCGGCGAGCCACAAGGTGATGCGGACACCGGGCACGGCGAGCTCGAAGCCGAACAGCGACATGGACGGCACCTCGTCCTCCGCGGCACCCGTCGCCGCGCGGGCGAGCCCGTTGAAGATCGTCGCGAGGAACGGGCCGAGGAGCAGCGCGAGCAGCACGCAGAGCCGCACCACGGTGAGCAGCGTCGCGAAGATGCGGCCGCGCAGCTCGTCGCCGGTGTGCTCCTGCAGCAGCGTGAACCCGAGCACGTACACCGCGCCCGCGCACAGGCCCAGGAAGAGGACCCCGAGCGCCGCGAGCCAGAAGCTCGACATGGACGCCGCGACGAACAGGCCGACCCCGGCGCCGAACACGAGCCCGACGAAGACCTGCTCCTTGGGCAGGCGCCGCTGGAACACCGACAGCAGCACCACCCCCACCGCGACGCCGATGCCGAGCGCGGTGATGAAGAGGGCGAAGGTGTTGGGGTTGCCGATGACGAACCGGGCGAAGGTCGGCCCCAGCGGCACGAGCATCGCGCCGCCGATGATGCCGGTGGCGAGCCCGATGTTCACGCCGCGCACGACGGGATTGACGAAGATGAACTCCCACCCCTCGCGGATCTCGTCCCAGGTGCGGCGCAGCCGCGAGCGCTCCTCCTCGACCGGGTCGCGCTCGACGGTGGCGGTGGAGCCCTTCGCCGACCTCGCGGAGAGGTGCGGGAACACCCACTTCCACAAGATGAGCCCGGCGATGAGGAAGGTGAGCGCGTTGAAGTAGAACGCGAGGGTCTGCACCCCCGCCTGCGCGGCGCTGAACCCGAGGAACCCGAGGAAGCCCAGCTCGATGAGCCGCGTGTTCAGCGAGCTGAGCGCGAACTGGATGGGGCCGGCGACCGGCATCGTCGCGTACCCGGCGACCAGGCCCAGCGAGTTCGCGGTGGTGAGCTTGTCCTTCGGGACCAGCTCCGGCACGGTCGCCTCCTTCGCGGGCGACCACGTCATCGTGAACACCTCGACGATGAGGCTCGCGAGCACCAGCCCCGGCACCGTGTTCACCAGCGGCAGGAGGATGAACACGATCGCCCGGACCACGTCGGAGACGACCATCACCGCCTTGCGGCTGAACCGGTCGACGACCACGCCGACGAACGGGGCGAACAGGATGCCGGGCGCGACCCGGGCGGTGGTCACCAGCGCGATCGCGGCCTCCGGCTGGGAGGAGATCGCCGCGGCGAGCGAGGTGATCGCGAAGAACCCGACCCAGTCGCCCACCGCCGAGATGAGCTGCACGTTGAACAGCGCGAAGAACTCGCGGCTGCCGAACAGCCGGCGGATCCGGCCCCCGGTGTCCGCCTCGTCGGGGCCGCTCGATCTGCCCACCGTCGCTCCGGTCCCGGCCCCGGCCTCGTCGCCGAACCCGGCCTCAGCCACCTGGGGCGGGCGACTTCTTCGCCGGGGCCTTCTTGCGAGCTGCCTTCTTCGCGGGTGACTTCCTCGACGAGGCCTTCTTCGCAGCGGCCTTCTTCCGGGTGGCCTTCTTCTTCGTCGGGCCCTTGGCCCGGCGGTCGGCGAGCAGCTCCAGCGCACGCTCCAGCGTGAGCTCCTCGACCGTGTCGCCCTTGCGCAGGCTGGCGTTGGTCTCGCCGTCGGTGACGTACGGCCCGAACCGGCCGTCCTTCACCACGATCGGGCGGTCGGTGTCGGGGTCCTTGCCCATCTCGCGCAGCGGGCCCTTGGGCGCCGCCTGACCGCGGCGCCGCTTCGGCTCCGCGAAGAGCCGCAGGGCCTCCTCGAGCGTGATGGTGAGGATCTGCCGCTCGTGCTCCAGCGACCGGCTGTCGCTGCCCTTGCGGATGTAGGGCCCGTAGCGGCCGTTGAGGGCCTCGATCACCTGCCCGTCGTTGGGGTCGACGCCGACCTCGCGGGGCAGGTCGAGCAGCGGCAGCACGTCCTCGAGGGTGACCGTCGCCGGGTCCATGTCGGAGAACAGCGACGCGGTGCGGGGCTTGGTGCCCGACTCGTCGTCGCGCTCGCCCTCCTGCACGTACGGGCCGAACCGCCCCGCCTTGAGGTGGACCTCGAGGCCGGTCTCCGGGTGCACGCCCAGCAGCCGGTCACCCGAGGGCGCCTCGAGCATCTCGATCGCCCGCTCCGGGGTGAGCTCGTCGGGTGGGAGGTCGTCGGGGATGCTCGCGCGCTGGCTGTCCTCACCCTCGCCGCGCTCCAGGTACGGCCCGTACCGGCCCACCCGCACGACGATGCGCGGGCCCTCGTAGTCGCCGGGCAGGGGGATCGAGTTGACCTCCCGCGCGTCGATCTCGCCGAGGTTCGCGTCGACCAGCGGCTTCAGGCCGACCCCGCCCGCGGGCTCGACGTCACCTGCCCGCACGTCGCGCACCCCGAAGTAGAACTTCGCGAGCCACGGCTCCATGTCGGTCTCACCCGACGCGATCTCGTCGAGCTCCTCCTCCATGCGGGCGGTGAACGCGTAGTCGACCAGGTCGCTGAAGTGCTGCTCGAGCAGCGTCACCACCGCGAACGCGGTGAAGCTCGGCACCAGCGCCGAACCCTTCTTCCACACGTAGCCGCGGTCCTGGATGGTCGAGATGATCGACGCGTAGGTGGAGGGTCGCCCGACCCCGAGCTCCTCGAGCCGCTTCACCAGCGACGCCTCGGTGAACCTCGGGGGCGGCTGGGTCTCGTGCCCCACCGCGTCGAGCTCCTCCGCGACGACCCTGTCCCCCTCGGACATCTCCGGCAGGACCCGCTCCTGGTCGTCGAGCGCCTCGTCGGGGTCGTCCGAGCCCTCGACGTAGGCCCGCAGGAAGCCGGGGAACTGGATCGTCCTGCCCGACGCGGCGAACAGCGCCTCGCGGTCGTCCGCCGTGGTCGCGGCCAACCGCACCTGCACGGACTCGCCCCGGGCGTCGGTCATCTGCGACGCGATCGTGCGCTGCCAGATGAGCTCGTAGAGCTTCAGCTCGGTCGCGTTGAGCTGCCCCGCGACCTGCTCGGGCGTGCGGAACGTGTCGCCCGCGGGGCGGATCGCCTCGTGCGCCTCCTGGGCGTTCTTCACCTTCTTCTGGTAGCGCCGCGGGGCGTCCGGCAGGTACGCCTTGCCGTAGCGCTCCAGGATCTGCGCCCGCGCCGCCGACAGCGCCGTGTCGGACAGCGTCGTCGAGTCGGTTCGCATGTAGGTGATGAAGCCGTTCTCGTAGAGGCGCTGCGCGACCGACATCGTCTGCGACGCGGACAGCCGCAGCTTCCGGCCCGCCTCCTGCTGCAGCGTCGAGGTCATGAACGGCGCGGCGGGTCGGCGCGTGTAGGGCTTCCGCTCCACCGAGCGGACCTCCACCGGCCGGTCGACCAGCGCCTCCTTCACCGCCGTCGCGGACTCCTCGTCGAGCAGCAGCACGTCGCCGTCCCGGGCGGCCGGCACGAGCTGCCCGTCGGGGCCGAAGTCCTTGCCCGTCGCGAGCCGGCGCCCGCCCAGCTCGACCAGGTTCGCGGGGAACCGGGTCGGGTCCTTCTCGGGGTCCGCGTGGTGGAACGTGGCCTGGAGGTCCCACCAGGTCGCGGCACGGAAGGCCATGCGCTCCCGCTCCCGCTCGACCACGATGCGCGTCGCCACGGACTGCACGCGGCCGGCCGACAGCCGCGGCATGACCTTCTTCCACAGGACCGGCGAGACCTCGTAGCCGTAGAGGCGGTCGAGGAT
>CBFGTJ010000024.1:0-25309 GCA_965651815.1 uncultured Microthrixaceae bacterium | reverse complement strand
GGGGATCCAGCACGCTCGCACCACGTTTCGTGGGAAGAGGCGGGGGTCAGAGGCGCGCGAGGAGCTCCTCGCGGCCAGGGCCGACCGGCGGCTCCGGTGGCCGCTCGCCGCGCCGCGCGTAGACCTGCATCACGCGGGTGACCACGTCCCCGTCGGTCACCAGGGCGTCCGGCGGTGCGAGCAGGTTCATCATGCGGAGGAACGCCCGCAGCACCACCGGGTCGGTGCGCAGGGCCGGGAACAGGCCGTCGCGCAGCAGCGACCGGGCCAGCTCGGCCTGCTCCCTCGCCTGCTCGTCGCGCGCCTCCTCCACCGGTCCGTTCGCGCCGCCGTCACCCCCGGCGGGCTGCGTCCGTCCGAGGCGGTCCTGTGCCACGGCCGCGCGGTACCACGGGGTGACGTCGCGCTCGGTGGCCGCCTCGTAGGCCAGCGCACGCGCCTCGTGGTCCAGCCCGTGCTCCTCGAGCGCGTCGGCGAGCAGCTGCGCCTGTACGAGCGCGAGGCTGCACCCCCTCCCGTACAGGGGGTTGGTGCAGGTGTGGGCGTCGCCGACCGCGTGCAGCCCGAGCACGACCGGCGCCCCGTCGTCGCCGAGGAACCAGCGGCGGCGGTTGAGCAGCCCGGCCATCACGTACACGTCGGTGATCGGCAGCGAGCGGTCCGGCTCCACGTACGGGCGCGTCGTCGGGATGGCCTCGGCCACCCGGAGGAACGTGTCGGGGTCCTGCAGCCGCCGGCGCAGCTCGGTGTCCCGCGAGCGCGCGGCGAGCGTCACCGAGAAGGTGCGGTCGTCGCCGGGGAACACCCCGAACTTGAGGTAGTCCAGGTCGCCGCCGATCGGCCCGACCTGCGGCGGGTACCCGGCGCCGTCCACCAGCCGGAAGAAGCGCGAGTAGTAGACGATGCCGGTGTCCTCGGAGCGCTCCCGCACCTCCACGCCGTGCGGGCGCAGCAGGGCCCCGGGGTCGCCGCGGCGCCCGTTCGCCAGCACGACCACGTCGGCGTCGAACGTCGTGCCGTCGGAGAGCTCGACGCCGGTGACCAGCGGCGGCGCGGCGCCGCCCCGTTCGCACCGAAGGCCGCGCACCGCCACCCCGTGCACCAGCTCGGCGCCGTCCCGCAGCACGATCCTGCGCAGCACCCACTCGAAGGTGGTGCGGCGGCACGCGAGCGCGACGAGGTCCTCGTCGCCGGGGTGCGGTGACCGGTCCATGTCGTCGGGCAGCATGGCGACGAAGTCGAGGGTCGTCGCCCCGGCGGCGAAGAGCGCGTCGAGGACGTCCGGGTACCGGTCGCGCAGCAGGTTGCGCAGCCGCGCGAGCAGCGCGTGGGAGTGGCGCACCTGGGGCGCGCCGTGGCGCTCCCACCCGAACGCAGAGCTCGCGTCCGGGGGGAGCGGGGTGTCGTCCCGCTCGATCAGGGTCACGTCGTGCCCGGCCCGACCGGCTGCCAGGGCGACGCCGAGCCCTGCGATGCCGGCGCCTGCCACCGCGATGCGCGCCACCGATCCCCCCGATCCTCGACCGCTGCGCTGGCGACGGTACCGACCCCCGGCCGGGCCCGACAAGGATCCGCGCCGGTCGCGCCGTCCCCGTGGCGCTGGCACTCGCGACGTTCGTCTGTTAGCACTCACTGCAACGGAGTGCTAAATTCTTCCCCCGACATCCCCCGGGGCTCCGTGCGCACCGACGGCGCAGGAGACCGGTCGCAACCAGGTCCGAGGACGGGCCGGATCCAACGGAGGACTCCAGTGGCCAAGACGATCTCGTTCGATGACGACGCCCGCCGCAAGCTCGAAGCGGGCATGGACCAACTGGCTGACGCCGTGCGCGTGACGCTGGGCCCGAAGGGCCGCAACGTCGTGCTCGACAAGAAGTGGGGCGCGCCGACGATCACCAACGACGGTGTGTCCATCGCGAAGGAGATCGAGCTCGACGACCCGTTCGAGAACATCGGCGCCAGCCTCGTGAAGGAGGTTGCGAAGAAGACCGACGACGTCGCGGGTGACGGCACCACCACCGCGACCGTCCTCGCCTGGTCGATGGTCCGCGAGGGCCTCCGCAACCTCGCCGCCGGCGCCAACCCCGTCGGGATCAAGCGTGGCATCGAGGCCGCCGTCGAGGCCGCCACCTCCAAGGTCCGCGAGCTCGCCATCGAGGTGGACTCCAAGGACCAGATCGCCCAGGTCGCAGCCGTGTCCTCCGCCGATCCCGAGATCGGGCGGCTGATCTCCGAGGCGATCGACAAGGTCGGCAAGGACGGCGTCATCACCGTCGAGGAGTCGAACACCTTCGGCCTCGAGATGGACCTCGTCGAGGGCATGCGCTTCGACAAGGGCTACATCTCGCCCTACATGGCGACCGACACCGAGCGCATGGAGGCGGTCCTCGAGAACCCCTACATCCTCTTCGTCGCCTCGAAGATCTCGAACGTGCGGGAGCTCGTGCCGCTGCTCGAGAAGGTGATGCAGGCCTCGAAGCCGCTCGTGGTCGTCGCCGAGGACGTCGAGGGCGAGGCGCTCGCCACGCTCGTGGTCAACAAGATCCGCGGCACCTTCCAGTCGGTCGCCGTGAAGGCCCCCGGCTTCGGTGAGCGCCGCAAGGCGATGCTCGCCGACATGGCGATCCTCACCGGCGGCCAGGTCATCTCCGAGGAGGTCGGCCTCAAGCTCGAGTCCGTCGGCCTCGACCTGCTCGGCCAGGCCGACAAGGTGATCGTCACCAAGGACGAGACCACGATCGTCAACGGCCACGGCTCCAAGGACGACATCAACGGCCGCATCGCCCAGATCAAGGCCGAGATCGAGAACACCGACTCCGACTACGACCGCGAGAAGCTCCAGGAGCGCCTCGCGAAGCTGTCGGGCGGCGTCGCGGTCCTCAAGGTCGGCGCGGCGACCGAGGTGGAGCTCAAGGAGAAGAAGCACCGCATCGAGGACGCCGTGTCCACCACGAAGGCGGCCATCGAGGAGGGCGTCGTCGCCGGCGGCGGCGTGACGCTGCTGCACGCTCGCGACGCGGTCGACGAGCTGGTCAAGAAGCTCGAGGACGACGAGGCGACCGGTGCCGCGATCATCGCCCGGGCGCTCGAGGCGCCGCTCAAGCAGATCGCCGAGAACGCCGGCCTCGAGGGCGGCGTGGTCGTCGACCGGGTCCGGTCGCTGTCGAACAAGCGTGAGGGCCTCAACGCCGCGACCGGCGAGTACGAGGACCTCGTCGAGGCGGGCATCATCGACGCGGCGAAGGTGACCCGCTCGGCGCTGGAGAACGCCGGCTCGATCGCGGGCCTGTTCCTCACCACCGAGGCGGTCATCACCGACGCCCCGGAGCCGGCCTCCACGACCTCCGCTCCCGACATGGGCGGCATGGACTTCTGACCCACCTTCTGTGGTGCGAGATCGGGGTCAGCACCCCGATCTCGCATCACGGAACGGGAGCGTCCGGGAGGGAGCGCGGGGGTTCTCCGGTACCCTGCCGGGTACCGAAGAAGGGACGTGACATGTCGAAGGCGCGGTGGTTCGTCGCGCTGCTGGGGACGGCAGCGATCGTGGCGGCGGGCTGCACGGGGGGTGAGCGGGGCGACTCGCTGGTGCGGAGCAGCTCCGGCGCGAACGACGTGATCGCCGCGATCGACGCGCTGCGGACGGGCTCCGGCCGGTTCCGGCTGGAGTGGCGCGCCCAGGGCGGGGACGAGGTCGACGCGTTCTCGGTGGTCGCCGAGGGCGAGTTCTCCGGTTCCGACCTCCGCGTCTCGACGACGGCCGGCGCCGAAGCGGAGGACTCACCGCCGCTGACCTCGACGGTGATGCGGGTGGGCGACCGGCAGTTCGTGTCGCTGGACCAGCACCGGACCATGATCGACCAGCTGCGCGCCAGCCTCGAGGAGCTGCACGCCGAGAACCCGTCGCCGTTCGCGCCGCCGGTCGACGACCTGTTCGGCGAGCTGCCCGACGGCGCCGACTGGGTGGAGGTCACCGGAGGGGACGGTGGCTTCGTCGGACCCTGGGGCGGCACCGAGCCGGTCTGGGATCCGCTCGATGCGCTCAGCCGGGTCGAGGACGTGGCCGAGGCCGGGGAGGGAGAGGTCGGCGGCGTCGCGACGCGCCGGTTCACGGCGACGATCGCCACGGACTCGTTCCTGGAGGCGAGCGGACAGCCCGACGTGGCCGATGTGGTGGACGAGATGTACGCCTCGATGATCGAGGGTGCCGACGAGGCCCTCGCCGAGGAGCTCGCCACGCAGATGGAGCAGCTGCGAGCCCTGAGTGCGTACGCGTCGGAGCGCCTCGTCGTGGAGGTCGAGGTCCACCTCGACGGTGAGGACCGCCTCGTGCGCAGCATCATCAGCTCGCGGGTCGACGTGGAGGACCAGTACGCCGAGTGCTCCTTCTTCCGCAACGCCGCGCAGGAGGTGGTCGTCGACGTCTCCGGGCACGGCGAGGAGATCACGATCGAGGTGCCCGACCCGGCGACGATCCTCAGCGAGGAGGAGTACGAGGAGCTCACCGGGTTCAGCACGGAGCCCGTCGAGGACGACCTGGGGTTCGACCCGGAGGAGCTCGAGCGCGAGTTCGAGCGGTTGGAGACCGTGCTGTCGACCGCGGACGGCGAGCGGACACGCGGCGCCATCGAGGACGACCTCCGCAAGTTCGGCAGCGTCATCGAGCTCGACCCCGAGGCCGTGGCGGACCTGGACGACGCGGCGCTCGTCGAGGCGCACGACCGTGCGAGCGCGGCGCTCGCCGGGATGGGGCGCACGCCGACCGCGCTCGGCGAGCTCACCCGCGTGGAGCTGCTGTGGAACGTCCGCTGGGGCATGGAGCTCCTCGGCATCGACCCCGCCACCGCGGACGGGATGTCCGACCAGCAGCTCGCCGAGCTGATCGACGCGCACGTCGAGCAGTACGGCGTCGCGGGTGACGGCGCATGGGGCGACCCTGCCGTCGAGGACCCCTTCGGCGGCGTCCCCGGCGATCTCGGGACCGAGGGCGGCGACGCGGACCTCGCCGACGCGTTCGGCTCGTTCGTCGGTGACGTCGCGAACTGCCCGACCGCCTGAGGTTCGCCCCGGGATTTCGCGCTGCGGGCGCCGCTCGGGAACACTTGGCCCCGTGCTGACGCCGGGATCCCATCGGACCTGAGGTGGCCGACTGGCTCGTGGTCCTCGGGACCAGCGTCGTCGGCCTGTTCGCCGGCACCCTCTCGGCCCTGCTGGGCATCGGGGGCGCGGTCCTCTCCACGCCCGCGATCCGGGTGCTGGGCGCGTCGCCGATCCTGGCCGTCGGCTCCACGGTGCCGGCGATCCTCCCGGGCGCCGTCGCCGGCTCCCTCCGCTACGCGCGCGCCGGCCTGGTCGACTGGCGGATGGCGTTGTCGACCGGCATCGCCGGCTCCGCCTTCGCGCTCCTCGGCGCGTGGGCGTCGGACCTCGTGCCGGCCGGATTGCTCATGGTGGCGACGGCCGCACTGATGCTCTGGGCGGGGGTGTCGGTCGTCCGCGGCGGGCGCGGCGCGGTGGGGCCGGAGGAGGACGCCGAACGGGTCCCGGTGCCGGTCCTCGCCGCGGTCGGCGCGGCGGCCGGGTTCGTCGCCGGCATCCTGGGCGTGGGTGGGGGCATCGTGCTCGTCCCCGTGCTGACCGGGCTGCTGCGCCTGCCGATGAAGCGCGCCGTCGCCTCCAGCCTCGTGGCGGTGGCGCTGTTCTCCCTCCCCGCCTTCGCCACGCACCTGTGGCTCGGCCACATCGACTGGCTCTACGGGCTGCCGCTCATCCTGGGGGCGGTGCCGGGGGCGCGGCTCGGCGCCCGCCTGACCTTGCGCTATTCCGACCGCAGCGTCCGCCGGATCTTCGGCCTGTTCATCGTCGTGCTCGCCATCGTGTACGGCGCCTCCGAGATCGCCGCCCTGGTCTGAGCGCGCCCGAGCCCCCTTCTGTTCGGCGCCCGTCAAGGAAACCCTTGACGGGCGCCGAACAGAACGAGGTGGGGAAGCCGGCCCGATCGGGGTGCGCAGCAGCGGCTCCCTAGACTCGCCGGCATGACCGAGCCCTCCACCCCCTCCATCGGCCTCGCCGTCGTGCACCTCTTCTTCCGGGCCAACCCCGGGGCGGACCGGGACGCCGTGCTCGACGCCGTCCGCACCTCCCAGGGCGACGGCGTGCAGGTGGTCACCGCCGCGATGCTCGGCCACAAGGGCGACATCGCCGTCATGGCGCTGTCCGAGGACCAGTGGAAGCTGCGGCGGCTGCAGACCGCGCTGGTCGCGACGGGGCTCGAGCTCGTCGACTCGTACGTGTCGCTCACCGAGGTGTCCGAGTACGCCCAGGGCGTCCCCGAGGAGCTCAAGCAGGCCCGCCTGTACCCGCAGCTCCCGCCGGAGGGCAAGCCCGTGTTCTGCTTCTACCCGATGTCGAAGCGGCGGAACGTGGGGGCGAACTGGTACGAGCTCGACTACGACCGCCGCAAGGAGCTCATGTACGAGCACGGCGCGTCGGGGCGGAAGTTCTCCGGCAGGGTGCTGCAGGTCGTGACCGGCTCGACCGGGCTCGACGACCACGAGTGGGGCGTCACGCTGTTCTGCCAGAAGCCCGACGACGTGAAGGACGTCGTGTACACGATGCGCTTCGACGAGGCGTCCGCCCAGTACGGGGAGTTCGGGACCTTCTACGTGGGCATGATCGACGCGCCCGACGTCGTGCTCACCCAGGTCGGCATGTGAGGATCCTCCGGCGGGTCGCGCTGCCACTCGCCGCGGTGCTCCTCGTGCTCGCCACGGCCGCCGAGCTCGGCGGACGGGTGGCGGTGGAGCGGATCTCCGAGGACCGGTTGCGCCGGGCAGGGATCGCCGGCGACGTGGACGTCACGGTGGGCAGGTCGTGGTGGCGACCGTCGGTCGTGCCGGCGCTGGTGGGCGGCGAGCTCGACCGCGTGTCGGTGCGCCTCCGCGACGCCACGATGCACTCCGCGAGGGTCGAGCAGGGCGAGTACGTCCTCGAGGGCCTGGCGGTCGCGATCTCGCTGCGCGGCCGCACCGTCGGCGCGACCTCACTCGAGCGGGGTGGGGTGTCGATGCTCCTCGATCCCGCGTCGATCGCCGCCGACCTCGGCGTGCACGCGGTCGTCGAGGGCGGGCGCCTCCTGCTGGGGCGCGACCGGCTCCCCGCGACGCTGGCGGTCGAGGGTGACGACCTCGTCGTGCGGGGCGACGCGGTGCCGGACGGGTCGGCCAGCATGCCGCTGGTCGACCCCGCCGTGTTCCCGTGCACGCCGGAGGTCCGCGTGACCGAGGACCGCGTCCTGCTGCACTGCACCGGCAACCGCCTGCCCGGCGTGCTCGGCGAACCGCTGGGCCCCGACGGCGACGTGGTGCCCGACGACCTGCCGCTCGCGCCGGTCGAGCTGGAGCCACCCGCGACGCTGGAGCTGGACGGGACCGCCCCGGCGGCGGGCGAGGACGGGGGCTGAGCCATGGTGGGACCACGGCACACGGGACCCCACGACGAGCAGGATCCGGACCCCGGGGCCGAGCTGCTCGCCGACTACCGCGTGCACGCCGAGGAGCTCGTCCGCGTGCTCGGACAGGTGCTCCCGGGGTGGGTCGTGCGCTCGGTGCGGACGCGGCTCGAGGCGTCGGGCCGCCCGTTCGACGAGGCGGCCCGTGCAGCGGCGGACGACGCGGCCGAGCGCACCGTCCACGACGTGCTCCCGAAGGTCCGTGCCCTCGTGCTCACCGACCCCGACGAGCAGCTCACCAACCCGCTCTCGCTGCTGCGGGCCGCCACCGGGCACGCCACGGCGGCGCTGCGACGGCTGGGCGTCCCCGAGGTCGAGCGCGACGAGTTCGCGGCACGCCAGTTCCCCGACGACGTCTACGACCTGTCACCCGCCGCGTTCTCGGACCTCGACCCGGCGCTGCACGAGCCCGGGATCGCGTGGGGCGCAGCGAAGGCGCACGTGCACCTCGTCCGGCGACGGGCCGAGGGTCGCCGCTGACCCCGGCCGTCGAGGGCCGGTCGCGTCAGCGGGGCGGCTCGGGGCCCCGACGCCAGCTCGTGTCGCTGATCACCCGCGGCTCGAAGAACAGGCAGCCCTCCGGGCACGCGAACGGCGCGGCCGACGCGGCTCCCAGCTTGCAGCGCTGCACGACCTCGTCGCGCGCGACGGTGCGACTCGAGTAGTGCCGGCAGTCCTCGCGCGCGCCCATCCCCACAGGGTACGTGCTGCGCGCCGACGGTCCCCAGCACCGCCGGGCGACCCGTAACGAACTGTCACGCCTCCGGAAACATCCACGAAACACACCGTCCGTAGGTTCGCCGTCGAGTCGACCGGATGGGCCCGGTCGCACGACAGGAAGTGGGTGACATGGAATCGGGCGATGCCGCATGGGTGCTCGCGTCAGCAGCACTCGTGCTCTTCATGACGCCGGGGCTGGCGTTCTTCTACGGAGGCATGGACAGGAGCCGCAACGTCCTGAACATGCTGATGATGAACTTCTGGTGCCTGCTGATCGTGCCGGTCGTGTGGGTGGTGATCGCCTACTCGATCGCCGGCGGCAACGCGGACGCATCGTGGTTCGGCGGCTTCGACGCCGCCTTCCTCGACGGGATCGGCATCACGGGTGAGGACGGGGGCATGGGCCTCCTCACGATCGCGTTCCTCGGGATGTTCGCGGTCATCACGCCCGCGCTCATCTCCGGCGCCGTGGCCGACCGGATGAAGTTCTCCGCGTGGGCGCTGTTCGCCCCCGTGTGGGTGATCCTCGTGTTCGCCCCGATCTTCAAGTGGGTCTACGGCGGCTGGCTCGGCCAGCGCGGCTCGCTCGACTTCGCGGGCGGCACCGCCATCCACGTCAACGCGGGCATCGCGGCGCTCGTCGCCGTGCTCATCCTCGGCAAGCGCAGGGGCTGGCCGTCCGAGGGCCACCCTCCCCACTCGATGCCACTGGTCATGATCGGCACCGGCATCCTGTGGTTCGGCTGGTTCGGGTTCAACGCGGGGTCCGCGCTCGCCGCCAACGGGCAGGCCGTGCAGGCGTTCATGAACACCTTCGTCGCCGCCGCGGCGGCCGGGCTGGCCTGGGCGCTCGTCGAGCGGGTGAAGGACGGCCACTTCACGAACCTGGGCGCCGCGTCCGGGATCGTCGCCGGCCTCGTCGCCATCACCCCGGCCGCGGGCTTCGTCACGACGATGCCCTCGATCGTGATCGGCCTCGCTGCCGGCGCCATCTGCTGCCTCGCCGTGCAGCTCAAGTTCAAGGCGGGCTACGACGATGCACTCGACGTCGTGGGCGTCCACTTCGTCGGCGGGCTCGTCGGCTCGCTGATGATCGGCCTGTTCGCCGATCCGGCCTACTTCGGCGCCGACCACATGGAGGGCCTGTTCCTCGGCGGCGGCCTCGACCTGCTGTTCGAGCAGGCGCTCGCCAACGTGGCCGCGATCGTCTGGTCGGGTGCGGTCACCGCGGTGATGCTGCTCGTGCTGAAGGCGACCATCGGCATCCGGGTCAGCGAGGAGGTCGAGGCGAGCGGGCTGGACACGGCCGAGCACGCCGAGACCGCGTACAACTACGGCGACGTCTCGATGGGCCGTCCGGGTGCCGGCGCCGGGGCGCCGAGCACGACGACGGGGGCACGGGATGTTCTGGTCGGGTGAGGGACGACACGAAGGAGGAGGTGGCGCGATGAAGCTCGTCACGGCGGTCATCAAGCCGTTCAAGCTGGACGACGTGAAGGACGCCCTGAAGGCGGCCGGCGTCGTCGGCATCACGGTGAGCGAGGTCCGCGGCTTCGGCCGCCAGGGCGGGCACACCGAGACCTACCGGGGGACCGAGTACCAGGTCGAGTTCCTGCCGAAGGTCAAGGTCGAGGTCATCGCGGAGGACAGCGAGGTCCCCGCGGTGGTCGAGGCCATCGAGAAGTCGGCACGCACCGACAAGATCGGCGACGGCAAGGTCTGGGTGACCCCCGTCGACGAGGTGGTGAGGATCCGTACCGGGGAGCGCGGCGTCGACGCCGTGTGACCCGAGCGGGCCCCCGACCCACGGGGCGCTCCTCCGGCCGGGACGGCCCGACCCGGCCGGAGGAGCAACGGGGCCCGCGACACCCGACCGGGCGCAGGAGCCATGAGCACCATCCCCGAACGGCACGACGGGGCGAGTCGATGACACCGCCCCCGCCGCGCAGCCGGCTGATCGCCGACCCCGCACTGCGGGGTCGGCGCTTCTGCGAGGCGCACACCACGCTCGTCGACGAGTGGCTCGTCGAGCTGTTCGAGCGCGCCGCACCCCCGTCCGGCATGGCGCTCGTCGCGCTCGGCGGCCACGGACGGCGAGAGCTCGCGCCCCAGTCCGACCTCGACCTGCTGCTGCTCGTCGACCGGCACGTCGATCCCGGGGCGGTCCCCGAGTCGCTGTGGTACCCGATCTGGGACTCGGGGCTGAAGCTGGGGCACTCGGTGCGCACCGTGCGCGACACCCTCGGCCTGGCGGCGGACGACCTCGAGACCGCGACCGCGCTGCTCAGCGCCCGGCACCTCGCCGGTGACGCGGCGCTCAGCGAGGAGCTGGTCGAACGCTCGCGGTCCAACTGGCGCAAGCGCGGCAAGCGATGGCTGGCACGGCTCGCGGCCTCGGTCGCGGAGCGGCACCGCAGCAGCGGCGAGGTCGCGTTCGACCTCGAGCCCGACCTGAAGGAGGGGCGCGGCGGGTTGCGCGACGTGCACGCGCTGCACTGGGCGCGCGACGCCGGCGCGGAGGTCTCCCCCGAGCTGCTCGCCGGCGCCGAGGCCGCGTACGAGGTGCTGCTCGCGGTGCGCGTCGAACTGCACCGCGCGACGTCCCGTCCGGACGACCGCCTGCTGATGGAGGAGCAGGACGCGATCGCGCCGCGGCTCGTCGCGAGCGGCGACGCGGACGACCTCATGGCCGGCATCGCCGCGGCCGGGCGCAGGATCGCGTGGGCCTCCGACGAGAGCTGGCACGACATCCGGCTCACCGTCGACGGCGGGCGCCGTGGCCGACTGCGCGGTGGCCGCCCGATCGAGGACGGCCTGGTCCTGCGCGACGGGCGGGTGCACCTCGCCGGGGGCACCCCCGGCAGCAACGGGGCCGCTGCGCCGGCGGACGACCCGCTGCTCGTGCTGCGCGTGGCGCTCGCGGCGGCTCGCTGGACCGCACGCGTCTCGGGCCAGCTGCTCGAGGCGCTCGGCACGGCTCCTGCCATGCCCGAGCCGTGGCCGCCCGAGGCGAGGCAGGTGTTCGTGGAGCTGCTCTCGACCGGTCCCGCGATGGTGTCGGTGGTCGAGGCGCTCGACGAGTGCGGCCTGTGGACCCGCCTCCTGCCGGAGTGGGAGCCCGCTCGCAGCCGGCCGCAGCGCAACGCGTTCCACCGCTTCACCGTCGACCGGCACCTGCTCGAGTGCGCGGCCACGGCCGCGTCGCTCGCGCCGCGCACCCCCCGGCCCGACCTGCTCGTCGTCGCCGCGCTGCTGCACGACATCGGCAAGGCGTACCCGGGCGACCACAGCGCCGTGGGCGCGGACCTCACGGCCGCGATCGCGGCGCGCCTCGGCTTCGACGAGGACGACGCCGACACCCTGGCGTTCCTCACCCGCCACCACCTGCTCCTCCCCGACGTCGCGACCCGCCGCGACCTGGAGGACCCCGCGACCGTCGCGATGGTCGCCAAGCGCGTCGACACCCCGGAGCGGCTGTCGCTGCTGCACGCACTCGTGGAGGCCGACGGTCGCGCCACCGGTCCCGCGGCGTGGGGGTCGTGGAAGGCGGAGCTGGTCGAGCAGCTCGCGTCGCGGGTCGCCGACCACCTCCGCGGCGCCGAGCCGCGCCCCGGGGGTGGCCCGTCGTTCCCGAGCGACGCGCAGCGGGCGCTCATGCGGGGGCAGGTCGTCGAGGTGCGCGCCGAGGGCGACCGGCTGCTCGTCGTCTGCCCGGACCGCCGGGGTGTGCTGAGCCGCGTCGCCGGCGCGCTGGCGCTCCACGACCTCGACGTGGTCGAGGCGAACGTGCACTCCGAGCGGGGCATGGCACTGGAGGAGATCCGCGTGTCCGCGGGCGGCTCCGGGATGATCGCCTGGGAGCGGGTGGGCGCGGACGTGCGCAGCGCGCTGCAGGGTCGCCTCGCGCTCGAGGCGCGCCTGGCCGAGCGACTGCGCGGCCGGCGCCCGACGCACCCACCGGGCGCCAGCCAGCTCCCCGCGGGGGTGCGCTTCGACAACGACGACGTGAGCGGCGCCACCGTCGTCGAGGTCGTCGGGCCGGACGTGCCGGGCCTCCTCTACGGGCTCACGCGCGCGCTCGCCGACATGGACCTCGACGTCGCCTCCGCGCGCATCCAGACCGTCGGCGGCGACGCCGTCGACACCTTCTACGTCACGGGCCGGGACGGCGGACCGGTGACCGATCCCGAGCACCAACGCGAGGTGGAGCGGGCGCTGCTGCACGTGCTCGCGCCCGGCTCCTGAACCGGCACCCGACGGTTCACCCCGTCGAAACAGAGCTGAAACGGAGGCTCCGTACGTTCCTCCGCGTCCACAGGAACTCGGCCGGTCCCGGTGCGCTCGCGCCGGTGTCGTCGGAAGGGAGCAACGTGTTGAGTCGTCGGAGAACAAAGATCGCCGCAGGGGTCGGCATCGCCGTGGCGGTCGTCGTGGCGTTCGCGAACCCCGCGTGGGCCCAGGAGGTCACCGTCGAATCGGTGCAGGCCAACCTGGACAACGTCTTCCTCATGATCTGTGCCGTCCTGGTCTTCTTCATGCAGGCCGGCTTCGCGTTCGTCGAGGCGGGGCTCACCCGTGGCAAGAACGTCGGCAACATCATGATGAAGAACTTGATGGACATGGCGATCGCCGTCGTGGCGTTCGGCGCCGTCGGCTGGGCGTTCGCGTACGGCGACACGGTCGGCAGCTTCATCGGCGGGTCCGGCTGGTTCCTCAGCACGGGCGGCTTCGACAACGTCACCAAGGAGGTCGACTTCTTCTTCCAGGTGGCGTTCGCCGCGACGGCGGCCACGATCGTGTCCGGCGCCATGGCGGAGCGCACCAAGTTCAAGGCCTATGCCGTCTACTCGCTGGTCCTGTCGGCCGTGATCTACCCCATCGTCGTGCACTGGACCTGGGGCGGGGGTTGGCTGTCGGAGCTCGGCTACGTCGACTTCGCCGGATCCGGCATCGTGCACATGACCGGTGGCGTCGCGGCCGCCGTGGGAGCCGCCATCCTCGGTCCACGGATCGGGAAGTACGGCCCGGACGGCAAGCCTCGTGCCATCCCCGGCCACTCGATGCCCTTCGCCATCATCGGCTGCATGATCCTCTTCGTCGGGTGGTTCGGGTTCAACCCCGGCTCGGTGCTCGCGGCCGACGGCGCTGCGGTCGGGGTCGCCGCCCTCTCGACGGCGATGGCCGCGGCGGGTGGCGCGCTCGCCGCAGCGGCGGTCAGCTGGATCCGCGGTGGCAAGCCCGACGTCGCGATGGCCGGCAACGGCCTGCTGGCCGGACTCGTCGCCATCACCGCCGGCCCGGACGTCATCACGACCTTCGGTGCGGCACTCGTCGGCGCCGTCGGCGGCGTGATCGTCGTCGGCTCGGTCTGGCTGTTCGACAGGGTCCGCATCGACGATCCCGTCGGCGCCGTCTCCGTGCACGGCACCGTCGGTGCGTGGGGCGTCCTGGCCGTGGGCCTGTTCGCCGCCGAGGACGGGTTGTTCACCGGTGGAGGGTTCGACCTCCTCTGGGCCCAGATCGTCGGCGTCGTCGCCATCACCGCCTTCGTCGGCGTGGCCATGACCCTCGTGTTCCTCGGCATCAAGCACACGATCGGCCTGCGGGTCAGCGAGACCGAGGAGGTCGAGGGCCTGGACGTGCACGAGCACGGCTACCCGGGCTACGGGGAGGCGATCCACGTCGGTGCCGCCCCGTCGGGCTCCTCGCCGGCCGCGACGGGTGTCCCGGCGCAGGCGCCCTCGCCGAGCCCCGCGGTCGGGAAGTGAGGTGCCTCCGATGACCACGCTCGTCACCGCCGTCATCCGGCCCCACGCGCTGGACCCCGTGAAGGCCGCCCTCACCGCCATGGGGGTCAACGGGCTCACCGTCACCGAGGTGCGCGGCTTCGGCCGCCAGGGCGGTCACACCGAGACCTACCGCGGCGCCGAGTACACCGTCGACCTGCTGCCGAAGCTGAAGGTGGAGGTGGTCGTCGCCGGCGACGAGGCGGCCGGGGTCGTGGACGCGATCGCCGATGCGGCCCGGACCGACCGCATCGGCGACGGGAAGATCTGGACCACCCCGGTCGCCTCGCTCACCCGGATCCGCACCGGCGAGAGGGACGCCGCGGCCGTGTAGCCCACTCGCGGTCCGACGCCGTCCCCGGCACGGCGGGTCCGGACGTGGGTCGACCCCCGGGTTCCCCGACCCGGGGGTCGGCCGCGGTACGGTTCGCGACAGGTGTGCCGGGAAGTCTGGTCGGCGGAGGAGCCCCCTCGCGCACCCGTCCGCCACCGACCGGAAGGAGCCCACCCCTGTTAGCCCTGGTGACGGCCTTCATGGTCACCGCCGCAGCGCTGCCCCTCGCAGCGCGCCGCCTCGGCAACCGCGTGTTCCACCTCGCGGCGCTGCCGCCGCTCGCGGCGGTCGCCTGGGCGTTCCGGGAGGCGCCGGCCACCGACGCGGGCGGCGCGCTCGTCGAGGACGTGGAGTGGCTGCCCTCGCTCGGGGTGTCGCTCGGGTTCCGGTTCGACGGGCTCGCCGCGCTGATGGTCGCCCTCGTCGCGGGCATCGGCGCGCTCGTGTTCGTGTACGCCCGCAGCTACTTCGACGACGGGGCGGACGTCGGCCGGTTCGCCGCGACGCTGCTGGTGTTCTCCGGCTCGATGCTGGGACTGGTCCTCGCGGACGACCTGATCGCACTGTTCCTGTTCTGGGAACTGACCTCGGTCACGTCGTTCCTGCTGATCGGGACCGAGGACGAGAAGGTGGCCGCCCGGTCGGGTGCGATGCAGGCGTTGCTCATCACCGCGGGTGGGGGCCTCGCCATGCTCGGCGGGTTCGTGCTCGTCGCCGAGGCCGCGGGCACCTACTCCCTGTCGGAGATCGTCGCCGATCCCCCATCGGGCGCAGCCGTGGACTGGGGGCTCGGGCTCGTCCTGCTCGGGGCGTTCACCAAGTCGGCGCAGGTGCCGTTCCACTCGTGGCTCCCCCGGGCGATGACCGCACCGACGCCCGTCAGCGCGTACCTGCACTCGGCCACGATGGTGAAGGCGGGCGTCTACCTGGTGGCGCGCTGGTCGCCGGCGTTCGCGGCGCACGCCCCGTGGCGGCCGATCGTGCTCACCGTCGGCCTCGCCACGATGCTCCTCGGCGGCTACCGCGCCATGCGCCAGCACGACCTGAAGCTGGTGCTGGCCTACGGCACGATCAGCCAGCTCGGCCTCATGGTGGTGCTGTTCGGCGCCGGCACCCCCGAGGCCACCTACGCGGGCTGCGCCCTGCTGCTGGCGCACGGCGTGTTCAAGGCCGCGCTGTTCATGCTGGTCGGGGTCATCGACCACCAGACCCACACCCGCGACCTGCGGATGCTCGACGGGCTCGGCCGCCGTTGGCCGGCGGTGGCCGCGACGGGGGTGGTGGTCGCCGCCTCGATGGCCGGGGTGCCGCCGCTGCTCGGGTTCGTCGCCAAGGAGGAGGCGCTCGCGTCCCTCGGCGGGACCGGAGCCGGTTGGGGACCCTGGGTGCTCGGCGGCGTGGTGGTCGGCTCGGTCCTCACCGTCGCCTACAGCGCACGGTTCGTACTCGGCGCCTTCGGGCCCGCCGAGGAGGGCGGGTTCGTGGACCGGGGCGAGGTCGTCGGCGCCGACGCGCCGCGGCCGGCGCCCGCCTTCGTCGCCCCGGCCGTCGTGCTGGCGGGCGTCACCGTCGTGTGCGGCCTCGTGCCGGCGACGGTGGACCCGATGGTGGGTCGGGCCTTCGAGTCGCTGTTCGGTCGGGAGGCCCACCACCACCTCGCGCTCTGGCACGGCATCACACCCGCGCTCGGGCTGTCCGCGCTGGTGCTCGCCGCCGGCGCGCTGGCGGTGGTGCGCCGCAGGAGCGTCGCCGAGCTCCAGGCGCGGGTCGCCGGCGGACCCAGCGCGCAGTCGGCCTACGACCGCAGCCTCAAGGGGATGCTGCAGGCGGCGGACGTGCTGACCGGCAAGGTGCAGAACGGGTCGCTGCCGGTGTACCTCGGCGTCATCCTCACCACGCTCGTGGTGGTCCCGGGGGTGCCGCTGCTGCTCGACCTCGAGCTGCCCGAGCTGCGCGTCGCAGATCGGCCCGGTCAGGTGGTCGTCGGCACGGTGATGCTGGCCGCCGCCCTGGCCGCGGCGATGGTGCGGCGCCGGTTCGCCGCGGTCATCCTCATCGGCGCCGTCGGCTACGGCATGGCCGCGTTGTTCGTGCTGCAGGGCGCACCCGACCTCGCGATCACCCAGCTGCTCATCGAGACGCTCAGCGTCGTGATGTTCGTGCTCGTGTTCCGGCACCTGCCCGCGACGTTCCCGCGCCGCCGCATCCGGGGCAGCCAGGCGCCCCGCGTCGCGGTCGCGGTGGCCGCCGCGGCGTTCGCGTTCGTGTTCACCCTGGCCGCGGTGGGCGCGAGGTCCGAAGCCCCCGTGTCCGACGAGTACCTCACCCGCGCCGAGCCCGAGGGCGGTGGCGACAACGTCGTCAACGTCGTCATCGTGGACTTCCGCGGCTTCGACACGATGGGTGAGATCACGGTGCTCGCCGTCGCCGTGCTCGGGGTCGCGGCGACCGTGCGCACCGGGCGACGCGAGCGGACGCGGGACGGGGCAGCGGACGACGGCCCGCGGGACGTCGCGGTCGCGGCGGCCGAGGGCGAGGGGGAGGCCGGGTGAGCGAGCCGAGGTCGACCGCCATCGAGCCCCGCCGCTCCGTCATCCTCGACGTCGCCGTGCGCGCGGAGGTGCACACCCTGCTCCTGGTCTCGCTGTACCTGTTGTTCGCCGGGCACAACCAGCCGGGCGGGGGCTTCTCCGGCGGCCTCGTCGCGTCGTGCGCGTTCTGCCTGCGCTACGTCGCCGGCGGCGAGCGCGAGCTGGCACGCCACCGTCGCGTGCCGCCACCGTGGCTGCTCGGCGCGGGCCTGCTGCTCGCGGTGGGCACCGGCCTCGCCCCGCTGTTCACCGGCGGGCAGTTCCTCGAGTCCGCGCTCGCGGACCTGGAGCTCCCCGTCATCGGCACCGTGCACCTCGCGTCGGTGCTCGTGTTCGACACCGGGGTGTACCTGGTCGTGGTCGGCATGGCACTGCTGCTGCTCGAGCAGTTCGGCGCCGCGGACGGGGCCGAGCCGATCGGGACGCGGGAGGAGCCGAGCGGGGAGGGCGGGGCGTGAGCGTCGTGCCGGCCGCGATCGTCGCCGGGCTCGTCGGGCTCGGCGTCTACCTGCTCCTGCAGCGCACCCTCACCCGCATCGTCATCGGCGTCGCCATGCTCGGCCACGCCGCGAACCTGCTGCTCCTCGTCGCCGGGGGCCCGCCCGGCCGGCAACCCATCGTCGGCCGCTTCACCGACGCGGACCGGGCGGCGGGCGCGGTCGCGGACCCGCTCCCGCAGGCGCTCGCGCTCACCGCGATCGTCATCTCGTTCGGCATCACCGCGTTCCTCCTCGCGCTCGCGTACCGGAGCTGGGTGCTGCACCGTGATGACGAGGTGGAGGACGACGTCGAGGACCGGCGCATCGCGCGCCTCGGCGAGCGCGAGCTCGGCACCCTGGCCCGCTGGTGGAGGCGCCGGTGAACGCGCTGCTCGCCCTCCCCGTCGCGCTGCCGCTCCTCGCGGCCGCGCTGGCCACCGTGCTGTACCGGTCCCGCCCCGCGCAGCGGGTCGTCGCGGTGGCGGCGGTGGCCGCGTCGCTCGGGTGCGCGGTCGCGCTGCTCGTGCGGGTCGAGGCCGACGGCGTCCAGTCCGTGCAGGCCGGCGCGTGGCCCGCCCCGATCGGCATCACCCTCGTCGCGGACCTCTTCAGCGCGCTGATGCTCGTCGTCAGCCTCGCGACGGTGCTCGCCGTGCTGGTGTTCGCCATCGGGCAGCCGGGGGTGGACCGCGACCAGCCGGTGTTCCACCCGGTGTACCTGGTGCTCACCGCGGGGGTCGCGCAGTCGCTGGTCACCGGCGACCTGTTCAACCTGTTCGTCGCCTACGAGGTCACACTCGCCGCCAGCTACGTGCTCATCACTCTCGGCGGTGCCCGCCACCAGATCCGCAGCGGCATGACCTACGTGATCATCAACCTGGTCGCGTCGACGCTGTTCGTCATCGCGATCGGCTGGGTCTACGCCGCGACCGGCACGGTGAACATGGCGGACCTCGCCGCCAAGGTCGGCGCCCTGCCCGACGGGGTGCGCACCGCGCTGGGGCTGTTCCTGCTGCTCGTGTTCGGCATCAAGGCCGCGATCTTCCCGCTGTTCTTCTGGCTCCCGGACTCGTACCCGACCGCGCGCACGCCGGTGACGGCGGTGTTCGCCGGGCTGCTCACCAAGGTCGGCGTCTACTCGATCGTGCGGACCCAGACGCTGCTGTTCCCCGAGCACCGGCCCTCGACGGTGCTGCTCGTGCTGGCCGGGCTGACGATGGTGGTCGGCGTGCTCGGCGCGATCGCCCAGAACGACATGAAGCGCATCCTGAGCTTCCACATCGTCAGCCAGATCGGCTACATGATCCTCGGCCTCGGGCTGTTCACCGTCGCCGGGGTCGCCGGCGCGGTGCTGTTCATCCTCCACCAGATCCCGGTGAAGACCGCCCTGTTCCTCACCACCGGGATGGTCGAGGAGAGCGCCGGGTCCACCGCGCTGGACCGGGTCGGCGGCCTGATCCGTCGCAACCCGCTCGCCGCGTGGATGTTCTTCCTCGCCGCGATGAGCCTCGCGGGCATCCCGCCGCTGTCCGGCTTCGTCGGCAAGTTCGCGTTGGTCTCCGCGGGCATCGGCGCGAAGGAGCACCTGATCGTCGGGGTGAGCCTCTTCGTGAGCCTGCTCACCCTCTTCTCGATGACGAAGATCTGGAACGGGGTGTTCTGGGGCACCGCGGAGGACCCGGCGCTCCGGCTCCGGTCGTCGCCACCGGGTGAGCGGCTGCGCACGCCGGTGCTGATGAACGTCGCGACGGTGGGGCTGGTGCTGCTCACCGTGGCGATCGGGGTGTTCGGCGGGCCCCTGCACGAGCTGTCGGTGCGCGCCGCGCAGGACCTGCTCGAGCCCACCGCGTACGTCGCCGAGGTGCTGGGCCGGTGAGCCGCGCGCTGCTGGTGCTCTGGCTCGCGTTCGCGTGGGTGCTGCTGTGGGGGGAGCCCTCGCCGGGCAACGTCGCGGCCGGCCTGCTGCTGGGCACCGTGCTCGTCCTCGTCGTGCCGCCCGGTCCGGACCGCCGCGCGGGGGTGCACCCGGTCGCGGTCGTGCGGTACGGGCTGCACTTCGCCTGGGCGCTCGTCACCGCGACCACCCAGGTGGTGCGCACCGTGCTCTCGCCGCGGATGCACCTGGAGGAGGCGGTCGTGGCGGTGCCGCTGCGTGCGGTGTCGCCGGTGGTCGTCACGTTCGTCGCGAACTCCATCACGCTCACCCCCGGGACCCTCACCGTGGACATCCGTCCACGGCACTTCGGCGTCGGCGGTGACGGGCTCCACGACGAGGAGGAGGAGCACCGCCCGCCGGTGCTGTACGTGCACTGCCTGGTCGTCGGCGACCCCGACCAGGTCCGGGCCGACGCGCGCGCCTTCGAGGCGCTGGCGATCGCCGCGTTCGGCACCCCGCGCGACCGGCGCGCGCTGCTCGAGGAGGAGGACCGTTGATCGTCGCCACCAACGTCGCGTTCGGCCTGCTCACCGTCGGGCTCGCCCTGGCGCTGGTCCGGTTGCTGCGGGGCCCGTCGATCGCCGACCGGGTCGTCGCGACCGACCTGTTCCTCACGTTCCTGGTGATGGGGGCGGGGGTGCTGTCGGTGCGCTCCGGGGAGGGGGCCTACCTCGAGGTGATGCTCGTCGTCGCGGTCGTCGGGTTCCTCGGCACCGCGATGGTCGCCCGCTTCATCGAGCGGAGGGGTGCATGAGCGTGCTCGACTGGGCCTCCGCGGTCCTCGTCGTGGTGGGCGCGGCGCTGGGCGCGGTCGGCGGGCTGGGGCTGGTGCGCCTACCGGACGTGTTCGCCCGCATGCACGCCGCGACCAAGGCGCCGACGATGGGGCTCGTGCTCGTGGTCCTCGCGGCGGCGCTGCAGGTCGCCGACGCGGCGGACCTGGGGCTGCTCGCCCTCGTGGTGATGCTGCAGTTCCTGACCGCCCCCGTGGGCGCCCACCTCATCGGCCGCGCCGCGTACGACGCCGGTGGGCTGCTGTCGGAGGACACGGTGCTCGACGAGCTCGCCGAGGCCGACGACGCCTGACCCCCTCACCTGACCGACCCCCGGGGAGGTCACCGAACGGGGAGGTCACTGCTCACGCAGGAAGCGCTCGACCTCCTCGACCATCGAGTCGGCGGACTGGACCGCGAGGGCGTCCTGGTCGTGCTGCTCCTCGAGGTGGCGCACGTAGTCGGCGGTCGTCTCGTCCTCCTCGACCAGCCGCGTGATCTGCTCCTCGTAGCCCTCGGCGAGCTGGTCGAGCTCCGTGGTGACCGGCGTGCTGCCGAGCAGCTCACCGGCACGCTGCACCAGCGCGGACGCGGCCTTCGGAGAGGGAACGGACGGCACGTAGGCGGGGACCGCCGCCCACAGCGAGGCGGAGTCGAGGCCGGCGGCGGCGCACTCCGCGTGGAGCACGCCGACGATGCCGGTCGGCCCCTCGTAGTGCGACGGCTCGAGCCCGAGCCGCTCGATGACCGAGGGGTCGTACGCGTTGCCGAACACGGCGGTCGGCCGGGTGTGCGGTACGTCCGCGAGCAGCGCGCCGAGCGTGAGCACCATCGAGCAGCCGGTCTCGCGGGCCACCTCGAGCACCTCGGCGCAGAAGGTGCGCCACCGCAGTTGCGGCTCGACGCCCCGCAGCAGCACCACCCCGCCGGTGCCGGGCGGCTCGGCCCACGAGAACGTGTTCGCCGGCCACTCGATCCGGCGGGTGCGGCCGTCGTGGACCTTCGTCAGCGGCCTCGTGGCGGTGAAGTCGTAGAACTCCTCGGGGTCGATCGACGCGAACTGCCGCGCGGCCCAGGCCGTCGACAGGTGCTCGACGGCGGTGGTGGCGGCGTCGCCGGCGTCGTTCCAGCCCTCGAACGCGGCGACCAGGGTGGGACGGTCGCCCGAGGGTCGTTCGGACCAGGTGAGGTGCGACATCGCCCCCAACGTACCGACGTGGGACCCCAGCTCCACCTCGCCCTACGATTCCGCCATGGTCCGTGTCGAGGAGCCCACCCAGGTGGACGACGAGCTCGTCGCCGCCTTCGAGTCGCTCATCCCCCAGCTCTCCTCCTCGTCACCTCCGCCCCCCCGGGCCGAGCTGGAGGAGATCGTCCGCTCGGACGCCACGCACCTGCTCGTGGCGCGCGACGAGCAGGGCTCGATCCTCGGCTCCATGACGCTGGTGGTGTTCCGCATCCCGACCGGGGTGCGCGCGTGGATCGAGGACGTCGTGGTGGACTCCGCGGCGAGGGGCAGGGGGGTCGGGGAGGCGTTGAACCGGGCGGCGCTCGACCTCGCCCGTGAGCGTGGGGCCCGCACCGTCGACCTCACCTCCCGGCCGTCCCGCGAGGCGGCCAACCGCCTCTACCGGCGGATCGGCTTCGTGCAGCGCGACACCAACGTCTACCGCTTCCAGCACGAGGGCTGACCGTCCCTCCACCGTTCTCCCGGCGGTCGTGGTCGCCCAGCGACCACGACAGTTTCGCCCCCGACCGATCCGGTGTCGGTCGGCCCGTGGGGTGGCACGATGTGGACGAAGCGTCGGGCGCGGGCGGATCATGGAGACACGGTCCGCGGCGCGGTCGCACCGGTGAGCACAGGAGTCCCGTGAACAAGCTGTCCCTGACCCTCTGGTCCGCGTGGTCGTGGTTCGTGTTCGGCCTGTGCGTCGTCCTGTGGCTGCCGCTCATGGCGATCGTCTGGCTGGTGACCGCGCCGTTCGACCCGCCCCGCTACTGGACCGGCTACCTGTTCCGGAAGCTCACGGTGGTGCACCAGAAGCTCACGCCGCTGTGGACGTTCCGCACCGCGGGCAAGATGCCCGAGGACCCGCGCAACCCGTACGTGATGGTGGCGAACCACGAGTCCTTCGTGGACATCCTCCTCATCAGCCACCTCCCCTGGGAGATGAAGTGGCTCTCCAAGAAGGAGATGTTCAAGATCCCGGTCGCCGGGTGGCTGATGCGCCTCGCCCGTGACATCGAGCTGGACCGCGGCGACCCGAAGAGCGCGGCCGAGGCGATGCGCCAGTGCCGCGAGCGCCTCGATCAGCGCGTCTCGGTGATGATCTTCCCCGAGGGCACCCGCTCCGCGTCCGGCGAGCTGGGCGAGTTCAAGGACGGCGCGTTCCGACTCGCCATCGAGGCCGGGGTGCCGATCCTGCCGCTCGCCGTGCACGGCACCCGCACGGCGCTGAGGAAGAACGACTGGCGCTACGGGCGGTCGGTGGCGGAAGTGCGGGTGCTCGAGCCGGTCAGCACCGACGGCCTCACCCTCGAGGACGTGCCGGAGCTGCGCGAGCGGGTTCGCTCGATCATCGCGGACGAGGTGCGCCGGATGTCCGAGCAGCCGGAGCTCACCGACGCCTGAGCGTCCGCTCCGCTGCCGACGGGCCGTTCCGACGCAGCGCAGGACCGGCGCACTACGGTCCCCCCGGGGGGAAAGGAGCCTCGACCGCATGCAGCGTGGGGACCCTCCGGAGCGGGGCGCCGGCGGCGCCGACCCGGGGTCGCAGGAGCGGCTCGTGCAGGCCGCCTGCGAGCTCGCCCGGGAGCACTTCGAGTCCGCCGTGGGGCTGCGCGACGCGTTCTCGTACCTGACGCCGGGCGCGGTGGCCCGCCGCGCGGGGCTGAGCCGCGGGCTCATCTACCACTACTGGGGCGAGCAGGAGGCCGACGGTTCCAAGGCCTTCGAGCGCTTCCTCGACGCGGTGTCGCAGCGGCTGTGGAACGACTCGGTGGTGGCGGACCAGATCGCCGAGGACGCCGAGGAGCTCCCCGACGACCTCGACGAGGTGGTGCTGGCGATCACCGCCGGCGAGCTCGCCCGCTACACCGGCAGGGACCGCGCGCTGCTGCGCGCCTCCCAGGCGCTCACCCTGCACGGCGCGTCCCCCGAGGGCGCACCGGAGGGGCTCGTCACCGCCGTCGGCGAGATCTACCGGGCGATCGGGGAGCGGGTGGGCCTCGAGCCGATCCCACCCCTCACCCACGAGGACGTCGCGTTCGCGGTGCTCGCGCTGTTCGAGGGGTTCGGCCTGTTCCAGAACGTGATGCTCGACCGGACCCTGCGGAGCGTCGAGTGGGACGGCCGGGAGTGGAGCCTCCTCGCGGTCGCCACCCGGGGCATCGTGCTCGGCATGAGCCGGCCCATCGCGACGGACGATGATTGATCGACGTTCAGGGAATTGCCCACGGTTCGTGATGCCCGCCTATACGCTCCGTGGTGAACCAGGAGGAGTCGATGGGCGGTGAGTCGACGCAGCGAGCCACGGAGGAGCAGGAGTCGGCGTCACGCCGCCGTGTCGACTCGCGCGAGCGGCTCGTCCGCGCCGCGATGGAGCTGATCCTCGAGCACCACCAACCGGGGACCGACCCACGCAAGGTGTTCGCCTTCCTGACGCCCGGAGCCGTGGCCGAGCGGGCGGGGGTGAGCCGCGGCCTCATCTACCACCACTGGGCCTCGTCGGACCCGGACGAGCCCGAGCCGTTCACGAACTTCCTGCACACCGTCACCGAGCGGCTGTGGCAGGAGGTGGCGGTGCCGCGGATGCTCGACGAGGTCGCGGAGGCGATGCCCGACAACCTCAGCGACCTCGTCACCGCGCTCGCCGCCTACGAGCTGGACCGCCTGACCGGACCCGACCGCGCCGAGGCGCACGCGGTGCTCGCGCTGTCGCTGTTCGGGGTCAGCCAGCCCAAGGACACCGGTGGGTCCATCGAGCGGCTGGGCGAGCTGTACACGAAGCTGCTCGCCAAGCTCGGCCGGGAGCCGGTCCCGCCGCTGGGGATCGAGGACCTGGCGATCTCGCTGATGTGCCTGCTCGACGGCTTCACCCTCAACGAGCCGGCCCTCCACGACGAGATCTACCGTCCCCGCGACTGGGAGCCCTCGGTGAAGCACGAGGCGGAGGGCCAGGTCTGGACCCTGTTCGCGATCGCGGCCGAGGCCATCGTCCTCCGCCTCACGCGACCGATCGAGGAACCGCGCGACCCGGAGGAGTGACGCCCGCCGGTCACACCCGGGGTGCGAGCAGGTGGACCCCGTCGGTGAGGCTGAGCACCAGCACCTCCGCGTCCGCGGTGGTGGCGAACCCGACGATGCCGCCCAGGCCGGCCCCCTCGAGCGACCGCGCGGTGCCGTGCGGGTCGGCCGGGTCGAAGCCCCGCACCCCCTCGCCGCAGAAGTCGGCGAACAGGTACGCGCCCGCGAGGGCGGGGATCGCCGCACCCCGGTAGACGAGGCCGCCGGTCACGGAGCAGCCGTCCTCCCGCCCGTAGGTGAACACCGGCTCGACGAAGGGCCCGTCGCTCCACGGCGGCGCCGCCGGGTCGGGGTCGGCGAACTCCTCGGCGCCCTCGAACAGGTCCCAGCCGAGGTTCGCGCCACGCCCCGCGCCCTCCTCGGCCGGCAGGTGGTCGACCTCCTCCCAGCGGTCCTGCCCGACGTCCGCGAGCCACAGGTCACCGGTGGCCTCGTCGAAGGAGAAGCGCCACGGGTTGCGCACCCCCGTCAGCCAGATCTCGGGGCGCGCCCCGCCCCGCCCGTTGGCGAACGGGTTGTCGCCGGGGACCAGCGGGCCGTCCCCCGCATCCACCCGCAGTAGCTTGCCGAGCAGCGTCGTCGGGTCCTGGGCGTTCCCGTCCGGGTCACCGCCGGAGCCGCCGTCGCCGATGCCGACGTACAGCATCCCGTCCGGGCCGAACGCGACGTGCCCGCCGTTGTGGTTGCCGAAGGGCTGGTCCACCTCCAGCAGCGTGCGGCGGCTGCCGGGATCCACCGACAGGGCACCGGGGTTGCCGTCGAGCTGGTAGCGCTCGACGCGGTTCCCGCCGTCCTCCGCGGAGGTGTAGCTGACGACGAGCGAGTCGCCGGCGGGGTCGACCGCCACCCCGAGCAGGCCCCGCTCGCTGGCGGT
>CBFGTJ010000023.1:0-25862 GCA_965651815.1 uncultured Microthrixaceae bacterium | reverse complement strand
GCCTCGCCGGCTGAGGCGGCGGCAGGGCCTCGCCGGCTGAGGCGGAAGCTTCGGCCGCGCCGCGATCAGGTCGCGTCGTCGCGGCGGACGGCCGCCATCTCGGCGAGCGCCTGGGAGGTGCTGGCGAGCAGCTCGTCGAAGCGGCGCACCGACTCGTCCCCCGAGCAGGCGGCGCCGGTGGCCCGGGCGCGCATCGCGCTGCCGAACACGCCCATCGCGGCCATCGTCCACGCCAGGGGGCGGGGGTCCTCCTCGGCGCTGACGCCGAGCCGGGCCGCGAGCTGCTCGGCGATGCGGGCGTGCGTCTGCTTCTGGACCAGCGAGCGCTCGTACGCGCTGTGCTCGCCGAGCTCCTCCGCGACGCGGAAGCCCCAGGCGAGGTCCTCGCGCCGCTCCTCGATCCGCCGGGCGAGCTCGGCGAGGACGATGGAGAGGGAGCGCAGCGGCGGCTCGTCCTCGGGTCGCGCCTCGAGCGCCGCGAGCATCTGGTTGCGCAGCTCGTCCAGCTCGGCGAACAGCAGCGACTCCTTGGTGGGGAAGTAGCGGAAGAACGTGCGGGGTGCGACGTCCGCCGCGTCCGCGATCTGCTCGACGGTGGTCTGCGCGTAGCCGTGCTCCTCGAACAGGTCCCGCGCCGCGGCGATGATCGCCCGGCGCGTCTCCATGACGCGCCGCTCCCGGCGGTTGGGGGCCTCGATCTGGGCTGACGGCATGTGCCCCACGCTACCGGACCCGGGTGCTTGATGTCATTCATGCCATGTGGCAGAGTTGCCAGCCGGCTCCGGCAGGGTCGCCCCGCCCGGTCCGCGCCACGGCCCCACGGCCGTCCCCCCCAACACCCCTGCGACTCGAGCTCGGAGCCCACGTTGACGCTGGACGCCCATCCACACGGGATCGACCCGGAGGTCTACCGCCGGCGCTGGTGGACCCTCGGGGTCCTCTGCCTCAGCCTGCTGATCATCATGGTCGGCAACACGTCGCTGAACGTGGCGCTGCCGAGCCTCAGCCGCGAGCTCGACGCCTCCAACTCGGAGCTGCAGTGGCTCGTCGACTCCTACTCGCTGGTGTTCGCCGGGCTGCTCTTCGCCGCGGGCAACCTCGGCGACCGCTACGGGCGCAAGGGCATCCTGCAGGCGGGCCTGGTGCTGTTCGGGCTGTCGACGACCTACGCCGCGACGCTCGCCGAGACCGCGACCCAGCTCATCGGCGCCCGCATCGTGATGGGTGCCGCTGCGGCGATGGTCATGCCGGCCACCCTGTCGATCATCACCAACGTGTTCCCGCCGAGCGAGCGGGCGCGGGCGGTGGCGACCTGGGCGGGGATCTCCGGTGGCGGCGCCGCCATCGGCCCCCTGCTCAGCGGCTTCGTGCTCGAGCACGGCGAGTGGAACCACGTGTTCGCCGTCAACGTGCCGTTCGTGGTCGCCGCGCTGGTGCTGGGCGCGGCGCTCGTGCCGCGCTCCCGCGGCGAGCACCACGCGCCGCTCGACGTCCCGGGCGCGGTGCTGTCCGCGGTCGGGCTCAGCGCGGTGGTCTACGCCATCATCGAGGGTCCCGTGCACGGCTGGCTCGACGCACGCACGCTCGGGGTCGGCGGGCTCGGCGTCGTGGTGCTCCTCGCGTTCGTGTGGTGGGAGCTGCGCGCGGCGGACCCGATGCTCGACGTGCGCCTGTTCCGCATCGGGGCGTTCGGCACCTCGTCGCTCATCCTCACGATGGTGTTCTTCGCGCTGATGGGCTCGTTCTTCTCGATGAGCCAGATGCTGCAGCTCGTGTGGGAGTACAGCCCGCTCGAGGCCGCGGTCCGACTCCTGCCGATCTCGGTGGTGATGGTCATCGCGGCGCCCCAGTCCGCCCGGTTGGCGGCCAGGTTCGGCAAGCGCCGGGTCGTCGCGACCGGCATGTGGCTGGTCGCGGCGGGCATCGCGGTCGTCGGCTCGGTCGGCGTCGTCGAGAACTACCCGCTGCTCATCGGCGGGTTCCTCGTGATGGCCGCCGGCATGGGCACCGCCATGTCGCCCACGACCGACCTGCTCATGTCGACGGTGCCCCGCGACAAGGCCGGCATGGGGTCCGCGATGAACGACACCACACGCGAGCTGGGCGGCTCGCTGGGCGTCGCGATCTTCGGCAGCCTCCTCGCGTCGCACTACACCTCCGGGCTCGCCGGCGTGATCGACGCGGTCCCCGAGGCAGTCCGCCCGCTCGTGTCCGGGTCGCTCGCCGGTGCGCTCTCGGTCGCCGAACGCGCTCCCGACGGCAGCGGCGCCGTGCTGGCCGACACCGCGAGGGTCGCCTGGATGGACGGGTTCGGGTTCTCGCTGCTCGTCGCCGCGGCCGTCGTGGCCGTCGCCGGGCTCGTCGCCTGGCGGTTCCTCCCCGACGAGGCCGCCGACCTGCAGCGTCCCCTTGGCACGACGCCGGCAGGTGGGGCGGGCGCGGCCGGCGGGCCCGCCGACGCGTTCGGCGCCGAGCCCGTCGGCTGACCACCGGCGCGGGCGCCGCGGCGTCCCGCCCTGGCCCAGCGGCCGGTGCCCAGCAGCCGGTGCCCAGCGGCTGGTGCCCAGCGGCCGGTGCTCAGCGCAGCAGCGCCTCGTTCGGGTGCTCGGGCAGCTCCGTGAGCGGCTCGGCCAGCTCGGCAACGGTCGGGCCGAACTTCGCGGCGAGCGGTGCGAGCGCGTCGAGGTCGAAGCCGTACAGCGAGGCGGCGCTGCCGGCGAGCACCTGCTGGAGCCGCTCGGGCGGCACGTCGCAGAACCGCTGGCGCAGGTGCTCCCGCGTGTAGGGGTGGGTGCCCTCGTTGTGCGGGTAGTCGCTGCCCCACATGAACCGCTCGGGACCGATCTCGTCGAGCGCCGCGGCGTCCGCCGCGCCCGGCTGGGACACGCCCACCCAGCAGTTGCGCTGGAAGTACTCGGTGGCGGTGAGCGGCAGCACGTGCTCCTCCGCGAAGCGCAGCTCGCCGATGCGGCCGGTGTCGCGGATCGACTTCAGGTACCCGTCGAGCTGCTGGAGCATCGGCGGCAGCCACGCGCAGCCCATCTCGGTCATCACGAACTTGAGGCGGGGGAACCGCTCGAACACACCCGACAGCAGCAGCTGCACGAACGGGCGCTGTGAGTAGAAGGTGACCTCGCTGATGAACAGCAGCGCCGAGGCGGGGTAGTTGCCGTAGTTCGGCAGGCCGGTCCCGCCGTGGGAGTTGATCGGGACCTCGAGCTCCTCGCACACCGCCCACAGCGGGTCGTAGTACGGGTCGTAGAGGGGGCGCACGTAGTCGATGTCCGGCGGGACCGCGGAGATGAGGATCCCGCCGCGCAGGCCGTGCTCCTTGATCCAGCGCACGTCCTCGATCGCGTCGTCGACGTCGTTGAGGAAGACCTGGCCGATGCCGGCGCGGCGCTCGGGGAACCTGGCGCACCAGTCCGCGAGCCAGCGGTTGTGCGCCCGGATCCCCGCGAGCCGGTGCTCGTACTCCTCCGGCTTCGGCGGGCGGGCGAAGAGCACGAAGCTGGGGAAGAACGGCGGCACCGTGTTGGGGAACACGACCTCCGCGACGATGCCGTCGGCCTCGAGGTCGGAGTTGCGGCGGTCGTCGTCCCAGTTGCGGACCCGCCCGCCGTCCTGCAGGTCGCGGAAGGGGTTGCGGTACTTCGCCCGCCACGCGTCGAAGTCGTCGAGGTACCGCTGCTCGAGGTACTCGCGGTACATCTCGTGGCTGCCGCCGGCGTGGCAGTCCGCGGAGATGATCGTGTAGCGGTCCTCCGCCGTCATGGTCATGGCGAACCCCCCGGTCCTCGGCCGGCCCCCAGACTAGAACGCGTTCTCGTTCCGTGCCGCCGCCGGCCGGTCGGCTCAGGGGTCGTCGTGCATGAGGTCGCCCATCGCCGCGCAGATCTCGCTCACGAGCTCGACGCCGCCGGGCAGGATGCCCATGCCGAAGAACCCGTGGACCAGGTCGTCGTAGCAGCGGTAGCGGGTCGGGACCCCGGCCTCCGCGAGGCGTTCCGCGTAGCGGCGCCCCTCGTCCCGCAGCGGGTCGAACCCGGCGGTCACCACCAACGCCGGCGCGAGGCCGCTGAGGTCGGTCTGCTCGATCGGCGACGCGAGCGGCGAGTCCCAGTCCGCCTCGTCGGGCACGTACGCCCGCCGGTACCAGTGCATCGCCGCGCGGGTCAGGAAGAACCCGGCCGAGAAGGTCTCGTGGGAGGGCTCCCGCATCCGCATGTCGGTGGCCGGGTACACGAGGCACTGCGCCACCGGCGGCGGCACGTCGGTGTCGCGGGTGACCTGCGCGATGACCGCGGCCAGGTTGCCGCCCGCGCTGTCACCCATGACGCCGACGCGGCCGGGCTCGATCGCCAGCTCGTCCGCGTGCTGGTGCACCCACCGGTACGCGGCGACCGCGTCGTCGACCGCGGCCGGGAACGGGTGCTCGGGGGCGAGGCGGTAGTCGACGGCCACCACCACGCAGTCGCTCTGGTCCGCGAGCACCCTGCAGGTCCCGTCGTGGGTCTCGAGGTCGCCGGTGGCCCAACCGCCGCCGTGCAGGTACACGATCGCCGGGGCGACCTCGGTGATCCCGTACCGCCGGTAGATCCGCACCGGGATCTCGCCTGCCGGCCCGGGGATCCGCCGGTCCGAGGTGTGGATGCCGGTGCGCTTCGGCATCGCCAGCGCCGCGGCGCGCGCCAGCCGCTCCCGGCGCTCCTCGACGGAGTCGTCATCCTCGTTCGGCGTGAGCCCCAGGCGCTCCCCGATGTGGATCATCGCCTGCACCCGGCGGTTGAGGACCCGACCGTCGAGCACGATCGGGGGCCCGCCGGCGAGGCGGTCGATCACGGGATCGGGCAGGGCGAGGATCGCCCGCACGATCCGGGTCGCGGGTCCGGCGCGGTCGCTCATGGGCGACCAACCTACGCAGCCACCCGTTCTGTGTCCCGGAACTGAGGGTGCACCCTCACTTCCGGTGAACAGATCCGGACTGGAGGGCTGGAAGGGGCTGGAAGAAGGGGGCGCGGGTGCGGGGCCGACGCTCAGCGGATCCGGAAGCTGTCGTCGGAGCGCTTCATGAGCGACGCGTCGACCGCCTCGAAGTCCGCGACCGTCAGCTTCGCGAGCGCGGCCATCTCGGACTTGTTCCAGTGCGGCGAGTTCTCGCCGAGCACGCTGAACCGGTGGCCGCAGGTGTCGGTGAGCACCAGCCCGTGCTCGCGCATCGCCTCGGCGATCGCCCGTGCCTGCCCCTTGAGGTGGCCGATGGGGACGTCCAGGCGGAGCCGCATCCAGGTGCCGATCGGTGGTGCGTCCGGACGGTCCCACTGCCCGTCGCTCATCCGGGCGGGCCAGGTCACGCCCTTGCCGGTGGTGCTCGAGCAGAACGCGATCGGGTGCTCGACCTTGCCGGAGTTCGCCTCGTCGACCATCACGTACTGGCCGATCATCGGCGTGTTCGCGACGTTCGTGGTCTTGAGCGGCATGTCGGTGGTGGACAGCGAGTACCGCACGCCGGACATCGCGGTGTGCAGCCCGGTGAGCCGGTGGATCAGCGGGTCGTACTGGATGAGCTCGTAGGCCGTGCAGTCCGCGACGTCGACGATGAGCAGGTGGCGGTCCCACGCCGCGCCGGGGTCGCCCTGGATGCGCGGGTTCTTCGGGATCGGGTAGCCGCCGAACCACCCGCGGCTGCTCCAACCGGTGTTGAGCTGCACCTCGCTCATGCCGATCTGGCGGGAGTCCACGACGTTGATCGGCATGCCGGGGCGCGAGCCCTCCCAGAGCGTGGACCTCGGCACCTTGATCGGGGTGTCCTTGCCGCCGAGGAACCGCACGTACTCCGCGGACCGGGGGTGCACCGGCAGCGTGTCGACCTCGCGGGCGTTGAGGAAGTGGTCCCGGGGGAACACCTTGCACCCGCCGATGGTCCGGTCGCCCTTGGCGACGAAGCTCGACGCGGGCTTCGTCCCCTTGTTCGACGGCACGGGGACGAGGCTCCCCTTGGGCGGTGGCGGCGGCTCCCACTTCGGGGCGTCCGCCGGTGCGGCCGCGCACGAGGCCACCACCACGCCGGCGACCAGCATCGAGGCGACCCACCTGATCGCGGGTGTGAGGTGCGTGTGGTGCCGGGGTGCCGTGGCGGCCCGCCGCCCGCTGGTCGAGAACATGACTCGGGGGTCGGCAACGGCCGCGACGAACTTGACTCAATTTTCCGCGGTTCGTGCCGACGTGGCCGGCCCCCGCGCGCTCAGGGGTGCGCGGGACGCCTGCAACGGCGCGGGTTCACGCGGGTCGGGGCTGGTTGAGCTCCGCCGTGTTGTGCCGGATGACCTTCTCGACGACGTCCTCGGGGAGGCCGCCGAGCTCCTCCAGGTAGTCGAGGGGCGCGGGCATGCCCTCGATGTGGGGCCAGTCGGATCCGAAGATCACCCGGTCGGGACCCATCAGGTCGAGGACCTCGTGGACGTCGTCCTCCCAGAACGGGTTGATCCAGATGTGCCGGCGGAACGTCTCGACCGGGTCCTCGGGGAACCAGCCGGCGAGCTTGCGGCCGAGCGCGTGCAGGCGGTGGAACAGGCCGCGCAGGAACCCCGAGCCGTTCTCGACCGACGCGATCCGCAGGTTCGGGAACCGCTGGAACAGCAGGTCGCACACGAGCGACGACAGGAAGTCCTCGATGGGACGCTCGAGCTGGAGCATCTTGATCGGTTGCGGCACGCCGCTCTTGAAGCTCGAGGAGAACCCGTCGGTCGCGTAGCCGTTCGAGCTGTAGCCCGAGTCGCCGGCGTGCACGACCACGGTGATGCCCGCCTCGTTCACCCGGGCCCAGAACGGGTCGAACATCGGGTCGGTCGGCGGCCGCTGGCCCGTCGCGGTGGTGGGCGCCGCGGGCCGCATCACGATCGTGCGGGCGCCACGGTCGAGCGCCCACTCCAGCTCGCTGCACGCGAAGTCGACGTCCGCGAGCGTCAGGTACGGCGCCGCGAAGATGCGGTCCCGGTGGGCGAAGCCCCAGTCCTCCTCGACCCAGCGGTTGAACGAGCGGAACAGCACCGTGACCGCCTCCGGGTCGTGGCGCAGCTCCTCCTCGTAGACCATGCCGAGGGTCGGGAACATCCACACCCGGCCGACGCCCTGGGCGTCCATCGTCGCCAGGCGGGCGTCGCGGTCGCGGTACTCGGGGCGGATGCGCTCGCGCGCCCGCAGCAGCTCGAGCGGGTTGTCGCCGTTGGGGTTGCCCCGGAAGTAGTCCTTGAGCACGCCGGGCTGCGCGACCGGGTCGAAGGTCGGGTTCACCACGGCACGGGAGACGCGCCCGCCGATCACGTGGTACTTGCGGCCGTCGATCTCCGCCCACTGGATCGTGCGCGGGCCCCAGCCCTCGGGCAGGTGGCGGGTGAACGCGTCGAGCGCCTCGTAGTAGTGGTTGTCCGCGTCGAAGGGTCGGGTGTCGATCCCCGCGGCGTCGGCGTGGCTCACCTGGTCGACGGTGTCGGTGCTCATGGCAGCAGGCTCCTCGATCCCGGCGCTGCGATCAAGGTTCACCGTCGGCGGCCCTCGCCGGCCGGGATCGTCCGGACGAGGTTGCCCGCCGACGGGCTCGTCCGCGATCCTGCCCCGGTTGGACCGGCCGGGAGGGGCTGGGCGGGCGACGTCGGGGAGGCACGGTGGGGCGAGGGCGAGCGGGGGTCGCGGGCACCGCGCGGTGGGTCGCGGTCGTCCTGGTGCTGGCCGCGACCTCGGCGTGCCTGCCGCCCCGGGTCGGCGGCGGGCTGCTGCCAGGGGCCGGCTCCGGTGGCTCGGGCGGCTCGTCCGGCGCATCGCCCCGCACGCCCGCCCCGGCCCCGCAGACCTGCCCGCAGCCCCGTGCGGGTGAGGAGTTCCGCCGCGTCGAGCCGGAGCAGGCGGCGCTGGACCGCAGGGCGGTCGTCGACGCGCTCACCTACGGCACCGCCCGCGGCGCGCAGTCGCTGCGCGTGTACCGCGGCCACTGCCTGGTCGGGACGAGCGGCAACGACCCGTCCACGGAGTGGACGCCGCTGCCCGCGTGGAGCATGACGAAGGGGGTGGTGTCGCTGCTGGTCGGCCGGGCGGTGACGCTCGGACACCTGTCGGTCGACGACCCGATCGGCGAGCACCTCGACGGGCTCTCGCCGGCGCACGCGGCGATCACCGTCCGGCACCTGCTCACCCAGACCTCGGGCCTGCGGTTCGCGTGGGCCAACGACCTCAACGCCGCGGCGCTGCTCGACTCCGTCGCGAGGGTGCTCGAGCGGCCCTTCGAGGCCGAGCCCGGCACCACCTACGTGTACGCCCAGGTGGCCGTCACCGTGCTGGTCGCCGTCGTGGAGGCGGCCACGGGTGAGGACCTGCAGGAGTTCGCCCAGCGGGAGCTGTTCGGGCCCATCGGCATCCCGCGCACGGACTGGCGTTGGGCGCGCGACGGCGCCGGACGCAGCCACGGGTTCGCGTTCTTGGACATGGCACCGCGGTCGTTCGGCCGGATCGGCTCCCTGCTGCTCGCGGAGGGCCGGTGGCGGGGCCGGACGCTCGTCGACCCGGCCTACGTGCGGGCGGCGGCCACCGGCACCGAGGCGAACCCCGCCTACGGGTTCCTGTGGTGGGACAACTCGGCCGAGCGGATGATCACCGCCGGGTTCCCCGCCCAGGAGGTGCTGGAGCGGCGGTGGCTGCCGGCGGTGCCGGAGGACGCGTTCGGCCTCACCGGCATGTTCGACCAGCTGCTCGTCGTGATCCCGAGCCTCGACATGGTCGTGCTGCGCATGGGCCTGCCGCACGAGCTGTTCGGCGACCCGCTCGGCGAGGTCCGGATGCGGCGCCCGCGCTGGGACCACCGCTTCTTCCGGATGCTGCTCGGCGGGCTCACCGACCGGCACCTGCCCGACCCGGGCGACTGGGTGCCCGACCCCGACCCGCCGGAACCCGACTGGTTCCACCTGGTCGGCGCCGGCTTCTGACCGCGTCGGACCCGACCCCGCCCAACTCCGGTTCTGTTCGGCCGCCGTCAAGGGAACCCTTGACGGCGGCCGAACAGAACAGGGGAGGGGGCGGCGGTCCTCAGCCGATGGAGGCCGCCGCGAGCTGCTTGGCCCAGCGGTAGTCGGCCTTGCCGGCGGGGGAGCGCACGACCTCGTCGACGAACACCCACGCCTTGGGCAGCTTGTAGCGGGCGATCGACCGCTCGGCGTGCTGGGACAGGTCGTCCTCGGTCACCCGGGCGTCGGGCACGAGCTGCACGATCGCGGTCACCTCCGAACCCCACCGCTCGCTCGGGCGGCCGCACACCACCACGTCGGCCACGGCGGGGTGCGACACGATCGCCATCTCCACCTCCTCGACGAAGATCTTCTCGCCGCCGGAGTTGATGCACTGCGAGTCGCGACCGAGCAGCTCGATCGAGCCGTCCTCCCGCCGGATCGCGCGGTCGCCCGGCACCGCGTAGCGCACCCCGTCGATCGTCGGGAAGGTGCGGGCGGTCTTGTCGGCGTCCCCGAGGTAGCCGAGCGGCACCGAGCCGCTCTGCGCGAGCCAGCCGATGCCGTCGTGGCCCGGCTCGAGCACCCGCGACAGGTCCTCGCTCACGACCGTGGCACCCGGGCCGGGCGAGAACTTCCCGGTCTGCACCCCGCCCTTGACCGACAGGTGGCTCGCCTGCGCGCCGGTCTCGGACGAGCCGACCGAGTCGTTCACCATCACGTTCGGCATCGCCTCGAGGATCTCCTCCTTGAGCGCGGCGCTGAACGGCGCGCCCCCGTTGCCGAAGACCATCAGCGTGCTGCCGTCGTGGCGGCCGGTGCGGAACTCCTCGAGCAGCGGCCGTGCCATCGCATCGCCGACGACCGTGAACGACTGGACGCCCTCGCGGTCCACGAGCTCCCAGGCCTCGGCGGGGTCGAGGTTGCGGCTCGTCGGCATCACCAGCGTCGACCCGCTGTTCAGCATCATGAAGCTCGCCCACTGCGACGCGCCGTGCATGAGCGGCGGCAGCGGCATCAGCTTGAACCCGGCGTTGTTGCGCGCCTTCTCGGCGATCTCGTCGCTGGAGTGCACCTCGATCCAGGTGCCCACCTCCTTGCCGCCCATCGCGTTCATGAAGATGTCGTGCTGCCGCCACAGCACGCCCTTGGGCATGCCGGTCGTGCCGCCCGTGTAGAGGATGTACAGGTCGTCGGGGGACGGCTCGACCGGAGGGCCCTCGGGGTCCGCGCCCGCCAGCGCCTCCTCGTAGTCGACCGCCCCCGGCAGCAGCGCCTCGCCGGAGCCGTCGTCGACCTGGATCAGCACCTCGACGTCGGGCAGCTCGGGCAGCACGTCCGCCAGCGTGGGCGCGAAGCACGCGTGGTAGATGACCGCGCGGGCACGCGAGTTGGTGAACAGGTACCGCAGCTCCTCGGCGACGTACCGGTAGTTCACGTTGAACGGCGCGACCCGCGACTTGAACGCGCCGAGCATGCCCTCGATGTACTCGTTGCCGTTGTACAGGTAGAGCCCGACGTGGTCCTGGCCCGACTCGTGGGGCGGCAGGTCGGAGCGCTCCGTGTGGCAACCGAGGCCCCGTCCGTGCAGGTACGACGCGAGCCGGCGGCTGCGCTCGGCGAGCTGGGCGAAGGTGAACCGGCGGTCGCCGTACACGATCGCCTCACGCTCCGGGATCGCCGCGGCGACCGTCTCGTTCACGCCGGCGAGCGTGAACTGCTCAGGAGCTGTCGCATCCGTTCCCACTTCGAACCCCCCGTTGGCGAACGAACTGACGATGTGTCAGCTTTTCCGGGGATCGTAGGCGCGACCCCAGCGCCTCGCCGATCGGGGGTGCCGACGCCGGTCTCGGCGGGGCCAGAGCGGGCGGACGCCCGGGCAGGAGCAACGATGAGCGAAGGAACTGCGGACCGGTCCGAGGGCAGCCCCTCCGGGGGTGGGCCCATCCAGGGGCGCTTCGAGGGCAAGGTCGCGCTCCTCACCGGCGCCGCATCCGGCATCGGCCGCGCCACCGCGCTGCGCCTGGCCGCCGAGGGCGCAGCGGTCTTCGCGCTCGACATCGCGAAGGACGGGCTCGCGTCGCTCGAGGACGAGGTGACCGCGGCGGGGGGCACGATCGTCACCCGGGCCGGCAGCGTCGGCGAGCGCGCCGAATGCGTCGCCGCGGTCGAGCAGTGCGTCGACGAGCTCGGCCGGCTGGACGTGCTCGGCAACATCGCCGGGGTGTCGCGCGCCGACCACCTCACCGACGTCACCGAGGAGCAGTACCGGCTGATGTTCGCGGTGAACGTCGACGGCCCGTTCTTCCTCTGCCAGGCGGCGGTGCCGCACCTGCTCGAGACCGACGGCAACATCGTCAACATCGCGTCGAACGCCGGCCTGATGGGCACCGCGTACACGGTCGCCTACTCGATGACGAAGGGGGCGGTCATCCAGCTGACCCGCTCGCTCGCCATGGAGCTCGCGAAGACGAAGGTGCGGGTGAACGCGATCGCGCCGGGCGGGGTCGCGACCAGCCTGACCCACGGCTTCCACATCCCCGAGGGCGTGGACGTCGACCTGATGCAGCCCTACATGGGCTTCCGGGGGATGTCCCGCCCGGAGGACATCGCCGCGTTCTTCGCGTTCGTCGCGTCCGAGGACGGCCGCGCGATCCACGGTTCCATCCTCTCGGCCGACCTGGGCCTCACCGCCGGCTGACGCACCGCCCCGCTGCGCTGCGGGGACGGGCGCCGCGGCACGGCGCTCGTCCGCTGCGGGGCACCCGCGTGGCGCGGGCGGTGGCACACTGGCCACGCACGGCGGGGGCCGGTGCGGGACCAGGGGGGTCGGAGTGGAGCAGCAGGAGGATCGCACGTCCGCGGGTGCACCCGACGCCGCGTCCGCGGCGCGTCCGGCGTCGTCGCGCCGCGACCCGGAGGCGACCAGGGCGGCGCTCGAGCGGTGGCTCGCCACCCGGCTGCCCGCGGATGCCAAGCCCGAGGTCACCGACGTGCACGTGCCCGAGGCGAACGGCATGTCGAGCGAGACCGTGCTGCTGGATGCCCGCTGGTCCGTCGACGGGGCACGGGTCGACCGACCGCTGGTGGCGCGCATCGCCCCCGACGACGACGCGGTGCCCGTGTTCCCGACCTACGACCTCGGGTCGCAGTTCGAGACCATGCGGCTCGTGCGCGAGCTCACCGGGCTGCCGGTGCCCGAGGTGCTGTGGCTGGAGCTCGACCCGGCCCACATCGGCGCGCCGTTCTTCGTGATGGCACGCGCCGAGGGCGAGGTGCCGCCGGATGTGCTGCCCTACGACTTCGGCGACAACTGGCTCTACGACGCGACCCCCGAGCAGCAGCGGACCCTGCAGGAGGCCACGGTCGAGGTGCTCGCGCAGCTGCACGGGATCGAGCGGCCCGAGGAGCGCTTCGCCCACCTGGCCGGCGACGCGCCCGGCGACACGCCGCTGCGCCGGCACGTCGAGGCCCAGCGCGGGTACTACCGCTGGGTCAGCTCCGACGGGCGCCGCTCACCGCTGATCGAGGCATGCTTCGACTGGCTGGACGAGCACTGGCCCGACGACGAGGGCCCGACCGTGCTGAGCTGGGGCGACGCCCGGATCGGCAACGTCATGTACCGCGACTTCCGCCCGGCCGCGGTGCTCGACTGGGAGATGGCGGGCCTCGCACCCCGCGAGGTCGACCTGGCGTGGATGATCTTCCTGCACCGGTTCTTCGAGGACCTCGCGACCTCGATGGGGCTGCCCGGGATGCCGCACTTCCTGCGCCGCGACGAGGTCGCCGCGACCTACGAGGCGATGACCGGGCACACGCCCCGGGACCTCGACTTCCACACGATGTACGCCGCGCTGCGCCACGGGGTCGTGATGAGCCAGGTGCAGCGGCGCGCGATCGCCTTCGGCGAGGCGGAGTGGCCCGACGACGTCGACGACCTGATCATGCACCGCGCCACGCTCGAGGCGATGCTCGCCGGCACCTACTGGGACTCGGTCCCCACCGGCTGACCCGGCGGTTCTGTTCCCCACCCCCTCCGGTTCCGTTCCCAACCCCCTCCGGTTCTGTTCGTCGGATGACGCGGTTCCGGTCGTCATCGAACGAACGGAACGGGGAGGGGATGGCGGCGCGGGTCAGGGCCGGCGCCGCGGTCAGGGGCGTTCGATGACGGTGGCCGAGCCCATGCCACCCGCCGCGCACATGGCGACCGCGCCCCAGCGGGCGTCGATGCGGGCGAGCTCGTTCACCATCGTCACGATCATGCGTGCGCCCGTGCAGGCGATCGGGTGGCCGAGCGAGCAGCCGGACCCGTTGACGTTCACGATCTCGCGGTCCAGCCCGAGGATGCGGGTCGACGCGACCGCCATCGACGCGAACGCCTCGTTGATCTCGACCGAGGCCAGGTCGCCGATCCCGATGCCCGCCTTCGCCAGCGCCTTCGGCAGCGCCTTGGTCGGGCCGAGCCCCGTCTCCTCCGGGGGCAGCGCCGCGGAGGCCCACCCGCGGATCACGCCCAGCGGCTCGAGGCCGTGGCGCTCCGCGAACTCGCGGGAGCACAGGACCAGCGCCGCGGCCGCGTCGTTGAGGCCCGACGAGCTGCCCGCGGTGGTCACCGCGCCCTCGACGTCGGGGTTGAGCAGCGGCAGGGAGGCCAGCTTCTCGAGCGAGGTGTTGCGGCGCGGGTGCTCGTCGACCGCGAACTCACCGCCACCGGGGAGCGGCACCGGCACGACCTCGTCCTTGAAGCGGCCCTCGTCGATCGCACGCACCGCGTTCTGGTGCGAGCGGAACGCCCACTCGTCCGCCTCCTCGCGGGTGACGCCCGCGATCCGCGCGGTGTTGTCGCCGACGGTGAGCGCCATGTTGAACGGCGGCGCCTCCGGGGTCTCCTCGTTGCCGGGGGAGAGCCACGGGGCGGGCTGGCCGTCCGGGCCGGGCTTCGAGGTCGCGGGCGCGGTGGACATCGACTCGGTGCCACCCGCGAGGCCGCACTCGATCATGCCGGCCGCGATGTTCGCGGCGATCCACTGCACCCCGGCCATGCCCGACGCGCACCAGCGCTGGGTCGCGACGCCCGGCACCTGGGTCATCCCGAGCCGCACCGCGACGTTGCGCCCGATGTTGCCGCCACCCTGCATCGACTCGCCGAAGCCGATGTCCTCGATCAGCTCCGGGTCGACGCCGGCACGCTGCACCGCGGCGCCCATCGCGACCTCGGCGAGCGCGAACGCGTCGACGCCGACGAGCGATCCCTTGTACGCGGTCGCGATCGGCGTGCGCGCCGCGCTGACGATCACGACGTCGGTCGGGTTGGCTCCGCTGCTCATGTGACTTCCCCCGGTGCTGCGCCGCAGGCGGTTCCTGACGGTGCGTCAGATGATGGCACCGGCGCCTGCCCGCGCCCCAACCCGACGCGGTCCCACCGCACGATCTGTGCACCGGAAGTGAGGGTGCACCCTCAATTCCGGTGCACAGATCGGGTCAGGCGGCGCGCTCGTCGCCGTCGCCGGACACCGCGGCGGGCACCGGAGCGTCGCCCGCACCCAGCGCGGCTCGGCGCTCGTAGGCCCAGCCCGGTCCGCGCAGCACGAACGACAGGCGGTCCGACCAGCTGCGCGAGCGGTACACGTCGCGGACGATGTCCGCGTGCTCGTGCGTGGCGATGCGCAGCGGGTTGTAGGTGTCGATGTTCCGGGTGAGCCCGTACACGACGGGGTCCTCGTCGACCTCCGGCTGGAACGTGCCGAACAGCCGGTCCCAGATGATGAGGATGCTGCCGTGGTTCCGGTCGAGGTACCGCGAGTTCGCGCCGTGGTGCGCACGGTGGTGCGACGGCGTGTTGAGCACCGCCTCCCAGCGGCCGAGCTTCCCGATCGCGTCGGTGTGGATCCAGTACTGGTACAGCAGGTTGATCTGGCGCGCCGTCTCGATGAGGTTCGGCCGGATGCCCGCCAGCGCGAGCGCGCCGTACGGGACGAACATGCCGAGCGAGTCGGCCCACGGCTGGCGCAGCGCGGTCGACAGGTTGTAGCGCTGGCTCGAGTGGTGCACGACGTGGATCGCCCACAGGATCCGGCTCTCGTGCTGCAGCCGGTGGTTCCAGTAGTAGATGAAGTCCCAGCCGAGCACCGCGGCGGCGAGCGCCAGCGGGCCGCCGCCGAGGTCGGGCAGCACCCGCTTCTTGAACAGCCGCTGCGCGGACGTGCGCGCCGCCCACGTCGCCGCGGCCGCGACGCCCGCCGAGGCGATCGCGGTCACCGCCGCGCTGCCGCCCACCCGACGGGCCCAGCGGCGGACGCGCCGTGACGCCGTCGGCGCGCCGGAGCGCTCGGCGTCGACGCCCTCGGTCGTGGCGCGCGAGGGCAGGTCGCCAGCGGCGGCCTCGTGCGAGTCGACGTGCGCCTCGGCGCCGGCTCGCTCGAGGGCCTCACCATCGGCAGCGGCGGGGCCGTCGGGAGCTGCGGGCACCTCGCCCGCCTCCTGGTCACCGGCGCGGGCGATCGCATCGGCGACCACCGCGGTGAGCGCCGCCGCGCCGGCCACCCCGAGCACCGGCTTGGCCCACTTGCCCCGGCCGAGCTCGAAGTTGCGGAACAGCTGCGCGGTCAGCGGCGGGATGATGAGGCTGCCGACGCCCATCGACAGGCTGGCGATCGTGTCGCGCAGCTCGTAGTCGACCGGGCTGGGCCCCTCCCGCTCCGCCCGGCGCTTCAACCACCGTGCCTCGTACGCCATCGAGGCGAAGAACCCCGGGATGGCGACGACCGTCAGATCCATGTGTCCTCCATAGCCGCGGGGACGAGGCTACTCCCGGACACCGGGTGGGGTACCGGCGCGCCCGCCTCGCGCCGGCCGTCGAGTGGTGGCCGCGGGCCGGTCAGCTCGCGGCGCTCGCCTTCTTCGCGGCGGTCTTCTTCGCCGGGGTCTTGCGTGCCGCGGTCTTCTTGGCGGGGGCCTTCTTCGCCGCGGTCTTCTTGGCGGCGGTCTTCTTCGCCGGGGTCTTGCGTGCCGCGGTCTTCTTGGCCGGGCTCTTCTTCGCGGCGGTCTTCTTCGCCGGGGACTTCCGTGCCGTGGCCTTCCTGGCCGGGGACTTCTTCGCGGGTGCCTTCTTCGCCGGCGCGCGCTTCGCGGTCGCGAGCTGGCGACGCATCTGCTCGACCACGTCGGTCGCTGCCTCCCGCGCGGCGATCGCCGCTTCCCGCATCGTGTCGGCGATCGTGTCCGTCGCGCCCGACGCCTCCTCGCTCGCGCGCCGTGACAGCTCGCGCACCGCGTCCTCGATCTGCTCGACGGCGCGGCGCACCTCGTTCTCGACCGAGCTGACGAGGTTGCGGATCTCCTCGATCGCTTCCTTCACCAGCTCGTTGATGTCCTGCTCGGTGGTGGTCACTGCAGCACGTCCCTTCTCTCCGTCAGGTCGAACGTCGCGGGCAACCTGATCCGGTGTCGCAGCGTAGTGACCGCGTCATGTGCCGCGCCGTGGCTCTTGCAACGTTCGCGAAGGTTCGCCCCACCCGACGCGGAGCGGTCCGACGTGGTCGCGCAGGTGCACGAGCAGGCCGCGCACCATCACCGTCAGCCCGATGATCTCGAGCGTCTCCTCGATGCCGACCGCGGCGAGGTAGGTGCCGTCGTTCGGATCGAACGGGTTCCACAGCTCCCTGCCCACGAACTCCATGCCGACCGCGCCCGCGACGAACACCGCGCCGGCGACGAGGAGGTGGTTCCGCGTCGAGCTCGGCAGCGCCAGCATGAACCGGCCGAACACCACCAGGACGAGCAGGCCGAGCGCGGTGTAGGGGACCGTCCACGCCCAGAACTCCCAGCGCGACGCCTCGAGGTCGAACGCGCGGGTGAGCGGCCGCGACAGCTCCTCGTGGATGAGCGCGCCCTCGTCGATCGACAGGAACACGAGGATCCCCGAGAGCAGCAGCCAGTGGCGTCGCCACCGCTGCGCCGGCCCCTCCCTGCTGCCGGCCGCGACGCACGCGCACAGCACCGCGCCGACGGTGAACAGGGTGACCGACCACCACGCCGGGAGGTTCGTCTCGCCGTCCATGTTCAACAGGCGCGACAGCGGCGCACCCCCCGGGAAGTCCTCGACGCCCGGCCCGCGCAGGATGAACAGCGCGAGGGCGTGGCAGGCGACGAGCACGGCGAGCACCACCCCCATCACGACGACCGCTCGCCGCGGGTCCAGTACGAGGTGTGCGCGCCGGTCGTCCTGCATCGGACCATGATGTGCCGGATGCGGACAGCCTTCGAGGACCTGCCCACGCGCGCTCGCCCGGGCGTCCGCCAAGCCGGACCGGCGCCCCGTCGCCGCGGGGCGATCGTCGCGGTGCTGTCGGTGCTCGCCTTCGCGCTCAGCCTGCTCGTGCAGTTCCACGTCGTGCCGCTGCACTCCGACGACCGCGACGAGGGCGTCTACATCTTCCAGGCCGAGATGCTGCGGGAGGGGATGCTCACCCTGCCCGAGGACGAGTACGGCGAGTTCTTCCGCCCGTGGCTGAGCGGGTCGGCCGAGGGGCGCATCTTCACCGAGTATCAGGTCGGGTTCCCGCTGTTCCTCGCGGCGGCGGACCTGCTGCTGGGCTCGATGCGGCTCGGGCTCGCGCTGGTGGCGGCGCTCACCGTGCCCGCGGCCTACGGGTTCACCCGCAACCTCCTCGGCGACCGGCGGGTCGCGCTGTGGGGCGCGGGCCTCGTCGCGCTCTCACCGATGACGGTGCTGCAGTCCGCGCTGTTCGTCACCTACAGCCTCACCGTGCTCCTGCTGCTCGCCGCGTCGTGGGCGCTGCTCGCGGCGGCGAACCGCGCGTCGGTCCGCCTCGCGCTGGCCGGGGGCGTGCTCACCGGCGCCGCGCTGCTCGTCCGGCCGATGGACGTCGTGCTCTGGATGGTCCCCGTCGTGGTGCTCGCCGCGCTCCGGCTGCTGCGTCGCACCGACGCCGGCGCGTCCGCACTGCTCCGCCTGGGAGGGGTCGCGGTCGCGGGCGTGGTGCCCGCCGGGCTGCTGACCCTCTGGTACAACTCGCGCACCACCGGCGGCGCCCTTCGCTTCCCGAACATGGCGGCGGACGAGCTCAACACGTTCGGGTTCGGCACCCGGCGGCTCGTCGAGACGGAGCCGACGATCACCTACGAGGTGCGCGACGCGATCAGCGCGCTGTGGCAGAACGTCGCTGCGGTGCCGAGCTGGCTGCCGGGAGGGATCCTGCTGGTCGCGCTCGCCGTGGTGGGGTTCGTCGTCGGCGGGGTGCGCGGCGAGCGGCTCGCGGAGCGGGTGACGCTCGTCGCGCTCGTCGCCGCCTTCCCGGCCGGCTACTTCTTCTGGTGGGCGACCGTGCTGTCGGCCGAGGGCGCGCGCAACGGCATCGGGCCGCACTACTACGTGCCCGCGATGGTGGCGCTGAGCCTGCTCGCCGCCCGCGGGATCACTGCGGTGGTGCCGCCGCGGGCGCTGCCGGTCGGTGCGACCGTGGTGCTGCTCGCCGTGCTCACCGCGTGGTCGCTGCCCGACAAGCTCGAGGACAAGCGGCGCGTCACCCGCAGCTTCGAGCAGGTCCACGACGCGATCCCCGACGACCTCACCGACGCGGTCGTGATCGTCGACTACGACGGCCGCCCCTACGTGATGTCGAAGTACCCGTTCCTGCGCAACGACCCGCGCCTGGAGGGCGACGTGATCTTCGCGGCGGACCGTGGGCCGCGGAACGCGGCGCTGCTCGAGCGGTTCCCCGACCGCGACGTGTACCTGCTGCGCGCGGCGATGCGGCCCGGCGACGAGCTGTTCGTCCCCTCCGCCTCCTTCGACCGCGTCGAGCGCCGGGAAGGTGCGCGGCTGTCGTTCACGATGACCGCGTCGAACCTGCCGCCCGGGCGTCACGTGCGGGGCGTGCTCCTCCTCGAGGGCGAGCGCCGCATCTGGAACGCGGCGGCGGTCGGCGACGGGAGCGACCTCGAGCCCACCCGCAGCGTCGAGCTCGGCACCTCCGACGACGTCGGCACGGTGACCTGGGACCTCGTCGCGGGCGGCGCCGACGGAGAGGGCGGCGGCGACGATGCGGCCGATGACACGTTGGTGCTGGACGGTCCGACGACCGTGCTGGTCGGGGTCCTGCACTCGACCGACCCGGACCTGCGCGACGCGGAGTGGAGCCTCGAGGAGCACTCCGTCGACGTGCGCGGCGACCGGCTCGTGCTGCTCGAGCCGCCGCGGGGGCACTCGCTCGCGCGGTTCCCGACCGCGACCCTCTACCTGCCCGAGGCGATCGGCACGAAGCTCTCGGTCACCGCGGACCTCACCGGCTGACCGGCTCGTTCCGTTCCCCGCCCCCGCCCGTTCTGTTCGGCGGATGACGACTCGAACGGCGTCATCTGCAGAACAGAGCCGGATGGGGCCGGATGGGGAAGCGGGCTCGGGGTCGTCAGTCGGCGGTGCCGACGGGCGGGCGCTCCCAGTCACCCTCCGGCGCGGGCTGCTGGCGGAGCCGCGCCGCGGCGCCCGGCAGCGAGTACGCGTCGGCCGCGTGGATGTCGACCCGGTACCCCAGGTCCGCGAGCGACCCGATCGTCAACCGGCTCATCGGGTTCGGCGGCCAGTTCACGTACCCGGTCATCAGCTCGTTGTGGAACGTGGTCTCGCGCCAGTGCGCCTCGGCGGTTCCGGGGCCGCCGGAGTTCTCGACCGGCACGTTCCCCGACCGGCCGAACGCCGACCACTCGGCCACGCCCGCCGCGCCCCGGTAGGTCGGGTTCGAGGTGCCGCTGCCCTGCAGCAGGCGGCGCTGCCCCTGCTGCATCCACGAGGTGTCCCACAGCGTGCCGATGCCCAGCACGTGGCCCAGCTCGTGCTCGATCACCTCGCCGAGCGAGCCGTTCGCGAGCATCTGCGCGGCGTCCGCGAGGTCGATCTCGATGATCCCGTGGATGCCCAGCTCGGTGGTGCTGAGCACGCACGTCGGACCCGCCTGGCCGAGCACCTCGCCGGGCCCGTCGATCACCGGGGTCGCCACGTCGACGATCACGTCGTCGAGCACCGCGGGCAGCGGGTCGACGTCCTCGGGCAGGCAGGAGGGCCGCGGCGACGACGGCACGTAGTCCGGCAGGCCGCGCACGATCACCGACTCCCACCGCGCCGCCGCGTCGGTGAACGCCTGGGCGATCGCCGGGTCGAGGTCCTCGAGCCCGCGCAGCTCGATGTCCATCGGCTCGCCGACGTCGGCGGTCACGACGAACGCACGCGTCGCGGTGACCGGGTCGTGGTCGCCGTCGCGGACCTCGAGCCGTGCCTGGTGGGGTCCGGGGGAGTCGACCGGGAAGTTCCGGCTGCCCGGGACCTGGCAGTTGGTGACGGTCAGGTCGTAGGTGCCGTCACCGTCGCCGTCGATGCGGCACGTCAGCGGGTCGCCGTTGGGGTCGGAGACCTCCCACGCGAGGGTGACGAGCGCGGGTGCGCCGCCCGTGGCGCCCCGCTGGGTGAAGCTGTGGATCACCGGCGGGCGCGGCTCGGTCACGATCGTCGTGGTGGTGGTGGGTGACCCACCACCCGGCTGCGGGCCGCACGCAGCGACCACCGCTGCACCCGCGAGCAATGCCACCAGCCCCACACGGGCCGCGCGTGCCCGCAGCGCCGTCGGTTGCGTCCCCATGGCCTCCCCGACCTCGTTCTCGACCCCAGCACTGTACCGGCGGTCGCCGGTCGATCCACCCGGATGACAGCATCGGGTCGGACCGGGGCCGGAAGGTGCCCCGCAGGTGACGGACCGGGAGCGACGATGGCGAGCACCGAGATGGCGGGCAACGAGGCGGGTACGAAGGCGGACCGTGCACACGTGTTCCACTCGTGGTCGGCGCAGGCGCGGATCTCCCCGATGCCGGTCGCCGGCGGCGAGGGCGCGTGGTTCCACGACGCGGACGGCAACCGCTACCTCGACTTCGCGTCGCAGCTCGTCTACCTCAACCTGGGTCACCAGCACCCCCGCCTGGTGCAGGCGGTCAAGGACCAGGCCGACCGGCTCTGCACGGTGGCGCCGGTCTTCGCGAACGACGCGCGCTCCGAGGCGGCCGCCTCGATCGTCCGGCACGCACCCGGCTCGGGCCCCGACGGCACCGGGGGTCCGCTCCAGCACGTGTTCTTCACCAACGGCGGTGCCGAGGCGAACGAGAACGCGATCCGCATGGCGCGCCTGCACACCGGGCGGCACAAGATCCTGTCGGCCTACCGCAGCTACCACGGCGCCACCGCCGGGGCGATCACGCTGACCGGCGAGCCGCGCCGTTGGGCGTCGGAGCCGGGCATCCCCGGAGTGGTCCGCTTCTTCGGCCCGTACCTGTACCGGTCGGAGTTCCACGCGACGACCGAGGCGGAGGAGCGTGACCGCGCGCTCGAGCACCTCGAGCACGTGATCGCCATGGAGGGCCCCTCCACGATCGCCGCGATCATCCTCGAGCCGGTGGTGGGCACCAACGGCGTGCTCGTCCCGCCGGACGGCTACCTGCAGGGGGTGCGCGAGCTGTGCGACCGCCACGGCATCCTCATGATCTGCGACGAGGTCATGGTCGGGTTCGGGCGCGTCGGCGAGTGGTTCGCGGCGGACCGCTGGGGCGTGGTGCCCGACCTGGTCTCGTTCGCGAAGGGGGTGAACTCCGGGTACGTGCCGCTCGGCGGGGTCATCGTGCACCGCGACGTCGCGGCCACGTTCGCCGAGCACGCCTACCCCGGCGGGCTGACCTACTCCGGCCACCCGCTCGCGTGCGCGGTGGCGGTCGAGTCGATCCGCGTCTTCGAGGAGGAGGACATCCCCGGCCGGGCGCGGCGCCTCGGGGAGGAGGTCATCCGACCCGAGCTCGAGCGCATCGCGGCGGCCCACCCGAGCGTCGGCGAGGTGCGCGGCCTGGGGTGCTTCTTCGCGATCGAGCTGGTCCGCGACCGTGCGACCCGCGAGCCGCTCGTCCCGTTCAACGCGGCCGGTGACGCCGCGGCGCCGGTGGCCGAGGTGGTCGCCGCGTGCCGGGAGCGGGGCGTGTGGCCGTTCTCGCACTTCAACCGGCTGCACATCGCGCCGCCGCTGGTCATCGGCGAGGACGACCTGCGCGCGGGCCTCGCGGCGATCGACGAGGCGCTCGCCGTCGCCGACCGCCACGTGGACGCCTGAGCCGCCCCGTGGAGGTCCTGGTCCCGATCCACGGGCTCACCAGCGCCGCCGAGGAGGCGGCGCGCATGGCCCGGGTGGGCGCGGACGGGGTGTTCACCTTCGAGGGGCCCCACGACGTGTTCCTGCCGCTGGCGCTCGCGTCGGGGGCGGGCGTGTCGTTGATGACGAACGTGGCGATCGCGTTCCCGCGCAACGCGATCCACCTGGCGCACGCCGCGTGGGACCTCCACACGCTGTCGGGCGGGCGCTTCACGCTCGGTCTCGGCAGCCAGGTCCGGGCGCACGTCGAGCGGCGCTTCGGCGTCGACTTCGACGACCCCGTCGGCCGCATGCGCGACACCGTCGACGCGGTGCGGGCGATCTTCGCGACGTGGCAGGACGGCGCGCCCCTCGACCACCGCGGCCCCTACCGGACCCACACCCTGATGACCCCGATGTTCACGCCGCCGACCGGTCCGTGGGCACCGCCGCCGGTGGTCGTCGGAGGGCTCGGGCCGCGCATGACCGAGATGGCCGCCGAGCGGGCCGACGGGCTCGCGGTCATGGCGGTCACCTCGGAGCGCTGGTTCACCGAGCACACCCTCCCCGCGGTCGCCCGGGGGCTCGAGCGGCGTGATCCGACCGCTGGCCCGTTCGAGCTGCTGCCCGAGCTGATCGTGTGCGCGGGTCGCGACGAGGCGGAGCTCGCCGCGGCCGACGCCGGCTGCCGCGCGCTGCTCGGCTTCTACGCGTCGACGCCCGCGTACCGGCCGGTGCTCGAGGTCGAGGGGTACGGCGACGTGCAGCCCGAGGCGCGCCGGCTCACCCGGGAGGGCCGGTGGGACGAGCTGTCGTCGCTCATCGACGACGACCTGCTCGCGCGCATCTGCGTGCGCGGGACCCCCGCCGAGGTCGGCGCGGCGATCTCGCGGCGCTACGCCGAGCACGCCCGCCGGGTCGCGGTGTACCTGCCCTACGAGCTCGGCGACGACCTGCTCGGCGAGCTCGTCGACGAGCTCCACGCCGCCTGATCCCGGTTCCGGGTCCCGTCCCCTCCGTTCTGGGTCCCGTCCCCTCCCGTTCTGTGTCCCGGAACTGAGGATGGACCCGCAATTCCGGTGAACAGATCGGGGTGGGGGCCGCTGGAAGGGGGTCGGGGGAGGGGCCGTACACTCGCCGCCATGGCCGAACCCCCTTCCGAGCTGTTCGATCCCGAGGCCTGGGACCCGGTGCCCGGCTTCGACCTGCGCGACATCACCTACCACCGGGCGAAGGACCAGGGCACGGTGCGCGTCGCGTTCAACCGGCCCGAGGTGCGCAACGCGTTCCGCCCCTCGACCGTGGACGAGCTGTACCGGGTGCTCGACCACGCGCGCACGACCTCCGACGTCGGCTGCGTGCTGCTCACCGGCAACGGCCCGTCGCCCCGTGACGGGGTGTGGGCGTTCTGCTCCGGTGGCGACCAGCGGATCCGCGGCCGCGACGGCTACCGCTACACCGTCGAGGACGAGTCCGGCGCCCCGGCGGAGACGGCGGAGGCGATCGACCCCGCCCGCAGCGGCCGGCTGCACATCCTCGAGGTCCAGCGGCTGATCCGCTTCATGCCGAAGGTCGTGATCTGCGTGGTGCCGGGCTGGGCGGCCGGCGGCGGGCACAGCCTGCACGTGGTGTGCGACCTCACGATCGCGAGCCGCCAGCACGCGCGGTTCAAGCAGACCGATGCGGACGTCGCGAGCTTCGACGGCGGGTTCGGCTCGGCGTACCTGGCGCGCCAGGTCGGCCAGAAGTTCGCCCGCGAGATCTTCTTCCTCGGCCAGGAGTACTCCGCGGAGGACGGGCACCGGATGGGCACCGTCAACGCGGTGGTCGACCACGACCGGCTCGAGGAGGTCGCGCTGGAGTGGGGCCGGATCATCAACGGCAAGAGCCCGACCGCGCAGCGCATGCTGAAGTTCGCGTTCAACCTCGTCGACGACGGGCTCGTCGGCCAGCAGCTGTTCGCGGGCGAGGCGACCCGGCTCGCCTACATGACCGACGAGGCGGCCGAGGGCCGGGACGCGTTCCTCGAGAAGCGCGACCCGGACTGGTCACCCTTCCCCTGGCACTACTGAGGCCCGGGGACCACTGAGCCCCGGCCCCTCCCGATCTGTTCACCGGAAGTGAGGGTGCACCCTCACTTCCGGGACACAGAACGGGGAGGGAGGAAGGAGCGCGGGTCAGGCAGCGGCGGCGACGGGCGCCTTCGCGGCCGTCTTGGCCGCCTTCTTCTCAGCCTTCTTGGTGGCCTTCTTGCCCACGGCCTTGGTCGCCTGCTTCGCGGCCTTCTTCTCCGCCTTCTTCACCGCACGGGTGGGCGCCGACACCGCCGGGGCCTCGCCCGCCTTCTTCGCCTTGCGCAGGCGGCGCAGCACCGGGAAGCCCCACAGGAGGGTCGACAGCGCCCAGCGGCCGGGCTTCTCGAGCCCGCCCCGCTTGGCCGACACCAGCGCCGCGCCGGCCTCGACCACGTGCAGGCCCGCCGTCCCGGCGAGCAAGCCCGAGAAGGCCTCCCGCGGCACCGAGTCCCCGAAGACGCTCTGCCAGCGCTCCCACGCGGCGTCGCTCACGGTCACCGCGGTGGCGGTGCCGACACCGGTGAGTACGAACGTTCTCCACAGCAGGCTCGGACGTCGTGAGGTGCTCATGGGCGATCACCCTAACGAGCACCGGTGCCGCGCCGCGTGGACCCGTGGGGCGCGGGCCGGATTCCACCCCCCGGGCAAAGCTGCCCGAAAAGGTTGACCCACGTTCAGTCTTCGGGTAGCGATTACGGGGTCCGTCGTGCTGGAGGCGGCGTCCTAGCGAGGGGGAACCCGATGAAGAGACTGGCGTGGGCCGTGCCGCTGTTCGCGGCCCTGGCGTTGGTGGGGGCGGCATGCGACCCCCAGCCGCCGGGTGGCGGAGGCGGCCCGACCAACACGAAGCCGACCGCAGTGGCGATGGCGAGCACCACCTCGGGCAACGTGCCCCTGTCGGTGGCGTTCAACGCGTCGGGGTCCGTCGACCCCGACGGAACGATCGTCAGCTACTCGTGGGACTTCGGCAACGGAACCAGCGGGAGCGGCGTCACCGCGACCGCGAACTACACGACTCCGGGCGTGTACACCGCGGTGCTCACCGTCACCGACGACGACGGGGCGACCGACACCGACTCCATCACGATCACCGCGATCGGTGACGGGGACGGCGACGGGTTCTTCCCGCCGGACGACTGCAACGACAACGACCCGAACGTCTACCCGGGCGCTCCGGACGAGGCCGGTGACGGCATCGACCAGAACTGCGACGGCATCGACGGCACCCTGGACGCGATCTTCGTGAAGTCCTCCGGCGGCGCCGACAACAGCACCTGCGGCACGGTCAGCTCGCCCTGCGCGTCGATCAACCAGGGCCAGGTGCGTGCGGTGGCCACCGGCAAGACCGACGTCTACGTCGCCGGCGGCACCTACCCGAAGTTCAACGTCGTCGAGGGCCTGCAGATCGTGGGCGGCTACGGCCAGAACTGGCAGCGTGGCCTGAACGCGACGGCACCCACGGTGTCGAACGTGAACGCGTCCTTCGATGCGCTCACCAACGGCCCGGTGGCGATGATCGCCGACGGGATCGACTCGCCGACCCGTGTCGCCGACCTGAAGCTCAACGGCGGCACCGCGGGCGTGGGCCAGACCAGCTACACGGCGTTCGTCCGCAA
>CBFGTJ010000022.1:0-25912 GCA_965651815.1 uncultured Microthrixaceae bacterium | reverse complement strand
CGTCGGGGAGCGGTGCGGCACCCGCGCCGGACGCCGGCAGCACGAGCGATGCGGTCGCCGCGAAGCACGTTACGGACCGGGCCGCGTCGGTCAACCGGGTGGTTCTGCCCACACCGGCTGTCGGCGTGCTGCGCGCTGAGCTACTGCCGAGCTACTGCAGGGCTACTGCCGCCGGGCCCGGCTCGGCGCCACCCGGGGCGGCTCGAGCGGCTGCTTGGGGTACACGGGAGGCCAGGGCGCGTCCATCAGCCCGTCGGCGAGGTCGCGCTGGAACCACTCGAGCAGCACCTCGATCGACTGAGGTGGGTCGCCGAGGTCTGCCCACGGGTCGCCGCGCTCGGCGACGCGGGCCGGCACGGTGTCCAGCGTCAGCTCGTCGGGCTCCACCGAGTCGACCTCGTCCCACGCGATCGGGGTCGAGACCTGCGCGCCCACCCTCGGGCGGACCGACCACGCGCCGAACACCGTCTTGTGCGGGGCGTTCTGGTTGAAGTCCACGAACACCCTGCGCCCCCGCTCCTCCTTCCACCACGCGGCGGTGAGCAGGTCGGGCCGGCGCCGCTCGAGCTCTCTGGCGAGCGCCACCGCCGCCGCCCGGACCTGCGTCGAGTCCCAGCGGGGGAGGAGCCGTGCGTAGACGTGCAGTCCCCGTGAGCCGGTCGTCTTCGGGCGGGCGTCGATGCCGAGCTCCTCGCAGAGCGCGTGCACCTCGTGCGCCGCGGCGCGCACCTCGTCGAAGGTGACCCCGGGCTGCGGGTCGAGGTCGATGCGCAGTTCGTCGGTGTGCGCGGGGTCGGTCGCGAGGTACGGCCACACGTGGAAGCCCAGGCAGCCCATGTTCACGGCCCAGACGATGTGGGCGAGGTCGACGGCGACCAGGGCGTTCGAGGTGGTGCCGTTCGGGGTGGCGACGACGGTGGTGCGCAGCCACTCCGGGGCACCGGAGGGCACCCGCTTCTGGAAGAACGACTTCCCGCCCGCGCCGTCCGGGTAGCGCTCGAGCAGGACCGGCCGCCCGCGCATCGCGCGCAGCAGCGGCTCCTCCACCGCCCGGTAGTACTCGACGAGGTCCAGCTTCGTGTGGCCGGTCCTCGGGAAGAACACCTTGTCGGGGTGCGTGACCCGGACCTCGTGGCCGTCGAGCTCGAGCACCACCGCGTCGTCGCTCACACGGGCCACCGTACCGAAGCGGCTTCCCGCGACGGCGTAGGGTCGGCGACCGTGCAACCGGGTGAGCTGCCCTCCTCCGTCGTCGACCACGTGGCGATCACCCGCCTGCAGTCCACCTACGCCGACGCGGTGACCCGCCGCGCGTGGGACGAGGTCGAGGAGCTCTTCGCGGACGACGCCGTCGTGCGCATCGACACGGTGACCCGCGAGCCGTTCGAGCTGCGTGGCGGCGCCGAGGTCGCCCGCTTCGTCGACGAGGCGGTCGCACGGTTCGCGTTCTTCGAGTTCGTCATCCTGAACTCGCACGTCGAGCTGCCCTCGGGGGCCGAGCCGGACGCGGCGCGCGCCCGGATCTTCATGTGCGAGCTGCGCCGGGACGAGGGGAGCCTCGACTGGTCGGCCGCGTTCGGCGTCTACCACGACCGCTACCGGCGCTCGGCGGACGGCTGGCGGTTCGCGCGGCGCGACTACCGCTCGATCACCCGGACCGGCGCCGGGGTGTTCCCCTTCGACGCGCTCGCGAACGAGCGCCTCGACCCCACGCTGCGCCTCGACTGACGCCGTCGGTCCCGTCGGTCGCCATCGGCGAGGAAGAGGGCCGCCGGGCCGGCTCCGCCGTGCCCGCGCGCCCCCTCGGCCGTGGGCGGGGACTCATCCTCACCTTTCCTAGTAATAAAACATGGTTGACTGGAAAGGTCGGGTATTCGTAGCGTGCTCCCCGCGGCGTCAGTCGGACGCCGCGCGACAGAGGGAGCACCTTCGATGGACCTGCGACGTTTCCGTCCGCTGCTGGCACTCGTCCTGGCGGTCTCGCTGGCGGCCACCGCGTGCGGTGGCGGCTCGTCCGCCTCGGAGGACGGCGGCTCGACGATCCGGATCGTCGGCTTCGCGGTGCCCGAGGCGGCCAACCGGGCGATCGCCGAGCAGTGGACGAAGACGCCTGAGGGAAGGGGCGTCGAGTTCAAGACCTCCTACGGCGCCTCGGGGGACCAGAGCCGAGCGGTCGCCGACGGGCTCGAGGCCGACTACGTGCACTTCTCCGTGGCGAGCGACGTGACCCGGCTCGTCGACGAGGGGCTCGTCGCCGAGGACTGGGACGCCGGCCCGACCAAGGGCATCGTGTCGTCGTCGATCGTCGTGTTCGCGGTGCGCAAGGGCAACCCGAAGGGCATCCGGACCTGGGACGACCTGGTCCAGCCGGGCGTCGAGATCGTCACCCCGAACCCCGCGTCGTCCGGCGCCGCCCGCTGGAACGCACTCGCCGCGTGGGGCCAGGTCGTCGCGAATGGCGGCACCGAGGAGGAGGCCGAGGAGTACCTCGAGAAGTTCTTCGCGAACGTCGTCTCGCTGCCCTCCAGCGGCCGTGACGCCACCACCGCGTTCCTCGACGGCACCGGCGACGTGCTCATGGCGTACGAGAACGAGGCGATCCTCGCCCGCCAGCACGGCGAGGAGTTCGACTACCTCATCCCGTCGACGACCCTGCTCATCGAGAACCCGGGCGCCGTGCTGATCGACGCGAACCCCAAGGCCGAGCAGTGGCTCGAGTTCGTGCTCAGCGAGGAGGGCCAGCGCCAGTTCGCGCTCACCGGGTTCCGCCCGGTGATCGACGGCGTCGAGTACGGCGAGGTCGAGGGCGCCAACGACCCGGCGAACCCGTACCCGGAGGTCGAGCACCTCCTCACCGTCGAGCAGGACTTCGAGAGCTGGGAGGCGCTGTCGGAGAAGTTCTTCGACGAGACCTCCGGCATCGTCACCCGGGTCATCGGCGAGTCGGGGAAGGCGAGTTGACCGCATTGTCCCCCGCAGCGGGTCGGTCGGCGCTCCGGGCCCGGCCGACCCGCGAGGGATCGCTCACCCCCGTGTCGGGGCTCGGGCTCGGCATCGCCGTGATGTGGTTCAGCCTGCTGGTCCTCATCCCGCTGGCCGCCGTGGTCGCCGCCTCCACGAGCGGGGGCGCGGCGGCGTTCGTGGACTCGGTGACCAGCGCCCAGACGCTGGCGGCGATCCGGCTGACGGTCGGTACCGCGCTCGCGGTCACCGTGCTCGACGTCGTCACGGGCACCGCCATCGCGTGGGTGCTGGTGCGCGACAGGTTCCCGGGCAAGTTCCTGCTCGAGCTGGTGATCGACGTGCCGTTCGCGCTGCCGACCATCGTCGCCGGACTGGTGCTGCTGTCGCTCTACGGCCCGGAGGGACCGCTCGGGATCGACGTCGCGAACACCCGTCCCGCGGTGTTCCTGGCGTTCGCGTTCGTCACGCTGCCCTTCGTCGTGCGCACCGTGCAGCCGGTGCTCGCGGAGCTCGACCGCGAGGTCGAGGAGGCCGCCGCCTCGCTCGGCGCGAGCCGGCTCACCACGTTCCGCAGGGTGATCCTGCCGAGCCTCGCCCCCGCCATCGCCGCGGGCGCGGCGCTGTCGTTCGCCCGCGGCGTCAGCGAGTACGGGTCGCTGGTGCTGCTTTCGGGCAACCTGCCGTTCCGCACCGAGGTCACCTCGGTGCGCATCCTCAGCAGCATCGAGAACGCCAACACCGCCGGCGCCGCCGCGGTCGCGACGGTGCTGCTGGTCATCTCGCTGGTCGTCACCGTCGCGATCGACGTGCTGAAGCGGAGGCTGGTCCGACGTGCGTGAGCCGAGGTGGTTCCGCATCACGCTGCGGACCGTCGTGACCGCCTACCTGTTCCTCCTCGTGGCCTGGCCGCTCTCGCTCGTCGCGCAGCGGACCTTCGCCGACGGCGTCGGTGACCTGGTCGGGATCTTCGAGGACCCCGACGTGCTGCACGCCCTGCGCCTGACCGTCGTCGTCGCCGTCGTCTCGGTCGTGCTGAACACGGTGTTCGGGGTGGGGGTGTCGCTGCTGCTCGTCCGCCACCGGTTCCCGGGACGCCGGGTGCTCGACCTGCTGGTCGACCTGCCCCTCGCCGTGTCGCCGATCGTCGTGGGCCTGGCGCTGGTCCTCGTCTACGGCGGCCGCGACGGCTGGTTCGGGCCCACGCTCGAATCGATGGGCCTGCGGGTCATCTACTCCACCCCGGGCATCGTCATGGCCACCGTGTTCGTCGCGCTCCCGCTCGTCGTGCGGGAGGTCGTGCCGGTGCTCGAGGAGGTCGGCGTCGAGCAGGAGCGCGCGGCGCAGACGCTCGGCGCGAACGCCTGGCAGACCTTCCGTCGCATCACGCTGCCGTCCATCCGGTGGGCGGTCCTCTATGGCGTCGTGCTGAGCCTCGCCCGGTCCCTCGGCGAGTTCGGCGCCGTCAAGGTCGTGTCGGGCAACCTCCTCGGGCAGACCCGCACGGCGACGCTCGTCGTGGAGGAGAAGTACCTCAACTTCGACAAGGGCGGGGCGTACGCCACCGCGTTCCTGCTGGCGCTGATCGCCGTCGCGTGCATCGTCGCGGTGGCGGCGCTGCGCCCACGGGAAGGGAGCGATCGCACATGAGCATCCGGGTCCGCAACGTCACGAAGCGCTTCGGCGACTTCGTCGCCCTCGACGACGTCTCCGTGGACGTGCCCAGCGGGGGCCTCACCGCGCTGCTGGGCCCCAGCGGCGGCGGCAAGTCCACCCTCCTGCGCGTCATCGCCGGCCTCGAACCGCCGGACGAGGGCAGCGTGCACATCGACGGCGCCGAGGCGACGCACCTCTCCCCGCAGCGACGGGGCGTCGGGTTCGTGTTCCAGCACTACGCCGCGTTCAAGCACCTGACCGTGCGGCGCAACGTCGCGTTCGGGCTCGAGATCCGCAAGCGCCCCCGCGACGAGGTCCGCGCCCGGGTCGACGAGCTGCTCGAGCTCGTGCACCTCACCCAGTTCGGCGACCGCCTCCCCTCGCAGCTCTCGGGCGGCCAGCGGCAGCGGATGGCGCTCGCGCGCGCCCTCGCGCCCCAGCCCCGCGTCCTGCTGCTCGACGAGCCGTTCGGCGCGCTCGACGCGAACGTGCGCAAGGAGCTGCGCGAGTGGCTGCGGCGGCTGCACGACGAGGTCCACGTCACGACCGTGTTCGTCACCCACGACCAGGAGGAGGCCCTCGAGGTCGCCGACGAGATCGTCGTCGTCAACGAGGGCCGCGTGGAGCAGGTCGGCACGCCCGACGAGCTCTACGACCGCCCGGCCAACGACTTCGTCATGCGCTTCCTCGGCCCGGTCACCGAGCTCGGCGGCGTGCTGGTGCGACCCCACGACCTGGTGCTGTCGACCGATCCCTGCCCGGAGTCGGTCGAGGGCATCGTCGAGCGGGTGTCCCGCGTGGGCTTCGAGGTCCGCATCGTCGTGCGCACCGGGGACCGCACGGTGCTGGTCACCCAACCGCGCTCGCAGTTCCTCGCGGCGCGCGTCGAGGCCGGCGACCGGGTGTGGGTCCGCGCCGAGGTGGGGGCGAGGGTCACGGCCTGAGCTACCGCGAGGAGGCGTCGAGGTCCCGGGTGGCGGGGTCGATGCCGGCCGCGGCGTAGGCGTCCGCCTCGTCGAGGGTCTCGTGCTCGAGGAGCGCCTCCGCGATGGCCTCGAGGCGGTCGCGGTGCTCCTCGAGCAGGCGCAGGGCCTCCGCGTAGCACTCGTCGACCAGCCGCCGGACCTCCGCGTCGACCGCGGCGAGCAGCTCCTCCGACACGCCGTACGCCCGCGGGTCGCCCTCCTCGGGCGGCAGCACCGAGATCGGCCCGATCCGCTCCGACATGCCCCACTTGCCCACCATCGACCGGGCGATCCGCGTGCAGGTCTCGAGGTCCTGCTCGGCGCCGGTGGTGAACTCCCCGAACACCAGGTCCTCAGCCGCCCGACCCCCGAGCGCGCCGATGATCTTGCCGCGCAGGTAGCGCTCGTCGAAGCCGTAGCGGTCGCGCTCGGGGGTGGCGAGCGTCGCGCCGAGCGCCCGCCCCCGGGGGATGATCGAGACCTTGCGCACCGGGTCGGCGCCCGGCTGCACCATGCCGAGCAGCGCGTGGCCCGCCTCGTGGTACGCGGTGCGCCGGCGCTCGTCCTCGGGGATCACGACGTCGCGGGCGGCGCCGAGCTGCACCTTCTCCAACGCCCAGAAGAACGTCGCCTGGTCCACCGTCGAGCGCCCTGCCTTCGCGGCGGCGAACGCGGCCTCGTTGACGAGGTTCGCGAGGTCCGCGCCCGTCATGCCCGGCGTCGCCGCCGCGATGCCGTCCAGGTCGGCGTCCTCCGCCAGCGGCACCTTGCGGGTGTGCACGCGCAGGATCGCGGCCCGCCCCTCCTGGTCGGGCGGGTTCACCACGACGGTGCGGTCGAAGCGGCCGGGTCGCAGCAGCGCCGGGTCGAGGATGTCGGGGCGGTTCGTGGCGGCCAGCACGACGACCCCCTCGTGGCCGGAGAACCCGTCCATCTCGGTGAGGATCTGGTTGAGCGTCTGCTCGCGCTCGTCGTGGCCGCCGATCGCGTGCCCGCTGCGCGCCCGACCGATCGTGTCGATCTCGTCGATGAACACGATCGACGGTGCGACCTTGCGCGCCTCGGAGAACAGCTCGCGCACCCGTTGGGCGCCGACGCCGACGATCATCTCGATGAACTCCGAGGCGCTGCCGGAGAAGAACGGCACGCCGGCCTCGCCCGCGGTCGCACGCGCGAGCAGCGTCTTGCCGGTGCCGGGCGGGCCCGCGAGCAGCACCCCCTTCGGGGCGCGGGCACCGACGGCGCGGTACTTCCCCGGGTTCCGGAGGTAGTCGACGACGTCGAAGATCTCCTCCTTGACCTCGTCGATGCCGGCGACGTCGTCGAAGGACACGCGGACCTCTTCGGGGTCGACCGGCTTCTTCTTGTCGCCCCCGAACATCCCGAACCCGCCCAGCGCCGCGCGCTGGCGGCGGAACAGCCACCAGTAGAAGCCGATGATGAGCAACCACGGCGCGAGCGACAGCAGCAGGTTCAGCAGGACGCCCCGCTGCTGCTCGACCGGGGTCGCCCGCACGACGGCGTCGCCCTCCTCGAGCTCGGCGAGGAGGTCGTCCTGCGCGAACGACGGGCGGTGGGTCTGGAACTCGCGGTAGGTCCCCTCCTCGTCGTCGCCAGGGATCGGGGCCGGCTCGTCGAGGACCCCCTCGATCGCGTCGCCCCGGGCGAACACCTCGGCGACGTTGCGATCCTCCACCTGGGCGACGAACTCGGTGTAGGAGACCGTGGTCGGAGCGCCGCGGCGGTCCTCGAAGGAGAACAGCGCGTACACCAGCAGGTACGCGAGGCCGAAGCCGACCAGCAGCCGCCACCAGCTGGCGCGGGGTCGCTCCGGCCCGTCGTCGCGCGGCATGCCCTCGGTGCGCCACTGGCGGTCCGTGCTCGGGTCCGCCGGTGGCCGCGGGGCGACCGACTGCTGTTCGTTCGCAGGGCTCGACTCGGCGTGCCGGGATGCTTCAGGGTCGCTCACCACCACCTCCGTCGGCGCCGTCCCGTGAGGGGTACCCGAGCGGATGGTCTACCCGTTCGCGGGTGCGGTGTGCGCCCGCCCACGACCGGCGCCGTCGACGACCTCCGCCAGCGCGGCGTGCACGAACGGTGCGAACAGCTGGCCCCACAGCGCGTGGCCGCGCACCCCGGGGTGGAAGAGGTCCTCGACGAACAGCGTGCGCCCGCCGATGCGGAAGTGGGGGTCGCAGAGCTCGGCGACGGGGACCCGCACGACGCGGGGCCGGCCCACGCTGACCGTCGCGTGCAGGCGGTCCATCGCCACGCTGCGGCGGGCCACCGCCCGGCGCAGGGACCACGGGATGCGCGGGATGACCGACAGGTCGCCGATGCCGAGGGTGACGACGGGTGCGGCCCGTGCCAGCTCGTCGAGCAGCTCCTGCAGGTGGCGGACGAACCGGCGCCCGGGGGTCAGGTGCAGGACGTCGTTCGCGCCGACCGCGACGACGAACAGGTCGGCGCCGTCGCGCACGGCGTCGGGCGCCTGCTCGCCGAGGACGTCGAGCACCCGGGAGCCGCCCCGTGCGTCGCTGCGGAGCTGCACCTCCCAGGGGAGCTGGTCGCACGCCCGGGCGATCCACGAGTGCGACCCGCTCGGGAGCCCCGGGGCGGTGACCGAGCTGTCGCCCAGCACGGCGACACGCACCTGCACGGGCTCGTCGCGGCGGCCGTAGGTGCCGCTCGGGTCGTTGTCCTCGAAGTGCGGCAACGGGGCGTGCGCGGCCCGTCGGGCCTCGACCCACACTCCCCCCACCGTGGCCAGCGCCACGCCGGGAAGTCCCAGCGCGATCCTCCGGTGCACACGATGAGGGTGAACGCGCGACCCGGTTCCGTCAACCGGTCGGCCGGCCGGACGCGGCTGGCTCCCGGTGCGACGGCGGTGTGGCAGCCTGATCCCGTGACCGCCCCGATCCGCATCGGCAACGCCTCGGGCTTCTACGGCGACCGGGAGTCCGCGGTGCGCGAGATGCTCACCGGCGGCGAGCTCGACGTGCTGACCGGCGACTACCTCGCCGAGCTCACGATGCTGATCCTCGCCAGGGACCGCATGAAGGACCCGTCCCGGGGGCACGCGCGCACGTTCCTGCGCCAGATGGAGGACTGCCTCGGGCTCGCGGTGGACCGCGGCGTCAAGGTCGTGACGAACGCGGGCGGGCTCAACCCGGCCGGGCTCGCCGCGTCGCTGCGCGAGCTCGCCGAGCGACTCGGCATCGAGGTCGCGGTCGCCCACGTCGAGGGCGACGACCTGCTCCCGCGGGCCGAGGGGCTCGGCTGGGGGTCGCCGCTCGCCGCGAACGCCTACCTCGGCGGGTGGGGCATCGCCGCGGCGCTGCGGGCCGGCGCGGACCTGGTCGTGACCGGTCGCGTCACCGACGCGTCGCTCGTGGTCGGGCCCGCGGCCGCGCACTTCGGCTGGACCCCCGGGGACCTCGACCCGCTCGCCGGAGCGGTCGTCGCCGGGCACGTCATCGAGTGCGGGACCCAGGCGACCGGCGGGAACTACTCGTTCTTCACCGAGCTCGACGACGTGGTCCGGCCCGGGTTCCCCATCGCCGAGGTCCACGCCGACGGCTCCAGCGTGATCACGAAGCACCCCGGCACGGGCGGCGCGGTCACCGTCGGGACGGTCACCGCCCAGCTGCTCTACGAGATCGCCGGCCCCCGCTACGCGGGCCCGGACGTGACCGCCCGCTTCGACACGATCGCCCTCGCCGAGGACGGCCCGGACCGCGTCCGCATCAGCGGCGTGGTCGGCGAGCCGCCGCCGCCGACGCTGAAGGTCGGCATCAACCGCCTCGGCGGCTTCCGCAACGAGGTCACCTTCGTGCTCACCGGCCTCGACATCGAGGAGAAGGCCGAGCTCGTCCGCACCCAGCTCGCAGGGGCCGTCCCGGCGGACGTGCGCTGGACGCTGGCCCGCACGGACCACCCGGACGCGGCCACCGAGCAGGAGGCCAGCGCGCTGCTGCACTGCGTGGTGCGGGGCGACGACCCGGCCGAGATCGGGCGGCGGTTCACCGCTGCCGCGGTGGAGCTCGCGCTCGCCAGCTACCCGGGGTTCCACGTCACCTCGCCGCCGACCGACGCGTCCCCCTACGGGGTGTTCCACGCCGAGCACCTGCCCGCCGGCGAGGTCGCCCACGTGGCCGTGCTGCCCGACGGCCGCCGCGTCGAGGTGGAGCCCGCGCCCGTGACCCGGGACCTCGAACCGGTGCCCGACCCCGAGCCCCCGCTGCCGCTGCCGGAAGGGCCGACCCGCCGCGTGCCCCTCGGCGCGGTGGCGGGTGCGCGCAGCGGCGACAAGGGCGGCGACGCGAACGTCGGGGTCTGGGTGCGCAGCGACGACGCCTACGCCTGGCTCGTGCACACGCTCACGGTGGAGCGCTTCCGCGAGCTGCTCCCGGAGACCGCGGGGCTCCCCGTCGAGCGGTACCCGCTGCCGAACCTGCGCGCGGTCAACTTCGTCGTCGAGGGCATCCTCGGCGAGGGCGTGTCGTCCAACGCGCGGTTCGACCCGCAGGCCAAGGCGCTGGGCGAGTGGCTCCGCTCGCGCCACCTCGACGTCCCGGAGGTGCTCCTTTGACCGTCCTGCGCAGCACGCTCGACACGAGCAGCGACACGTACCGGGCGAACCGCGAGGCGCTGCTCGAGCAGATCGCGGCGGTCGAGGCGGAGCACGCCAAGGCGGTCGCGGGCGGCGGGCCCAAGTACGTCGACCGCCACCGCCAGCGCGGCAAGCTGCTCGTGCGGGAGCGCATCGAGCTGCTGGTGGACGAGGACTCCCCGTTCCTGGAGCTGTCACCTCTCGCGGGTTGGGGCAGCGAGTTCCACGTGGGCGCCAGCGTCGTCACCGGCATCGGGGTCGTCGAGGGCGTCGAGTGCCTCATCAGCGGGTCGGACCCGACCGTGAAGGGCGGGGCGAGCAACCCGTGGACGCTGCGCAAGATCCTGCGGGCCAACGAGATCGCCCTGCAGAACCGCCTGCCGATGATCAACCTCACCGAGTCCGGCGGCGCCGACCTGCCGACCCAGAAGGAGATCTTCATCCCCGGCGGGGCGATGTTCCGCGACCTCACCCGGCTGTCCGCGGCGGGCATCCCCACCATCTCGCTCGTGTTCGGCAACTCCACGGCGGGCGGTGCCTACATCCCCGGCATGTCGGACCACGTCGTGATGATCAAGGAGCGCTCGAAGGTGTTCCTGGCCGGGCCGCCGCTGGTCAAGATGGCGACCGGTGAGGAGTCCGACGACGAGTCCCTGGGCGGGGCGGAGATGCACGCGCGCACCTCCGGGCTCGCGGACCACTTCGCCCTCGACGAGCAGGACGCGATCCGCATCGGCCGCCGCATCGTCGCCCGCCTCAACTGGCGCAAGCTGGGGCCCGCACCGGCCGCGGACGCGCCACCGCCGCGCCACGACCCCGAGGAGCTGCTCGGCCTGGTGCCGACCGACCTGAAGGTGCCGTTCGACCCCCGCGAGGTGATCGCCCGGGTCGTCGACGACTCGGACTTCGACGAGTTCAAGCCGCTGTACGGCTCCTCGCTGGTCACCGGTTGGGCCCGGGTGCACGGTTACCCGATCGGCATCCTCGCGAACGCCCGGGGGGTGCTGTTCAGCGAGGAGTCCCAGAAGGCCGCCCAGTTCATCCAGCTGGCAAACCAGCTCGACACCCCGCTGCTGTTCCTCCAGAACACCACCGGCTACATGGTCGGGGAGGAGTACGAGCGGCGCGGGATCATCAAGCACGGCTCGCTGATGATCAACGCCGTGTCCAACTCGAAGGTGCCCCACATCACGATCGTCATGGGGGCCTCGTACGGCGCGGGCAACTACGGCATGTGCGGGCGGGCCTACGAGCCGAGGTTCCTGTTCAGCTGGCCGAACGCGAAGTCCGCGGTGATGGGGCCGCAGCAGCTCGCGGGGGTGATCTCGATCGTCGGGCGGCAGGCCGCGGCGGCGCGCGGCGAGCCCTACGACGAGGAGGCCGACGCCGCGATGCGCCAGATGGTCGAGGCGCAGATCGAGGCGGAGTCGCTCGCGATGTTCCTGTCCGGCCGGATGCTGGACGACGGCATCATCGACCCCCGCGACACGCGCACGGTGCTGGGCATGGCGCTGTCGTCGATCCACTCCGCGCCGGTCCGGGGCGCGGACGGCTACGGCGTGTTCCGGATGTGAGGGAGGGACCGATGATCACCAGCGTCCTCGTCGCGAACCGCGGCGAGATCGCCCGTCGCGTGTTCCGCACCTGCCGGGACCTCGGGCTGCGCACCGTCGCCGTGCACTCCGACGCGGACGCGGGCGCGCCGTTCGTCACCGAGGCCGACGTGGCGGTGCGGCTCCCCGGGGACGCACCCACCGACACGTACCTGCGTGGCGACCTCCTCGTCGACGCCGCCCGCCGAGCCGGCGCCGACGCCGTGCACCCGGGCTACGGGTTCCTCGCCGAGAACGCCGACTTCGCCCGCGAGGTCGAGGCGGCGGGGCTCACCTGGATCGGGCCGCCACCCGCGGCGATCGAGGCCATGGGCTCGAAGGTCGAGGCGAAGCGGCTCATGGCCGCGGCGGGGGTCCCGGTGCTCGCCCAGCTCGACCCGGACGAGGTGCGCGAGGACGACCTCCCGGTCATCGTGAAGGCCTCCGCCGGTGGCGGAGGGCGCGGCATGCGGGTGGTGCGCGACCTCGCGGCGCTGCCCCGCGAGCTCGAGCTCGCCGCCGCCGAGGCCGGGTCGGCCTTCGGCGACCCCACCGTGTTCTGCGAGCCGTACGTCGCGACCGGCCACCACGTCGAGGTGCAGGTCCTCGCGGACGCGCACGGCAACGTCTGGGCGATGGGGGAGCGCGAGTGCTCCATCCAGCGGCGCCACCAGAAGATCCTCGAGGAGGCGCCCTCCCCGCTCGTGGAGCGCATCGACGGGCTGAGGGAGCGGCTCTTCGCCGCGTCCGTCGACGCCGCCCGCGCGATCGGCTACGTCGGGGCGGGCACCGTCGAGTTCCTCGCGGACGACGAGGGCCGCTTCTGGTTCCTCGAGATGAACACCCGGCTCCAGGTGGAGCACCCCGTCACCGAGTGCACGACGGGCGCGGACCTGGTCGCGCTGCAGCTGCAGGTGGCCGACGGCGGCCGGCTGGAGGGCGGGGCTCCGCCGTCCCGGGGCGCGGCGATCGAGGTGCGCCTGTACGCCGAGGACGCCGCCGCGGGGTGGCAGCCCCAGAGCGGGAGCCTGCACCGGGTGGAGGTGCCGGGCGTGGTCGCGGAGCTCGACGTGCCGTCGCGGCCGGGGATCCGCCTCGACAGCGGCGTGGTCGACGGCTCCGTCGTGGGCACCCACTACGACCCGATGCTCGCCAAGGTGATCGCCTGGGCGCCGACACGAGCGGAGGCGGCCCGGCGCCTCGCCGCCGCGCTCGAGCGCGCCAAGCTGCACGGCCTGCGCACCAACCGCGACCTGCTGGTGCGGATCCTGCGGCACCCGTCGTTCCTCACCGGCGACACCGACACCGCGTTCCTCGACCGCCACGACCTCGCCACCCTCGCCGAGCCGCTCGCCGGACCCGAGGAGCGCCGGGTCGCCGCGGTGGCCGCCGCCCTCGCGCTCGCCGCGGCGAACCGCGCCGCGGCGAGCGTGCTGCCCGGGCTGCCGAGCGGCTGGCGGAACGTGCCCTCCCAGCCGCAGGTCAAGCGGTTCCGCTGCGGCGACGAGGAGCTCGAGGTCGCCTACCGCCCCACCCGCGACGGGGTCGTCGTGGAGGGACACGACGACCTGCGGCTCGTCGAGGCGTCGCCGCACGAGGTCGTGCTGGAGCTCGACGGCCTGCAGCGCCGCTTCGAGGTCGCCGCCTACGGCTCGCTCGTGCACGTCGACTCGCCGTTCGGGTCGGTCGCGCTCGAGCGGGAGCCGAGGTTCACCGACGCCGCGGAGCAGGTCGCGCCGGGGTCGCTCCTCGCGCCGATGCCGGGCGCGGTGGTGCGCGTCGCGGTGCAGCAGGGCGACGAGGTCGCCGACGGCCAGGTCCTGCTGTGGCTGGAGGCGATGAAGATGCAGCACGAGATCCGCGCGCCGCAGGCGGGCGTCGTCACCGAGCTGGCCGTCGCCGAGGGCCAGCAGGTGGAGCTGGGTGCGGTCCTCGCGGTCGTCGAGCCCACCTGACCCCGTTCTGTGATGCCACGTCGGGGTGCACACCCCGACCTCGCATCGCAGAACGAGGTGGGGGACCTCACGAACCGCGGCCGTGGCACGTTGTACAGGAGTGAGCGCGACGCGACTGCGCCCTGGGAGCCAGGGTCCCGAGCCCTTCGAGGCCGTCGTCGCGCGCCACGGCGCGGACGTGCTCCGGCTGTGCCGGGCGCTGCTCGGGCCAGCGGACGCGGACGACGCCTGGTCCGAGACGTTCCTGTCCGCCCTGCGGGCCTACCCGCGCCTGCACCCGGGCAGCGACGTGCGCGCGTGGCTGCTGACCATCGCCCACCGCCGCTCGATCGACCAGCTCCGGCGCCGGGCGCGCTCGGCGACTCCCGTGCCGGACCTGCCCGACCTGCCCGCCGCGGAGGACGCCACGACGCAGATGTCGGGGCGCATCGACGGTGAGCTGCTCGCCGCCCTGGACCGCCTCGCGCCCAAGCAGCGGGCGGCGGTGGTGCACCACCACGTCGGCGGCCTGCCGTACGCGCAGGTCGCGGAGCTGATCGGCAGCAGCGAGGCCGCGGCCCGCCGCAGCGCCGCCGACGGCATCGCGAGGCTGCGCGAGCTGCGCGCCGGCACGGCCGGCGACCGTGACGACCGGGACGACGGGGACGACAGGAGCGACCGATGACCCATCACGACGCCGACGACCTCACCCGCCTCCACCGCCGGCTGGTCGACGCCGCGGACCACGAGGGCATCCTCGACCTGACCTACCGCAGCGTCGACAGCCCGGTCGGCGAGCTCCTGCTCGTCGCGAGCCCCGACGGGCTCGTGCGGGTCGCGTTCGAGCGGGAGGGCCACGACGCGGTGCTGGCACGCCTCGCCGCGGAGGTCAGCCCGCGGATCCTGCGCTCGGGTCGTCGCACCGACGAGGCCGCCCGCCAGCTCGAGCAGTACTTCGAGGGACGCCGCCGCGACTTCCAGGTGCCGGTCGATCTGCGGCTGGTGCACGGGTTCCGACGGAAGGTCGTGGAGCACCTGCAGGAGATCCCCTACGGGCGCACCGAGAGCTACGCGGCGGTCGCCCGGGCGGCCGGCAACCCGAACGCCGTGCGGGCGGTGGGCAGCGCCTGCTCGCACAACCCGGTGCCCGTCGTGGTGCCGTGCCACCGGGTGGTGCGCAGCGACGGCAGCATCGGCCAGTACCTCGGGGGCACCGACGCGAAGGCCGCGCTGCTCGCGCTGGAGTCCGCCTGACGGGCTGCGAGCGCCGCGCGGGACTCGGCTGGCCCGGCGGGGGTAGCGTCGGGGCACGCGTCGAGAGGGGGCCGGACATGGCCGGACGACGGGGACCAAGGATGCTGGTCGCGGCGCTCGCCGCGGCCGCGCTGCTGCTGGCGGGGGCGTGCGGCGACGACGACGGGGGTGACGACGCCGCGGGCACGACGTCGACGACCGCGGCGCAGGACGGCAGCGACGACGAGGGCGACGTCGGCGGCCTCTACGGCGACGACACGACCGAGGACGACGCGACGACGGAGACGGCGTCGGTGGAGCTCGCCGAGACCGACCTGGGGGAGGTGCTCGTCAGCGACGGCATGACCCTCTACATCTTCACCGAGGACTCCGACGGCGCCTCCACCTGCTACGAGGGCTGCGCGACGACCTGGCCGCCGCTGCTCACCTCCGCCGAGGGCGAGGTCGAGGTCGGCGAGGGGCTCGACGCCGGCCTCTTCGACACCTCGCTGCGCGACGACGGGACCTCGCAGGTCACCGTGGACGGCCGTCCGCTCTACTTCTACGCCCCGGACGAGGCACCCGGTGACGTGACCGGGCAGGGCGTCGGGGGAGTGTGGTTCGTCGTCGGAGCGGATGGCGCCCCGATCGAGACGTCCGCCTGAGCGACCCGCCGGTCGCGAGCGAAGGAGGGCGCCTCAGCCCGCTTCGTCGTAGGCCAGGTCGGGGCCCGAGCCGTCCGTGATCAGGCCGGACTCCACGACGCGGGCGGTCAGCACCTCGACCTGCCCGTCGCCGACCTGACCCCCACCGGGCCGGCCCCGGACCAGCTCGAAGGTGTGCTCCGGCGGCCGGTCGGGGATCCGGACCCAGTACTCGAACCGGCACCCGAGCCGGCCGGTGCCCCCGTCGACCTCGCGGCCCTCGACGAGCGGGGTGACCGCGGAGGTCTCGCCCGCGTCGTCGAGCACCCGCACCCGGTACCCGTCCGCGATCGCGGCGCACGGCGAGGTGGATGGCTCCGCCGGCGCCGGCAGCGACAGCTCGACGACGCCGTTGACCGTGACGCGCCCGGCCTCGCCCTGCCCACCGCCCGACGGCGCGTCTCCGCCACCCTCCCCGCCCCCGGAGCCCGGCGGCGCGGTCTCCTCCGGCCCGGTGCTTCGTGCCTCCGCGTCCCGGTCACCCCGGTCCCGGGCCTCGGGCGTGGTGGTGGCGGCCGGCTCGTCGCTGCTGCGCCGCGCGACCTCGCCTCCCCGACCGTCGTCGCCCCGACCATCGTCGCGCAGCAGGAGGAACGCCCCCAGTGCCAGCACCAGCAGGAGCCCGGCCGCGAGCCCCGCGAGCAGGAGGGAGCGGCGCCGCGACGACGTCGCCGGCGCGGGTGCCGGTGGTCGCGGCTCGTCGTTGGGCGGGAACGCCGGGCTCGGGGGCCGGGCCGGCGGGCGCGCAGGTGCCGGGCGGTCGGCGGCCGGCGCGGCTGCCGCGGCGGCGTGCACCGTCGACCCGCTCGTGGGCCTCGTCCCGAACGTCGGCGGGGGAGTCGTTGGCGCCGCGGGTCGCGGCGGTGGCGGTGGCGGTGGGGTCGGCGGCCCGGCCGGCGCACGGCGCAGCGGGGCACCGCAGGCGGGACAGGTCGAGGCCCCCGTCGACACCATCGAGCCGCAGCTCGTGCACCGAACCACTCGCGTTCCGTACGGCCCCGCCATGTTCCGGCCTTCCGATCCGGGGCTGCGCCCGTGTCGTCCGCAATGATCCCAGCCCGCCGCTGCGGGCGCCGCGCGGTGCGGCCCGCGCCGTGGCTCAGGTGACGTCGAACAGCGACGGGGCCCCGGGGACCCCGAGGAGGCGCTGCTCCGGCGTCTGCTTGTCGATGTGGCCGATGAGCTGCCGGTAGGTGCCGAACCCGCACAGCTCCCGTAGGCGTGGCTCGAAGCCGCGCACGGTCTCGAGCGGCAGGCCGAGCTGCTGGTTCTCCTGCTGGCGGATCCAGCCAGCGCAGTAGTTCATCGCGATGCCGTACCGGCGCCGCGGCGTGCGGTTCGCGCCACCGCCGTGCCACAGCGACCCGTGCCAGACCAGCACGCTGCCCGCCGGCATCTCGGCGGGCACCGAGTCGTACGGGGCGCCGTACTCCGGCGCGTGGTCCCACAGGTGCGACCCGGGAACCACCCGCGTCGCGCCGTTCGCCTCGGTGAAGTCGGTGAGCGCCCACATCGTGTTGCACACCGTCGGCACGTGCGGCCGGGGCAGCGGGATCACCTGGTCGTCCGCGTGGATCGGCTGGGCCGACTCGCCCGGCCCGATCGCGATCGACGACAGGGAGGACACCAGGCAGCCCCGGTCGAGCACCCCCTCGACGATCGGCAGCACCTCCGGGTGCACGGGGATCCGCTCGAACACCTCGCCGTGCGCGAGCAGGTTGTAGATCCGCACGGTCGAGCGCCCCTCGAAGCTGTTGTCGGCCGGCACGATCCCCAGGTCGCGCTCGAGCCGGTCCAGCTCCGCGATCAGCGTCGCCGCGGTCTCGCCGTCGAACACGTCGGGGACGATCGTGTAGCCGTCCTCCTCGATGCGCCGCAGGTGCCCTTCCACGTCCACCATCGCCCCGAGGCTAGGCACGTGCCCCGCGTCGCGCCCCTCACCCGGGGCGCCGTGCGCTGAGGGACGGATCGAGCTCGTCGCCGCCTACGGCGAGGTGGGCCGTCGCCCCCGTCGGTTCCGGGGGAGCGGGTCGAGCGCGGCGTGGAACACCTCGAGCACATCCGCGCCGTAGGCGTCCGCCGGCGCGGTGCCGAACTGCAGCACCGACATCAGCAGCGAGAGGATGATCGCGACCGCGCCGTTGCCGACCGCGACCGGGTCGATGTCGTCGCGCACCCGCCCCTCCAGCTGGTCGGCCCGCAGCCGCTCGCCGACCGCCTTGCGCAGCTGGGCGAGCGCGGGGAGCTCCAGCACCCGGTCGGTGACCCCCGGCTCCAGTCCCCCCAGCACGCGCCGCGCGAGCGGGTGGTGCTCGAGCGCCTGGAGCATCGTGAACACGAGGGTCTCGCGCCATTCGTGGGAGCCGGGGTCGAGCAGGAGGCTCGAGAGCCCCTCCTCGATCACGGCGGCGGCGTCCTCGTCGAGCGCGGCGAGGAAGAGCGACTGCTTGTTGCCGAAGTGCGCGTGGGGCACCGTGCCGCCGACCCCCGCGTCGCGTGCGATGTCGGCGACGGAGGTGGCGCGGAACCCGTCCCGCCCGAACCGCTCGATCGCCGCGTCGAGGATCGCGCGCCGCGTCTGCTCGCCCTTCGACTGCTCGCCCCTGCCCTGGGCGGGCGGGGAGTGGGCAGGTTCCTCGGCGGCCACGGGCCCAGCGTAGCAGGAAATGAGGAATTGAAGGAATCCCTCAATTCCTCTAGAGTGCGACGGGACGGCGGCGACACCCGTCGACCCCGAAACCCAGACGTCTGACCACACGGCCGTGCCACAGGACGCATCGGCCGTCAGGACGCATCGGAGGCCACGTGACCACACCGACCGCGACCGCCACGATCGAGCCTCGCAAGGTCCCGACCCGGCGCATCTCGTTCGAGGAGTCGCTGCGCGACCTGCCACGGCACTTCGCCGCGGATGGCGACCTCATCACCAGCCACGTCATCGCGGCCCTCTCGTCGGTCTTCCCCGACGGCGAGGACTTCTTCGTCCGCTCGGTGCGCCGCTACCGGGACCGGATCACCGACCCGGAGCTGAAGCGACAGGTGTCCGGCTTCATCGGCCAGGAGGCGATGCACGGCCGGGAGCACCGCGCGTTCAACGACCGCCTCGCCGAGCTCGGCTACCCGACGAAGCGGATCGAGCGCATGACCCGCCGGATGCTCACCTCGCGCGAGCGCATCATGAGCGACGCGTCGAACCTGGCGCTCACCGCGGCGCTCGAGCACTTCACCGCCACCCTCGCCGAGCTGGTGCTGACCGACGCGGACGTGCGCCGCCGCATGGGCGACCCCGCGGTGCGCGACCTGTTCGTGTGGCACGCGCTCGAGGAGGCGGAGCACAAGGCCGTCGCGTTCGACGTGTACCGGGCCATCGGCGGCACGGAGCGCATGCGGATCGTCACGATGAAGGGCATCCGCATCGGCTTCATCGTGTTCATCACCCTCCACGTGATCGCCTCCCTGCTGCGGGACCGGGAGACCTACCGCCGGGGCGTGCTGTGGCGCAGCTGGCGCAACTTCGCCTCCTCGTCCCTCATGGACGTCGCGATCTGGCGCAAGCTCCGCATGTACGACCGCCCCGGCTTCCACCCCGACGACATCGACACCGACGAGCTGGTCGAGCGCTGGCGGGAGGAGCTGTTCGGGAAGGACGGCTCGCTGAACGAGCTGCTCGTCACGGCGAAGGGCGCCTGAGGTGGCCGCCGAGGTCGAGCACCTCGACGTCCTCATCGTCGGCGCGGGCCTGTCCGGCATCGGCGCCGCGCACCACCTCCAGGAGAAGTGCCCCTGGGCGACCTGGGCGATCTTCGAGGCGCGCGACGCCATCGGCGGCACGTGGGACCTGTTCCGCTACCCGGGCATCCGCTCCGACTCGGACATGTTCACGCTCGGGTACTCGTTCCGGCCGTGGGACGGGGAGAAGTCGATCGCGGACGGGGACTCGATCCTCCGCTACATCCGCGAGACCGCCGCGGAGTCCGGCATCGACCGCAGGATCCGCTTCCACCACCGGATCACCGGTGCGGAGTGGCGTGACGCGGACGCCCGCTGGCACGTCACCGCCGAGCGCACCGACACCGGCGAGGCGGTCGAGCTCACGTGCTCCTTCCTGTTCTCGTGCGCGGGCTACTACCGCTACGACCAGGGGTACCTGCCGGAGTTCGAGGGCACCGAGCGCTACGAGGGCACCCTCGTGCACCCCCAGCACTGGCCGGAGGACCTCGACACGACCGGCAAGCGCATCGTCGTGATCGGCAGCGGCGCGACCGCGGTGACCCTCGTGCCCGCGCTCGCCCGCACCGCGACCCACGTGACGATGCTGCAGCGCTCGCCGACCTACGTCGTGTCGCTCCCCGCGAGGGATGCGCTCGCCGACCTGCTGCGGCGGGTGCTCCCCGAGCGCTGGTCCGGCCCGGTGATCCGCTGGTTCAAGGCGCTCACCACCCAGGCGTCGTACCGGCTCAGCAAGTGGCGCCCCCAGCTGATGCGCCGGCTCCTGCGCAAGGGGCTCGAGCGGCAGCTGCCCGAGGGCTACGACATCGACACCCACTTCAACCCGCGGTACGACCCTTGGGACCAGCGCCTCTGCGTCGTGCCGGACGGCGACCTGTTCCGGGCGATCCGGAACGGCAGCGCGTCGGTGGTGACCGACCGGATCCGCACCTTCACCGAGAAGGGGCTGCTGCTCGAGTCGGGCATCGAGCTCGAGGCCGACATCGTCGTCACCGCGACGGGCCTCGACCTGCTCTTCGCCGGCGGCATCGAGCTGTCGGTGGACGGCGAGCGGGTCGACCCGGCCGAGCGGCTGACCTACAAGGGCATGATGCTCGAGCGCGTGCCGAACTTCGCGGTGGCGGTCGGGTACACGAACGCCTCGTGGACGCTCAAGGCGGAGCTCACCTGCGACTACGTGTGCCGCCTGCTCAACCGGATGCGCGAGCGCGGCCGCACCAAGTGCATGCCGGTCGCGCCCGGCGGCTCGGTGAGCCCCCAGCCGCTGCTCTCGCTCAGCTCCGGGTACATCCAGCGGGCGGTGGACCGGTTCCCCAAGCAGGGTGACCGGTTCCCCTGGCAGGTGCACCAGAGCTACCTGCGCGACTACCGGGCGATGAAGCTGCGCGACGTCGAGGACGAGGGGATGGTCCTCTCCACCCCCGACCGCGCCCACCGCGTGACCGCCTGACCCCGCCGCGCCCCATCCGCCTCCCGTTCCGTCCCGCAGGACGTGCACCCCGGTGCGACTCCTGCGGGACGGAACGCGTCCGGGGGCGGGAGGTCGGGAACGTCACGGCGCCGCGATGAGTTTCGAACTGGTCCGGCGTCGTATCGCCGGACCCTCGACGGGGGACCCCCGGAAACTTTGGGATCGAGGACAAGACCTGTCCGCATGGGTTCGTACCTTCCCCGGAGTGATTCGGAAAACCACAGGACGGGAGGACGCCGGGATGGTCAGGATGGGCAACCCCGCCGCCGCACCACCGGGCAGCGGCGCGGACGCACGACGTCAGGAGGCGGCATGAGCGACGCGATCACGGTCAGGGGACTGACCAAGCGGTTCGGGGAGGTCACCGCGCTCGACGGCCTCGACCTCACGGTGCCGGAGGGCACCGTGCTCGGGGTGCTCGGCCCCAACGGTGCCGGAAAGACCACCGCGGTCTCGGTGCTCACGACGCTGTTGGAGGCGGACGAGGGCGAGGCGACCGTCGCCGGTGCCGACGTGCGCACCCAACCCGAGGAGGTGCGCCGCCGCATCGGCCTCTCGGGGCAGTACGCGGCGGTCGACGAGATCCTCACCGGGTTCGAGAACCTCGACATGATCGGTCGCCTCTACCGGATGGGCCGGCGCCGCTCCCGGGAGCGTGCACGTGAGCTGCTCGAGCGGTTCGACCTCGTCGACGCCGCCGACCGGCCGGTGAAGACCTACTCGGGCGGCATGCGCCGCCGGCTCGACCTCGCCTGCGCGCTGGTCGCCGAGCCGCCGGTGCTGTTCCTCGACGAGCCGACCACCGGCCTCGACCCCCGCAGCCGCATGGACCTGTGGCGGGTCATCCGGGAGCTGGTGGACAAGGGCACGACGCTGCTGCTCACCACCCAGTACCTGGAGGAGGCCGACCACCTCGCGGACGAGATCGTCGTCATCGACCACGGGCGGGCCATCGCCCGGGGCACCGCCGACCACCTCAAGACCCAGGTGGGCGGCGAGCGCATCGAGGTGATCGTCGCCGAGCCCGACCAGCTCGACACGGCGAGGTCGGTGATGGTCGAGGTGTCCATCGGCGAGGTCGAGGTCGACGTCACGTCCCGCCGGCTGGTCGCACCGATCTCGGGCGGCGCCACGACCCTCATGTCGGTGCTGCGACAGCTCGGCGACTGCTCGGTGGGCGTCAGCGACGTCGGGTTGCGCCGACCGACGCTCGACGACGTGTTCCTCTCCCTGACAGGGCACCTCGCCGAGTCGACGGACGGCGACGGCGACGGCGACGACCGCGACGCAGGCGAGCGCGTGGGCGCCGGGCTGCCGGTCGGCGGCACGGCCCCGCACAACGGGTCGACGCCGGGATCCAACACGGACGCGGAAGGGGTGTTGTCATGAACCCGATCAACGTGGTGGCGGCCGACGCGTCGGTCATCGCCAAGCGCAACATCATCAAGATCACCCGCGTCCCAGAGGTGCTGGTGTTCGTGCTGCTGTCGCCGATCATGTTCGTGCTGCTGTTCGCGTACGTGTTCGGCAACTCGATCGACGTGCCCGGCACGAGCTACCGCGAGTTCCTCATCGCGGGGATCTTCGCCCAGACGGTGCTGTTCGGTGCGACGTTCACCGGCGCCGGCATCGCGGAGGACATGCAGAAGGGGATCATCGACCGCTTCCGGTCGCTGCCCATGTCCCGCTCCGCGGTGCTCGCCGGCCGGACCGCCAGCGACGTGGTCTACAACGTCCTGTCGATCACGATCATGGCGATCACCGGCCTGCTGGTCGGGTGGCGCATCCGCGGCTCGTTCGCCGAGGCGGTGCTGGGGTTCGTGCTGCTGCTGCTGTTCGCCTACGCGATCTCGTGGGTGATGGCGTACGTGGCGCTGCTCGTGCCGAGCGTCGAGGTCATCAACAACGCCTCGTTCATGGTGATCTTCCCGCTCACCTTCATCGCCAACACGTTCGTGCCGTCGGAGTCGCTGCCGGGACCGCTCAAGGCGTTCGCCGAGTGGAACCCGGTGTCCGCGGTGACCCAGGCGGCGAGGGACCTGTTCGGCAACATCCCGCCGGGCACGCCGACCCCGGACGCGTGGTCGCTGCAGAACCCGGTCCTCTACACGCTCATCTGGATCATGGTGATCGTGGCGGTCTTCGCGCCCCTGTCGGTGCACCGCTACACGAACAAGCGCCGCTGACGGATCTTGCTACCCCGGACGGCGACGGGACCCGCTTCGCGCGGGTCCCGTCGCCGTTCCGGGCGCCGCTAGGTTCACGGCCCGTGCACGAGACCAGCTTCCGCACGGCGACCCACGACGACGTGCCCGTCGTCGTCGACCTCGTCCAGTCGGCCTACCGCGGCGATGCCAGCCGGGAGGGGTGGACCACCGAGGCCGACCTGCTCGACGGCCAGCGCATCGACCCCACGATGCTGCGCGAGGTGCTCGACCGGGACGACAGCGTCGTGCTGCTCGCCGAGCAGGGTGGCGAGGTCGTCGCGTGCTGCGAGCTGCGACGACCACCGGAGCGGGGCGGGGCCGCGTACCTCGGCATGTTCGCCGTGCGCCCGGGCCGCCAGGGTGGTGGTCTCGGCCGCCGCGTGCTCGAGGAGGGCGAGCGCGTCGCGCGCGAGGAGTGGGGTGCCGGCAGCTTGGAGCTGACCGTGATCGAGGTGCGCGAGGAGCTGATCGCCTGGTACCACCGCCGGGGCTACGAGCCGACCGGTCGGTACGAGCCGTTCCCCTACGGCGACGAGCGCTTCGGTCGGCCCCTGCGCGACGACCTGCGCTTCGTGGTGCTCGCCAAGGAGCTCTGACGCCCGGTCCTTCCCGATCTGTGTACCGGAACTGAGGGTGCACCCTCACTTCCGGTACACAGAAGCGGGGTGGGGGGGGGACCGGTGTTCCGGAGACCTGTGGCAGCCTGAGGTGATGGTGGACCTGCCCGACGTCCTCGACCTCACCGAACCCCAGACCCGCGTGCTGGGCTGCCTCATCGAGAAGCAGGCGGCAACGCCGGACGCCTACCCGCTCACCCTCAAGGCGCTGACGGCGGCGTGCAACCAGACGTCGAACCGGGATCCCGTCGTCGACTACAGCCCCCAGCTGGTCGAGACGACCGTGCAGGCGCTCAAGGGCAAGGGCCTCGCACGCATCGTGCACCCGGGCAGCGGCGAGCGGGCCACGAAGTACCGCCACGTCGCCGACGAGGCGTTCGGACTGGGTCGGGGTGAGCTGGCGCTGCTCGCGGTGCTGCTGCTGCGCGGCGCGCAGACGGCGGCGGAGCTCCGCACGCGCTCGGAGCGACTGAACTCGTTCGTCACCACCGCCGAGGTCGAGGCGACGCTCCAGGGGATGGCCGACCGGCCACGGCCGCTCGTCCGCCGGCTGGACCCGCAGCCGGGTCAGAAGGAGCGCCGCTGGATCCAGCTGCTCGAGGCCAACCCCGACCAGCGCGCCGCGGCGGTGCCCACCCGCCCGAGCGCGCCGCCGCGGACCGCGAACCGCGTGGACGAGCTCGAGGCGCGGGTCGCCGAGCTCGAGCGGCGCCTCGATGCCCTCGTCACCGCGCTGGGGGACCCACTCGAGGCAGCCGCGCCGGCGGAGGCCGAGGGCGGCCGGCCCGCCTGACGGTCCGCGTCGGTCGACCCGGCGCTCAGGCGTCCTCGAGCAGCGCGGACAGCTTCTTCGGCGCGACCTTCCGGTAGCTGTCGGTGAGGATGCCGCGCACCTCGTCCCAGTCCACGTCGACGTCCAGTCGCACGCCGAGCCACCCGGAGGGCCCCACGTACGGCGGGCGGAAGAAGCGGTGGGGCTCCTGCTCGACCATCTCCTCCTGCACGCCGGGGAACGCCGGGCACCAGATGCCGAGGATCCCGTCCCCGTGGTGATCGTCCACGAACATCGCCACGGTCTTCTTGCCGCGCACGAACCACGCGGGTGATCCGTGCGACAGCCGCTCGGTGACCTCCGGGAACGACAGGCAGATCTCCCGGACCCGCTCGAGCGCCTCGTCGTGCTCCTGCTGGCTCGCCATCGCGCGCAGTCTCGCGCGGGCGGCACGCGTCAGGCCTCGGCGAGGCTCGGTTCGGGCACGGGGTGCAGGTCGCGGTAGCCGATCACGGCGTCGACGAGCCCGTACGCGACGGCGTCCTCACCCCGCAGGATGTGGTCCCGATCGATGTCGGCGAGGACCTTCTCACGGGGCTGGCCGGTCGCCTCGACGAGCACGTCGACCATGCGATCCCGCATCTCGACCACCTCGCGCACCTGGATCTCGAGGTCGGTGGACTGCCCCTGCGCGCCGCCGTGGGGCTGGTGGATGAGGATCCGGGCGTTCGGCAGCGTGTGGCGCATGCCCTTCTGCCCCGCGGCGAGCAGCACCGCGGCGGCCGAGGCCGCCTGGCCGACGCAGGTCGTCGCGACCGGCGGACGCAGGCAGCGCATCGTGTCGTGGATCGCGAACAGGGCCGTCATGTCGCCGCCGGGGCTGTTGATGTAGAGGTGCACCGGCTTGGTGGCGTCCTCGGACTCGAGGTGCAGCAGCTGTGCGACGACGAGGTTCGCGGAGGTCTCGTCGACCTGCGTCCCGAGGAAGACGATGCGGTCCTTCAGCAGCCGGGACCAGATGTCGTAGGCGCGCTCGCCGCGCGGGGACTGCTCGATGACGGTCGGGATCAGCACGACGGCACCTCCAGACGTGCAACTGTCGAGTTGCGCGTCACGGTACGCCGTGCGCCACGTCTCGCGCAACCGTAGAGTTGCGCCATGGACGTGCAGCGTGACGTGGAGCTCGACCTCGACCCGGAGCTCGTGTGGGAGCTCGTCTCGACCGCGGAGGAGTTGGAGACCTGGCTCGGCGTCGAGGTGGAGCTCGAACCGGTCGAGGGCAGCACCGGCCGCGTCGTCGAGGAGGACGGCACGGAGCGCCGCCTGGTCGTCGAGGAGGTCGAGGAGGGCCACCGGCTCGCGTGGCGGTGGTGGCCCGTCGCCGACGAGGACCTCGACGAGGGTGGCGACGACGGCGCCGCGGATGCGTCCCGTGTCGAGATCACCGTGGTGCCCTCGG
>CBFGTJ010000021.1:0-27164 GCA_965651815.1 uncultured Microthrixaceae bacterium | reverse complement strand
ACTTGAACAGGTCGTCCTGGAGGAAGATCTGGCCGTCGGTGATCGAGATCACGTTCGTCGGGATGTACGCCGAGACGTCGCCCGCCTTGGTCTCGATGACCGGCAGCGCGGTGAGCGAGCCGGCGCCGTTCTCGTCGGAGAGCTTGGCGGCACGCTCGAGCAGGCGGCTGTGCAGGTAGAAGACGTCGCCCGGGTAGGCCTCGCGCCCCGGCGGGCGGCGCAGCAGCAGCGAGACCTGGCGGTAGGCCTCGGCCTGCTTGGACAGGTCGTCGTAGACCACCAGCGCGTGCTCGCCGTTCTCCATCCAGTGCTGGCCCATGGCGCAGCCGGCGTAGGGGGCGAGGTACTTGAACGGCGCGGGGTCCGAGGCGGGGGCCACCACGACGACCGTGTACTCGAGGGCACCGAACTCGGCGAGGGTCGCGACGGTCTGCGCCACGGTCGAGGCCTTCTGGCCGATCGCGACGTAGATGCACTTCACGCCGAGGCCGCGCTGGTTGATGATCGTGTCGATCGCGACCGTGGTCTTGCCGGTCTTGCGGTCGCCGATGATCAGCTCGCGCTGGCCGCGCCCGATCGGGATGAGCGAGTCGATCGCCTTGATGCCGGTCTGCATCGGCTCGTGCACCGGCTTGCGGCCCATGATGCCGGGCGCCTGGATCTCCATGCGGCGCTGGACCACGTCCGACAGGGGGCCCTTGCCATCCACCGGCTCGCCGAGCGTGTTGACCACGCGGCCGAGCAGGCCGTCGCCGACCGGGACCGAGAGGATGTTGCCGGTGGCGCGGACCGTCTGGCCCTCCTCCACCTCGTCGACCTCGCCGAGCACCACGGCGCCGATCGACTCCTCGTCGAGGTTGAGCGCGAGGCCCATGAGGCCGCCCTCGAACTCGAGCAGCTCGTTCACGGCGGCGTCCGGCAGGCCCGAGACCCGGGCGATGCCGTCACCGACCTCGATGACCCTGCCCACCTGCGTGAGCTCGACGTCGGGGGTGAAGCCCTCGAGGTTCTTCTGGATCGCCGCGCGGATGTCGGCGGTGTTGATGGTGAGTTCGGCCATGTCGGTGATCTCCTGCCGGCGTTCGTATCGGTGGGGCGGTTCGTGTGGTCCGTTCGGGTCAGAAGACGTCGCGGAGCTGGGCGAGGCGGCTGCGCACCGAGCCGTCGAGCACGTCGTCGCCGATCGTGGTGACGACGCCGCCGATCACGCTCGGGTCGACGACGTTGCGGACCGTGACGTCCTTCGAGGTGCGTGCCTTCAGCGCATCGGCCAGGCGGGCGAGCTGCTCCTCGGTGAGCGGCACCGCCGAGCGGACCTCGGCGACGGTGGAGCCGGTGGTCGCGGCGGCACGCTGGACGACCTCCTGCGCGATCTTCGGCAGGTCGGCGGCCCGGCCGGTGCCGACGATCATCGACACGATCGCCACGGTGGCGGGGCTGGCCTTGCCCTCGAGGAGGTCCTCGACGATCTGCTGGCGCCGGGAGGCGGGCACGTGGGGGTCGGTCAGCGCGTTGCGGAGCTCGTCGCTGGACTCGTACACCCGCCCGATCCGGAACAGCTCGTCCTCCACCTCGGCGACGTTGCCCTCGGCGCGCGCGACGGCGAGTGCTGCGTCGGCGTAGGCGGTGATGCGGTTGTCACTCATCTGTCGTTCGCTTCGTTCTCGTGCGGTGCCGAACCGACCGGGCGGTCAGTTCTGTGCCCCGACCTGGCTGATGTAGGAGTCGATCAGGCGCTGCTGCGCGTCCTCGTCGAGCGTGGTGCGCACGATCTGCTCGGCGGCGCCGTAGGACAGGCGGGCGAGCTCGCCGGCGAGGTCGGACTGGGCCTGGGCGCGGGTGGTGGCGAGGTCGGCAGCGGCGCGCTCGCGGATGCGCTCGGCCTCGGCCTCGGCGCGCGCCGCGGTGTCGCGGGCGAGCTGCTCGGCCATGGCGTGGGCCTCCTCGACGATCCTCGCGGACTCGGCGTCGGAGTCGGCCAGCGCCGCCTTGATGCGGTCGCGCTCCGCCTCGGCCGCGAGGCGTGCCTCTGCGGCGGCCTCCAGCTCGGCCCCGATCGTGGCGCCCCGCTTCGTGTAGTACTCGCCGATGAGCTTCGCGGTGAACTTCCACAACAGGTACATCACGACGAGGAACGCGAGCGTCCCCCAGATGACCTCGTTGATGTCGTGGGGCAGCCAGAAGCCGTTGTTCGTGTCGGCTGCGAGCTGTGCGGTCGTGTGCATCTCGATCACTCCTGAGCGGCTCAGCGGGAACCGCTCGCCTGGTTCACGTACTCGTCGACCGTGGCCTGGTTGCTCGCCACGTCGAGGTCGGCCTGCACCACCCGCGACGCCGCGGACACCGCGAGCTCGGCGACCTCACCACGCAGCTCCGACAGCGCCGCGGCCCGCGCGGCCTCGAGCTCGGCCATGGCGGCGGCGCGCTGCTCGGCCACCTCGGCCTCGGCACGGGAGACGACCTCGCTGCGGCGCGCCTCGGCCGCGGCACGGGCCTCCTCGATGACCCGGTTCGCCTCCGCCCGGGCCTGGGCGAGGGTGGCCTCGTAGTCGCGCCGGACCTGCTCGGCCTGCGACTCGGCGCTGGCGGCGGCCTCCTGGTCGGCGAGGACCTTGCGGGCGCGCTCCTCGCGCACCTTCAGCAGCGGTGGCAGCAGCACGTAGCGCATCAGGATCCACAGCCCGAAGAAGCTGACCGCGCCCCAGAAGATCTCGCCCAGGTCGTCGGGGACGACGGGGTTGATCGTCGTGGACTCTTCAGCTGCTTCGGCTGCGACCGCACTCAACAGAGCGAGCATCTGTCTCCTCCGGACTCCGCGTGCAACGGAACGGTTGGTTGGACGAGGTGGGGCGGGCCCGCGGGCGCGGGCCCGCGCATCAGACGAACTTCAGGAGGATGAAGACCACGAAGCCGATGAGGGCGAGCGCCTCGGTGAACGCGATGCCCAGGAACATGGTGGTCTGCACCTGACCGGCGGCCTCGGGCTGGCGGGCCATCGCCTGGACCGCCTGGCCGACCAGGTAGCCGATGCCGATCGACGGGCCGATGGCGGCGAGGCCGTAGGCGAAGGCGGCGTTGGTGGCGGCAGCGATCGACTTCGCCTCGTCCGGCGTCGCGCCCTCGGGGACCTGCTGGGCCAGCGTCTGGACTGCAGTGGAAAGTGCGCTCATTGCGTGGGCTTTCTCCTGTTCGATGACCGGACGTGCCGGCCGGTGGTGGTCGTTTCCGTCGCCACCGGGTGGTGACGGCGATCGTGGGTCAGTGGGCGGGGTGCAGTGCGCTGCCGATGTACACGGCGGTGAGCAGCGAGAAGATGAACGCCTGCAGGAAGGCGACCATGAACTCGAACCCGACGAACGCGACGAGCATCGGGAACGAGAGCGTCTCGACGATCACCAGCGGGCTGAGCTGCCAGAGGGTGATGCACAGCACCGAGAAGGTCACCAGCAGGATGTGGCCGGCCAGCAGGTTGGCGAAGAGACGGACTGCCAGGGAGAAGGGCCGGATGAGGAAGGTCGAGAGGATCTCGATCGGCGTGACGATGATGTAGAGGGCCTTCGGCACCCCGGGCGGGAACAGGGTGTCCTTGATGTAGCCGAGGCCGTTGTGCTTCAGCCCGACGCCCACGAAGATCACCAGCGCGGTGAGCGCCAGGATCATCGGGTTCGCCATGCGGGCCGTGGACGGCATGTGCGCGGTCGGGATGATCTCGAAGAGGCTGCCGATCCAGATGAAGAAGAACATCGACAGCAGCATCGGGAGGTAGCGCATCCCGTCCCGGCCGATCGCCGGCATGACGACCTGCTTCTCGACGAAGTCGATGCTCGACTCGACCACGTTCTGCAGGCCCTTGGGGACCAGCGCCGCCTTGCGGCCGGCGAGGAAGAACAGCAGCGCCGGCACCAGCAGCGAGATCAGCGAGATGAGGCCGATCTTGTTGAAGGCGTACCACTCGCCCTCACCGAAGGCGGCGGGCCACTTGACGATGTCCTCGATCGGGGGGAAGTGCACGCCGCCTCCGCCACCCTCTTCGGCGGCGAGCAGGGACGTGGGAGCGAGCTGGAGGCCGAGCATTCGGATGGGCTCCTTCAAGTCGCGTTCTGCCGGGGTGCGCCCCCGGGCGAGGAGGTCGGACCGTCCTGGGACGGCAGGTAGGGGTTCTGCGAGGGTCCCGGCTTGAGCCCCGGGAACGCGAACGCCCCCGAGATGCGCCGGAGCTCCCAGAAGAGCAGTGCGAGGTGCGAGACGATGAGCGTGGCGCCGAGCGGCACGAGCTCGACCCAGCCGGCGTCGCGCACGAAGAAGACGGCGAGGAAGATCAGCCCGAGGCGGAGCAGGAAGCCGAACAGCGCGGCGCCCGCCATGAGGGCGGCGCTGATCCGTCCGGTGACGGCCAGCAGCCAGGCGGCGAGCAGGAAGTTCGCGACGACGATCGCCAGCCCGTAGAGGGTGGACGCGACGCCGGAGAGGCCCCAGAAGGCCGCCGAGGCGATGATCGCGACCGGCAGCAGCCACAGGCTGCGACGCGCGATGTCGAGGCCCACCGCCATCGCCGGTGACGGACCCTCGAGCCGGACCTGCGCCGGGTCGGTCACGAGGCACCCTCCGAGCGGTCCGAGCGGGCCGAGCGAGAAGCGGCCCACGGCGCCGACTCGTCGAGCTCGTCCATCGAGTGGCGGTACGAGTAGTAGAGCTTCACCGAGGTGCCGGCGACGCCGATGAACGCGAACACGATCGTGAACACCGGCACGGTGCCGATCGTGCGGTCGAGCCACAGGCCACCCAGCGCGAGCAGGATCGGGGCGAACGCGAGTTCGAACGATCCGTGGGACCGTTGGAGCGAGCGTGTCGCGTCCTCGTGGGTCGTGCGCAGGTCGGGGGCCATGGTGTGAAGTGGTCCATCGCAGCCGGCCGCTGAACCTGTGCGGGCGCCGCTTGTGAAACCTTTCCCAATCTACGAGTGGCCTTCGGAGGTCCGCAAATCTCCTCAGCGGGGCGGCGCCGCTCCCCCGGGCCCTCCGCCCACCTCGTCGGTGAGGCCCGCCGCGCGCTCGATCGCGTCGACCAGCCGGTCGGTGTTCGCCCGGCTCTCGTAGGTCATCCGGATGAGCCAGAACCGCATGTAGCGCGCCAGCGAGTAGCGGATGAACAGCGCGGCTCCGGCGATCACGAGCACGATCCCCATGAACGAGCCCTGCGCCATGTAGGCGCGCTGGTCGGGCGGCGAGTCGCCGGTCAGGCCGACCTGCACCGCGCCGAGGATCGCGAGCCCGACCCCGGCTGCGGCGAGCAGGATCCCGATGACCAGGAGCCTCCGCTCCCCGTCGCTGGAGCTGCCCCGGAGCTTCAGCTCCCCGATCTCGCTCTTGAACTGCTCGATGCGTGCTTGGTTCTCGTTCACAGGGTTCACCCACCCAGATAGGCAGCGGACAACTCTCGTTCGACCTCGGCCGGGCTGCCCACTCGGCGCACCGTGCCGTTGACCATGATCGCGGCCACGTCGGCCACTCCCAGCACCGTGCGCGCGAACTGCTCCACCACGAGGATCGAGGTCCCCGAGCGCGCGATGTTGGACACGATCCCGTACAGCTCCTCGACCACCAGCGGGGCGAGGCCCATCGACAGCTCGTCGAGCAGCAGCACCGCCGGGTCGACGGCGAGGCCCCGCGCCATGGCGAGCATCTGCTGCTCCCCGCCCGACAGCGTGCCCGCCACCTGGGAGCGGCGCTCGCGCAGCCGGGGGAACCGCTCGTACGCGACGGACTCCACGTGGTCGAGCGTGACCCCCGCGTAGGTCGCCATCAGCAGGTTCTCGCGCACGGTCAGGTTCGGGAAGATCCCCTTGCCTTCCGGGATCGTGATGAGCCCCCGCCGGGCGAGCTCCTCGGGCTTCACGCCGGTGACGTCCCTGCCGGCGAGCCGGACCGACCCGGCCGTGGGCGGGTGCAGGCCGCAGGCGACGTTGAGCGTGGTCGTCTTGCCCGCCCCGTTGGGTCCGAGCACGGCGACCACCGTGCCCGCCGGCACCGCGAGGTCGACCCCGTGGAGGACCTCGATGCTGCCGTAGGAGGCGCGGATCCCGCGCAGCTCGAGCAGGGGCTCCTCGCCGGTGGTGTCGATCGTGGTCACCCGAGCCCTCCCCCGGAGGTGGCGGCGTCCGGCGTCGTGCCGAGGTACGCCGCGAGGACCGCCTCGTTCGAGCGCACCTCCTCCGGGGTGCCCCTCGCGATGATCTGGCCGAAGTCGAGCACGGAGAGCTCCTCGCAGACGCGCATCACCAGCGCGACGTCGTGCTCGACGAGGAGGATGCCGAGCCCGTTCTGCGCAAGGGTGACGAGCAGGTCGCCGAACGCCTGGGTCTCGTGGTCGTCGAGCCCGGAGGCCGGCTCGTCGAGCAGCAGGATCGACGGGCGTGCCGCGAGCGCCCGCCCGAGCTCGACGAGGCGGGCGTGGCCGGTGGGCAGCGCACCGACGATCGTGTCGGCGAGTGGTGCGAGCTCGAGCCGGTCGAGGATGAGGTCGACCTCCTCGGCCGGTGACGGGTCGCCGCCCCCGGCGAGGTACTGCGGCAGCGCGCCGCGGCGTCGTGACCAGCTCCGGCGGATCTCCAGACCGACCTGGACGTTCTCGCGGACGGTCAGGGAGGCGAACACCTCGAGGCGCTGGAAGGTGCGGCCGATGCCGAGCCGGGCCCGCTGGTGGGTGCCGAGCCGGGAGATGTCGCGCCCGTCCAGGCGGATGCGGCCCGAGGACGGGGTCACCACGCCGCACACGGCGTTGAAGGTCGTGGTCTTGCCCGCGCCGTTGGGCCCGATCAGCCCGCTGATCCGGCCGCCCTCGACGCGCAGCGACACGTCGCTGACGGCCAGGTGGCCGCCGAAGCGCACCGAGACCCGCTCGAGCTCGAGGACGCTCATGAGCCCGCCACCGGCACGGGGGCCCGCACGGCGCGTGGGGGCGCGGGGAGGGCCAGCAGCTGCTCGTCGATGCCGATGGCCCGGCCGGCGTCGATCGCGTCGGAGCGGGTCAGCGGGTAGTCGATGCCGATCATGTCGGGCGAGGGCTGCTCGGCCCGGGCCGTCTGCACCCGGGGCGGCACCTCGCCGTGGACCGCCATCGACACACGGGCGGCGAGGACGATCACCCCGAGGATCGCGACGACCCGCATGCCGTTCGACTCGATGGCCGTGCCCCACGGCACCGCGGTCACGGCGGCCACGGCGACCAGCGACCACACCGCGGTCGGGAGCCGGCGGCCGGGCACCTCCGGTGGCGCGAAGAGCAGCGGCAGCAGCGGCACCACCGCGAAGACCAGCACGGCGAGCCCGGCGATGAACGACCAGTTGCCGATCACGTCGAGGCGGGCGAGCAGCCAGATCACCCCGGCCCCGGCGGCGCTGAGGACCAGCGACGGCGGCGACGCGGCGACCGGCGCGAAGGCCGCGGCGAGCTGCGGCGCGGCGCCGTCGGGGTCCCGGCCGAGGCTGATGCCCATGAGGCCGGGCGAGAAGGCGAGCAGGTCGCGCACCGAGATCGACACGAGCCCGAAGATCCCGATCCGGTTGAGGGCGAACATCGCCGACATGATCGGGAACGCCCCGAGCAGGATGCCGCCGAAGAAGGCGCCCGCCACCGACCCGATGCCGCCCACCACGGCGATCATCGTGATCGACATCGAGCTCGGCAGCGTCAGCGTGTCGGCGAGGAAGGTGCGTCCCGACACCGCGCCCGCGGCCCCCGCGATCGCCGCGGAGAGGGCGAAGACGCCGACCCGGGTCGCGGTCAGGTTCAGGCCCAGCGTCGCGCACGCCACCGGCGAGTCCTTCAGGGCGGTGAGCCGCCGGCCCCAGGCGCTGCGCCGCAGCACGATGAGGAGGTTGCCGATGATCGCGAACACCACCGCGAAGAGCACGAGCTGGGAGTAGTCGCTGTCGATCGACAGCGGGCCCATCGACAGCCGCGGCACCTGGCGGTTGTTGCCGGGCATCACGTCGACCTGGTTGAAGAACATCGCGGAGGCGAACATCGCGAACGCCGCGGTGGCGAGCGCCAGGTAGATGCCCGAGAGGCGCAGCGCCGGGAAGGCCACCAGCGCGCCGACGACCGCGCACACGACGATCGAGATCAGCACCGCCCACGGCTCGCCGTTCGCGCCCCAGGTGGCCATCGCGACCGCGCCGATGCCGACGAAGGTGAGCTGCGCGAGCGAGATCTGCCCCGCGTACCCGGTGAGCGGCACGAGCGACAGCGTGACCATCGCGGTGTAGAAGCCGCCGAGCAGCAGGTTGAGGTCGGAGGGGGCGACGAGCGAGCCGATCGCCGCCACGGCGAGGACGAACAGGACGCCGCCCACGAGGGCGAACCGCTGGGACGGGGGCCGCATCGGCTCGGTGCGCCGCGTGGAGCCGTGGGCCCGCACCCGGTCCTGTGGCTGCAGGACCATGACGACGAAGAGCATGATCGCCGGGATCGCCTGCTGGAGGCTCTGCAGGCTGATCGGGCCGATCGTCGCGCTCTGGGGGATGTAGCCGATCGCGTAGGCCTGGACGAGGCCGAGGATCACGGCTCCCAGGAACGCGCCGGGGAGGCTGCGGAGCCGCCCGACGACCGCGACCGCGTACGCGTTGATGAACAGCAGCGTGAGGTTGGTGGCGCTCAGCGTCTGCTCGGAGGCGATCAGGACGCCGGACACCGACGCGAGGCAGGCGCCGAGCGCCCACGCCAGCATCGAGGTGCGCCCGGGTCGTCCGCCGTTGAGCTGGACGAGGCTGCGGTCGTCGACCACGGCGCGCATCGCCACGCCCAGCCGGGTGCGCTTGAACACGATCCGCAGCCCGACCGCGACGGCCACGGCGACCGCCATGGTGAGCAGTCGCTGGTAGGTGACGACGATGCCGTCACCGATGGTGATGGTCTTGCCGTCGAAGAACGCGGAGACCGGCCGCGCGACGTTCGGCTCCCAGATCACCTGGGCGAGGCCCAACAGGGCCACCATGAGGCTGATCGTGACGACGATCTTGACCACCTCGGAGGTGCCCTCGATCCCGCGCATGATGACGCGCTCGACGGCGGCGCCGAACAGCGGCCCGATGACGAACACCACGAGCAGCGCCGCCGGGAGCTGCGGCACGCCCCACGCGGAGTGCACCTGCCAGTAGGTGAACGCCGCCATCATCGAGAACGCGCCGTGCGCGAAGTTGAAGATGCCCGAGGTCGTGTAGGTCACGACGAGGCCGGAGGCGGCCACCGCGTAGATGGCCGCCGTCGAGAGCCCGGCGATGGTGAAGGTCAGGAACTTGTCCACGGTGGTGCGCTCGGTCCCGGGGGGCTGTGCAGAGGGGGCACGTGCGCGCGGCACGTGCCCCCGGGATCAGATCTCCCTGTCGGGGTCCACCGCCCCCTTGCCGGGGACCCTGTCGTCGGGCACCTTGACGATGCTGTCCTCCGGGCAGTGGAAGCCGTTGTAGTCGTCGGCCTCGCCACCGATCTCAGGGTAGCGACGAGTCCACTTGCCGTCCTCCACGGTGACGAACATGCCGCACACGACCGGGTCCTCGACGCCCGGGTTGGTCGGGGCGTGCATGCCGCCGGCGGTCCAGTCCTCGACCGCCATGGCCTCCTCGAGCACGCACGTGCGGTCGATCACCCCGTCGTTCTTCTCCGCGCACGCCTTCGCGGCGACCGAGAACAGGAGGAACGCCGAGGTGCCCTGCATCCCCAGCAGCGCCGCCTTGCCGTTCGGCACGTGCTCCTCGAGGTTGTCGAGGTACTGCTGCACCGCGGGCCACTGGTCGGCCTCCTCGAAGGGGTGGAACGCGAGGCGCACCAGGATCCCGTCGGCAGCGGAGCGGGCGTTGTCGATGAACACGTCGTCGTAGATGTTCGACTCGGTGATGAAGACGCCGTCCCACTGCTTCTCCTTGAGGGCCCGCATGAGGCTCGCGGCGTTGCCGGGCTCACCGATCCAGAACAGCGTGGTGGCGCCGCTGTCGATCACCCGGTCGGCGTAGGGGCCCCAGTCGGTGACGACCAGCGGGTAGGCGATGGGCTCGGCGTTCTCGATCCCGCCGACGTGCTCGGTCAGGACCTCCCACTGCACCTTGATCGCCTCGAGCGAGGGCAGGTCCTTGCTGTAGACGACCACCGCGTTCTTGGACTCCTCCGGGTAGAGCTCCTGGAGGTCGGTGATCCACTGGGTGCCCTTGGCGTTGGTCGGGTTCGGGAGCGGCTGGACCTGGCCGTTGGAGAGGCTCTTCTCGACCGACACCGCGAAGCCCGGGATGTCGATGAGGCCGCACTTGTGGAAGTCGGAGCCGTCCTTGCCGGAGAACTCGAGGTTGTCCATCGCGTAGCCGCCACCGACCATCGCGAACACGCCCTCGCACGCGGTCGTCATCGCGGCCTCGACCGCCACGACGCCGCCGTCGAGGTCGACCAGTTCGATCTCGAGCCCCTCGATCCCGCCCTGGGCGTTGCACCACTCGGCGTACGCCGTGGCCGCGTCCCAGAACTCCGCGTTGAGGCCCGGGCGGATGTCGGAGTTGCGGTCGTTCGCGACGCCGAGCAGCAGTCGGTCGGTCGCCGGGCCCTCGCCCTCCGCGACCCTGGCGTCACCCTCGCCGCAGGGCGACTCGAGATCGCCCCACATCGCCTCGCCGGAGCCTCCCCCCTGCTCCTCCGTTCCGTTGGACTCCTCCTCCTCGCTGGCACCCTCATCGCCGGAGGCACCGCAGGCGCCGGCGACCATGGCGAGTGCGCACATGAGGATCAGCAGAGTTCGCTTCACGAGTTGCCCCCTGTCTCGGTCACCCCGACGCACCCCGCCGGGTGACGGCGCGACGGCGATCTGACGTGCCGTCAGGTCGTGTTTCTATCACGTCGCCGGGGGCGGCATGCGCTCCGGCGGGCGGCACCGGGATCTGATCGCGGCGCCGGGATCTGACAGAGTGTCAGAAACCGGTGCGTGCTCGACGGACCGGGCTGCGCAGGACCCGACCCCGGGGGGTGCCATGGACCTCGTCATCCGCAACGCCACGATCATCGACGGCACCGGCTCCGCCGCGCGGCGCGGCGACGTGGCGGTCGACGGTGGACGGATCGTCGCGATCACCGAGCCCGGCGAGGCGGAGGCCGGCGCTTCCACGACGGTGGTCGACGCCGACGGCCGCTACCTCACCCCCGGGTTCATCGACCCGCACACCCACTACGACGCGCAGCTGCTGTGGGACCCGACCGCCTCGCCGTCCAACCTGCACGGCGTCACCACGATCATCGGCGGGAACTGCGGCTTCACCCTCGCGCCACTCGCCCCCGGCGACGCGGACTACACGCGCCGGATGATGGCGAAGGTCGAGGGCATGCCGCTCGCCGCGCTCGAGAACGGCATCGACTGGAACTGGTCGAGCTTCTCGGAGTACCTGGCCCGGCTCGAGGGCAACCTCGCGGTGAACGCCGGCTTCCTCGTCGGGCACTGCGCCATCCGCCGCAAGGTGATGGGCACCGCCGCGGTCGAGGGCGAGGCGTCCCCCGAGCAGGTCGAGGCGATGCAGGCGCTGCTCGCCGAGTCGCTCGAGGCCGGCGGGCTCGGCTTCTCCACCACGCTGTCGCGCACCCACTCCGACGGCGACGACAAGCCGGTCGCGTCGCGGTGGGCCTCCGAGGAGGAGCTGCTCGCGCTCGCCTCGGTCGTCAGCCGGCACGAGGGCACCACGCTCGAGTTCGCCTCGAACGGCTGCCTCGACGGGTTCGACGACGACGAGGTCGAGTTCATGATCCGGTTCACCCGGGCCGGCAACCGGCCGCTGAACTGGAACGTGCTGACGATCGACTCCCACGCGCCCGAGCGCTACCGCAACCAGCTCGCGGCGATGGACCGCTGCCGCGAGGCCGGAGCGAGGGTCGTCGCGCTCACGATGCCCGTCATCGTGGGCATGAACATGAGCTTCCTCAACTACTGCGCCCTCAACATGATGCCGGACTGGGGCCCGATCCTCGGCCTGCCGGTGCCCGAGCGGATCGAACGGCTCCGCGACCCCGAGACGCGCAGGTTCATGGAGGAGCGCGCCGCGTCCCCCGACGCCGGCGTGTTCGCCCGGCTGACCGGCTGGGACACCTACGTCATCGGTGACACGTTCTCCCCCGAGAACGACGGGCTCACCGGCCGCCGCGTCGGCGACATCGCCGCGGAGCGCGGCACCTCGGCGTTCGACACCCTGCTCGACATCGTGATCGCGGACGACCTGCGCACGGTGCTGTGGCCCGGGGCGACCGACGCGGACCCCGAGTCGTGGGAGCTGCGGCGCCAGGCGTGGCAGCACCCATCGGTGATGCTCGGCGGGTCGGACGCCGGCGCCCACCTCGACCGGATGCAGGGGGCCAACTACCCGACGCGCTTCCTCGCGGACTGCCTGCGGGGCCGCCAGCTCACCACCGTCGAGCACGCCGTGCAGATGATGACGCAGACCCCGGCGCAGCTGTTCGGCCTCCGCGACCGCGGCGTCGTCGCGGTCGGCGCCCTCGCCGACCTGGTGCTCATCGACCCGGAGCGGGTCGACTCCGAGATGCTGTCGATGGTCGACGACCTGCCGGGCGGCACGAGCCGCCTCTACGCGGGCTCCTGCGGCATCGACCACGTCTGGGTCGCGGGCACCGAGACGGTGCGGGACGGCCGTGCCACGGGCGCGCTCCCGGGTGCCGTGCTGCGCTCAGGGGTCGACACGGACACGGTCACCTCCTCCTGACGGGGCGGCCGCGCCGTCCTCCGGGACGGCGGACGCGTCGCGCCGCTCCCTGCCGTTGCGCCACCGGGGTGCCAGCACGGTGAACAGGAGCAGGGCGAGGGCCACGAGCCCGATCGGCACGATGCCGTCGCCCCTCCCGGTGAACACCGGCAGCAGCACGAACCCGGACAGCACCGCGGTCCACGCCCACAGCAGCACGACCGTCCGCCGGTGGCCGTGGCCGAGGTCCATCAGCCGGTGGTGCAGGTGCTCCTTGTCGGCCGTCGCGACGCCGGTGCGGCGGGTCGCCCGGCGCACGACGGCGAACACCGTGTCGAGCAGCGGCACCCCGAGGATGACCAGCGGGATGACGAGGGGCGCGAAGAAGAACCAGGCCTGGCCGGAGAACGGGTCGTCGGACTGCCCGCCGACCGCGACCGTCGACGCGGCGAGCAGCAGCCCGAGCAGCAGGGCGCCCGAGTCGCCCATGAAGATGCTGGCCGGGTTGAAGTTGAACGGCAGGAACCCGAGGCAGATGCCCGCGGTCAGGACCGCGAGCAGCGGCCCGATGTTGGTCGGGTCCAGCACGCCCTCGTCCAGCAGGCGCCACCCGTAGAGGAAGAAGGACCCGGCGCCGATCGCGACGATCCCCGCGGCGAGCCCGTCGAGCCCGTCGATGAGGTTGACCGCGTTGGCCATGCCGACCACCCACAGCACCGTGATGAGCGCCGACATGTCCGGCGGGAGCACCGTGAAGCCGAGGAACGGCACGCGGAAGTAGATGATCGACAGGCCGACCAGGGTGAGCAGCGAACCGCTCAGCACCATGCCGGCGACCTTGGCCGGCGCGGAGACCTCCCGCACGTCGTCGATCAGGCCGGTCACCCAGATGACGAGCGCCGCGGCGAGCACGCCCAGCACGTTGGCGGAGGTCTCGAACACGGGATCGAACTCCGGCAGGAGGGCGGCGGTGCCCAACCCGGCGAGGAAGCCCAGGAACAGCGCGGCGCCACCCAGGACCGGGGTCGGGGTGGCGTGCACGCTGCGGTCGCCGGGCTCCGCCATCACACCGAGGCGATGCGAGAGCCGGCGCAGCGGCGGGACCGCGGCGACCGTCACGGCGGCGGCCACCGCCATCACGACCAGGTAGGGGCGCACCGGCCCACGGTACCGCCCGCCCCTCGGGCGGGTTTCCAGCCGGCCGCTCAGCCGAGGTGCAGGGTGCCTCCGTCGCCGATCGTCACCGGGGTGCCGATCGGGTCACCCGCGAGGAGCGCCGCGAGCACGTCCGGGTCGTCGCTGACGGCCCACGTGCGGGCGCCCTCGGGCGTCCGGCACGCGGCGTGGGCCCGCTCGGGTCGCCCGTCCCGGTCGTGCATGACCGTCCAGCTCTCGATCGTCGCGCCGCCCACGTGGTCGGCCTCGACGGGGACCGGCTCGGTCGCCGAGTCGATCTCGTCCTGGGGCTTCTCCCACCGGTAGCCGGCGGCCGGCGGCTCGGTCGAGTACACGCCGAACGCGTGCTTGTCGATGTGGCCGCCGTTCGCGGTGACGAGGCCCCGCGACCCCGGGTCGGCCCGCAGCACGTCGACCATCGACGCGATCGCGTGGCCGACCGGGTTGTTCCAGGGCCCGCCCGCGAACGACAGGCCGCCGTACACGGTGAGCTGGCGGTCCGCGGCGACCCCCAGCTCGCGCATCGCCACCTGCACCGCCGAGGGGAAACAGGAGTACAGGTCGAGGTGCTCGACCTCGTCGACGCGCACACCGGCGAGCTCCAGCGCCCGGGCGCCGGCGATGCGGATCGCGGCGGAGGACACGTGGTCGGGGCGCTCCGACACGGTGCGGTCCACGCCGTCGGTGCCGGCGTGGAGGAAGACGAGCCGGTCCGCCGGCACGCCCAGCTCGCGGGCCCGCCCGTAGGAGCACATGACCAGCGCGGACGACATGTCGACATCCGGGTTCGACACCATCCGCTTGGTGTAGGGGAACCCGACGAGGCGGTTCTCGGCGGACGGCGTGGTGATCTCCGCCGCCGTGTACTCCTCCTGGATCCACGCGTGTGGGTTCTTCGCCGCGACCCTCGAGAACCCCGCCCACAGCTCGCCGACGTGGCGGAGGTGCTCCTCGAGCGTGCGACCCGAGTCGTGCCACAGCGCGGTCTCGAACAGCGGGTACACCTGCGTCGGCATCACGATGCCGCGGGCGACCTCCGCCGGGTGCGACATGACGAAGGGCGTCTCGTCCAACCAGTCGGGCGCCACGTCCTCGCCCTGGCGGGTCCAGGCGACGTCCTGCCCGGAGGCCTTCGCCCGGCGGCGGCTGCGCGACGCCTCGCCACCGCAGACGATCCCCACCTCGACGGTGCCCTCACCGATCGCGAGGGCCATGCGGTTGACGAGGAGCTGCGGCGTGTTCCCCCCGACGGTCGCGTACCAGGTGCGGACCTCGCCGACCCCGGACCGCTCGGCGACGAGCCGCCCCGGGTCCCGGTACCGCCACGAGAAGGTCGGCACGACGGCGATCGTGTCGACCGCGGGGAGCACCCCGTTCGCCCCGGTGTCCTCGACCGCCAGGCGCACCGCTTCGACCATCAGGTCGACCGGCTCGCGGCCCGGCTCGTCGCGGTTCAGGTGCTGGCCGACCCCGACGAGGACCGGCGTGCGGGGATCGATCGAGTGCCTCGCGCTTCCCATCGCCCGGAGCCTACGGGGGCTCGGGCCACGGTCCGGAATCCGCCTCGGGCCCCGCGAGGGGGCCCCAGCCCAGCAGCCGGTAGCGCCAGGGCCGGCTGAGCCCGCTGTCGGTGCAGGTGAGGTGCTCCGGGTCGCCCGCCTCCCGGCCGACGTGCACCCAGTACCGCTCCTCGCCCCGGACCAGCACGACCGACGCGGCGTGCTCGCCGCGTGGCGTCGACTCCATGACCACCAGGGCGTCGCGTCCCCGCTCCCCCAGCTCGCGGCGCAGGAACACCTCCCCCGCTTGCGCCAACGGCGGGAGGCTGCACCGCCCCCGGTAGTGGTCCAGGTCGAGCACCCCGTCGTCGTGGTCGCGGATGAGCGCCCCGGCGCGCTCGGGCGGCACCCGGCCGTAGTAGACGCCCGTGGGCAGGAAGACCACGTTGGCGGCGAAGCGGTCACCGCCGACGTGGGACGACTCCCACACCTCGTCGACGCCCTCCTCGGCGAGGGCCCGCACCACGGGGCGCCCCTCGTCCGCGCAGCAGGGGTCGTGGCGGCCGTTCGTGCACACGAGGCGCACCGAGGCGGGCCCGGGGGCGCCGACGCCGGGCGCGGACCGGGACGACAGCACCGAGAGGTCGACGTCGAGCAGGTCGGCCTCCCCGTCGAGGTCCAGCGACTCGATCCACCGGTGGTGCGGGGAGGTGTGCACGAGGTACGCCCGCCGGCGCGGCCCCGGGTCGGCCCACCGCGGGCGGCGGACGAGCACGACCCGCACCCCCGACCGGCGCGACCGGGACTGCAGGGTGCGCGCGACCCGCTCCTCCATCCGGCTCTCGAGCAGCGCCTCGCGGCCCCACGGCCCGGGCTGCTCGACGAGCAGCCACCGGCGCACCCGCGACGCGGTGCCGAGCAGCGGCTCGCCCCGGCCGGCGGACGCGACCGCACACGGCGTGCGACCGGGTTCACGCGCCACGGACGGTCTCCACGACCCCCTCGCGCAGCAGCCGGCGGCCGAGCACCGCCCGGCTCCCCGGATCGGCGAGCCCCGGCAGCTCGCACAGCGCGTGCGGGGCGCCGTCGAGCAGCAGCTCGAGCGCGGGTCCGAGCCGGGCCGGAAGCTCGAGCCGACGGTCGCCGAGGTCGAGCCCGAGGACCCCCTCCCCGACCGGCGTCGGGGCGCCGACGCCGTCGCGGCGCACCAGCACCGTGCGGTCGTCGAGCTCGTCGATGGCCGCCAGGTCCGACAGCACCCCGCGCAGCAGCGGCGCCCGGCGCGGCGGGCCGTGCAGCACGGGGGCGAGCGCCTCGTCGAGGCCGGCGAGGCCCTCGACGCGCTCCAGCCAGGCGGAGAGCTCGGCGACGATCTCCCCCAGCTGGGCCCGGTCGGGGCGCACGGTCCGCCGGAACCGGGGTTCCTCCGCGGCCAGGTCGACGAGGCGGCGGAGCACGTCGTGCACGGTGGTGACGAGCACGCCGATCGTGAGGTGCAGCGACGCGCCGGTGCCCGTCGCGGCGGAGTGGATCCAGCCGCGGGGCAGGTACAGGCAGTCCCCGGGTTCCAGCTGCACCTCCATGGCCACGGGCTGCTCCGCCGCCCGCGCGTGGTCGGAGCGGTGCCGCGGCAGCGGGTCGGTGACGAGCGGCTCGCGCACGGTCCAGCACTTGGTGCCGTGCAGCTGCAGGACGAACACGTCGTGGGTGTCGTGGTGCGGCGTGAACCCCGTCGAGGAACCCGGGGTCAGGTAGGCGTTCGCCTGCACGGCGTGACCCAGCTCGACCTCGAGGGTGCGGCAGAACCGCGCCAGCGGCTCCCACCACCGGTGCAGCGACTGCAGCACGACCGTCGCTCCCTCGGCGAAGAGGCAGAGCGCCCGTCCCGGGTGCACCAGGTCGTGGACGCGCTCGCGGCCGGTGCGCGCGCTGCGGGTCCACAGGGCGGGGTCGAGGACCTCGCCGTCGCGCACGAGCCGCACGGCCGGTCGCCGCAGCCCGCCCGCCGAGAGCTGGGCGTCGACCGTGCCGAGGCTGAGCAGGTCCTCGAAGCACCCGCCGTGGTGGAGGAGCGGCCGGCGGGTGAAGTGGTCGCCGAGGAACGACTCGACGTCACCGACGCAGCGTCGGAGCGCCTCCACCCCGGTGGTCAGGCGTCGGACGCGTCGTCGTCCGCGTCGCTCGCATCGTCGTCCGCGTCGGCCGCATCGTCGTCCGCGTCGGTGGCGTCGTCGTCCGCTCCGGGGTCGGTGGCGTCGTCGTCGGCCTGCGACATCCGCGCGTCGTGGTACCAGACGGTGCGGATGTCGTCGTCGGTGAGCTGGGTGGTGCTGGAGTCCATGTCAGCCATGTTCCCGTTCGGGCCCCGGTCGAGAAGCGCCCTGCCCGGTGAAGGGGGTCGGGCGGGGCGGCGTAAGGTGTGTCGGTGACCGACTCCGAGCGCACCGATCCCGTCGATCGCACCGGTTCCGCCGCCGAGGGTGGCCTCACCGTCGCCGTGGGGGCCGACCACGCGGGGTACCGGCTCAAGGAGCTGATCGCCGAGCACCTCGGCGAGCGGGGCGTGGAGGTGGTGGACCTCGGCACCCACGACGAGGGACGGGTCGACTACCCGGACTACGGGGAGGCGGTGGGCAGGGCCGTCGCCCGGGGCGAGGCCGACCTCGGCGTCGCCGTGTGCGGGTCCGGGCTCGGGATCGCGATGGCTGCGAACAAGGTGCCCGGCGTCCGCGCCGCACCGGTGCACGACGTGACCTCCGCACGGCTCACGCGGCAGCACAACGACACCAACGTGCTCTGCCTCGGCGAGCGGCTGATCGGCCCGGAGGTGGCGATCGAGGCGGTGGACGCCTGGCTGGACGCCGAGTTCGAGGGCGGGCGCCACGCCGGCCGCGTCGCCAAGCTCGACGCGCTCGACCGGGCGGACTGCGACTGACGCCGGGTGCGGGACCCGGCGACCACGAAGGAGACCTCAGGATCACGATGCCCTGGCCGACCGAACGAGACCACGAGGTGTTCGACGCGATCGAGCGCGAGGTGCAGCGCCAGAACACCGGCCTGCAGCTGATCGCATCCGAGAACTTCACCTCACCGGCCGTCATGGAGGCGGTCGGGTCGGTGCTCACCAACAAGTACTCAGAGGGCTACCCGGGCAAGCGCTACTACGGGGGCAACCAGGTCATCGACGAGGTCGAGGACCTCGCACGGGAGCGGGTGAAGGCGCTGTTCGGCGCGGACGCCGCCAACGTGCAGCCCCACTCGGGGGCGAACGCGAACCTCGGCGTCTACCTCGCCCTGCTCGACCCGGGCGACACGGTCCTCGGGCTGAGCCTCGACCACGGCGGCCACCTCACGCACGGGTCCCCCGTGAACATCTCGGGCCGCTTCTACGACTTCGTGTCCTACCGGGTGACCCCCAGCGACGAGCGGCTCGACTTCGACCAGATCCGAGACCTCGCCCGCAAGCACCAGCCGCGCATGATCGTCGCGGGCGCCACCGCGTACCCGAGGATCATCGACCCCGAGCCGCTGCGCGAGATCTGCGACGAGGTCGGCGCGCTGTTCCTCTTCGACGCCGCGCACATCGCCGGGCTGATCGCCGGCGGCGTGCACCCGAACCCGACCCCCTACGCGGACGTCGTCACGTTCACGACCCACAAGACGCTGCGGGGTCCCCGCGGGGGCTGCATCATCTCCACCGAGGAGCACGCCGCGAAGATCGACAAGGCCATCTTCCCCGGCCTGCAGGGCGGGCCGCTCGAGCACGTCATCGCGGGCAAGGCGGTGGCGTTCCGCGAGGCCGCGCAGCCGGAGTTCGCCGACTACGCACGGCAGGTGGTCGCGAACGCCCAGGCGCTCGCCGAGGCCCTCGCCCGCAACGGCTTCCGCCTCGTGTCGGGCGGCACCGACAACCACCTCATGCTGATCGACCTGCGCAGCTTCGACGAGGAGCTGACCGGCAAGGCCGCCCAGCACGCGCTCGACCTGGCCGGGATCACGCTCAACAAGAACACCGTGCCGGACGACCCCCGGTCGCCGTTCGTGACCTCCGGGCTGCGGATCGGCACGCCGGCGGTCACCACCCAGGGCATGCGCGAGGCGGAGATGGAGGTGATCGCCGAGCTGATCACCCGGGTGCTGCGCGCCCCCGAGGACGACTCGGTGATCCAGGCGGTGCGTGACGAGGTCGCGGAGCTCTGCTCCGGGTTCACGCCCTATCCGGACTGAGGCGGGCGCGCAGCAGCGTCATCACCCGCTCGGACGCCTTCGGCATCTCGTCGAGCAGCTGCCGGAAGTGCCGTGAGTCGAACCGCAGCAGCTTGAGGTCGGTGTCGGCGACGACCGTCGCGGTCCGCGGGCGGTGGTCGACCAGCGCCATCTCCCCGATCATCGACCCGGGGCTCACCGACGCGACGTGCTCGCCGCGCACGTACACCGACGCCGTGCCCTCGAGCACGACGTAGCAGTGGGTGCCGGGGTCGCCCTGGTCGACCAGCACCGTGCCGGCGGCCGCGGAGGTCTCGTCGGAGAGCTCGACGACGCGGCGGAGGTCCTCCTCGGAGAACCCCTCGAAGAAGGGCACGTCCGCGAGCATCCTGACGCGGTCTGGCGTCCTCCTCCCGTGCGACATGTCGCTCCCCTCGTGCTCGGGTGCGCGTCCCGGCGCACCGACTGGGCACTGACAATAACCTCGGCTCCCATGAGGGCAGCGATCATGCGCGGGGGAGGCCTCGTCGTCGACGAGCTGGAGGAGCGGGCACCGCTCGCGGGGCAGGTCTCGGTCGAGGTGCTCGCGTGCGGCATCTGCGGATCGGACCTGCACGCGCTGCACCACGCCGACCAGATGGTGGAGATGTCCTCGGTGATGGCGGCCGACGCGGGGCCGCTCGCACCGAAGGTCATGGACCCCGCCCACGACGTCGTGATGGGCCACGAGTTCGCCGCCCGGGTGCTCGAGGTCGGCGAGAACGTCGGCAACTGCCGGCCGGGCGACGTGGTGGTGTCGATGCCCGTCGTGCTCGACCCCGGTGGTGTGCACGCGATCGGGTACTCCAACGACTACCCCGGGGGCTACGCCGAGCGCATGGTGCTGTCCGACGTGCTGTGCCTGAAGGTCCCCGACGGGGTCGACCCGCGGCGGGCGGCGCTCACCGAGCCGATGGCGGTCGGGCTGCACGCGGTGAACCTGAGCCGCCTCACCGAGCGGGACAGCGCCGTGGTGCTGGGCTGCGGACCCGTCGGGCTCGCGGTGATCGCCGCGTGCGCCGCGATGGGCGTCGAGTCGCTGGTGGCGGCGGACTTCTCCCCCACCCGCCGGGCGCTCGCCGCGGCGCTGGGTGCCACCGAGGTGGTGGACCCGTCGACCGAACCGGCGATGGAGGCGTGGCGGCGCGTCGACGGGCGGCGTCGGGTCGTCGTGTTCGAGGCGGTCGGGGTGCCCGGCATGCTGGACGAGGCGATCGCCGCGGCGCCGCGCCAGTCCCAGATCGTGGTCGTGGGCGTGTGCATGGTCCCCGACACGATCCGGCCGATGGTGGCGGTCGGCAAGGAGGTGAACCTCCAGTTCTCGTTCGGCTACGACCCGATGGAGTTCGCCGAGTCGCTGCGCCGCATCGCCGAGGGAGAGGTGGACGTCGAGGCGATGGTCACCGGCGAGGTGGACCTCGACGGGGTGCCGGGCGCGTTCGAGGCGCTCGGCTCGCCCGACCAGCACGCGAAGATCCTCGTGGTGCCCTGAGCCGGGGCGGGGCCTACCGGGCGGTGAGCGGGGTGCGGGCGACGAGCACCCGGTCGCGTCCGGTCAGGTCGGCCTCGACGCGCACCTCCGCGAAGTGCTCCAGGGCCAGGTCCACCATCGCGGGCACCTGCTCCGGGGACAGCTCGCACACGAGCACCCCCTCCGCCACGAGCCACGCGCCCGCGCCCTCGACCAGCTCGCGGAGCGCGTCGGTGCCGTCCGGCCCCGCGTACAGGGCATCCGCCGGCTCCCAGCGGGCGACCTCCTCGGGCAGCTCGGCGCCCTCGGGCACGTAGGGCGGGTTCGACACGACCAGGTGGAACGACCCCCGGAGGTGGCCGGGCAGGGCGTCGAACCACGAGCCCGCCACCACCGTCACGCGCCGGGCGGCACGGCCCGCGCCGGCGAGGTTCGCCCGGGCGACGGCGACCGCGTCCTCGCTGCGGTCGGTCGCCCAGACCTCGGTGCGCACCCGCTCGGTCGCGATGGACAGCGCGATGGCACCCGATCCGGTGCCCAGGTCCACGACGCGGGTGGGGACGTCCCGGGCGCCGAGCCGGTCCAGCTCGCCGAGCGCCACCTCGACCACCACCTCGGTCTCGGGGCGCGGGATCAGGACCCGGCGGTCGACCATCAGGTCCAGCGACCGGAAGCCCCACGAGCCGAGCACGTACTGCAGCGGCTCGCCCTCCGACCGGCGGGCGACCATGCGGTCGAGTCGGGCGACCCCGCCCTGGGTCGCCGGGTCGGACAGCACCAGTGGCAGGTCGCTGCCGGCCCCGGAGGCCTCGGCGACGATCCGGCGGGCGTCCGACTCCGCATGCTCGATCCCAGCCGCGCGGAGCCGCTCGACGGTCTCGCCGAGCAGCTCGCGCCAGGTGACCGTCCCGTCCGGCGCGGGGCTCATCCGCCGGCCTCCGCGAGTCGGCGGGCCCGGTCGTCGGTCACGAGCGCGTCGCTGATCTCGTCCAGCTCGCCCGCCAGGACCCGGTCGAGGTGGTACACGGTGAGGCCGACGCGGTGGTCCGAGACCCGGTTCTCCTTGAAGTTGTAGGTGCGGACCTTCTCGCTGCGGCCACCGCCACCGATCTGTGCCCGCTTCTGGCCGGCCGCCTCGGCCGCCTGCCGCTCCTGCTCGAGCTGCAGCAGCCGTGACCGCAGCACGGTCATCGCCTTCGCCCGGTTCTGCAGCTGGCTCTTCTCGTCCTGCATCGACACCACGAGCCCCGTCGGCAGGTGGGTGATCCGCACGGCCGAGTCGGTGGTGTTGACCGACTGCCCACCGGGCCCGGAGGAGCGGAACACGTCGACCTGCAGGTCGGCGGGGTCGAGCTGGACCTCCACCTCGTCCGCCTCGGGCAGCACGGCGACCGTCGCGGAGGAGGTGTGCACGCGGCCCTGCGACTCGGTGACCGGGACGCGCTGCACCCGGTGGGGTCCGGCCTCGAACTTCATGCGCGACCAGACGCCCTCGCCGGCGAGCCGGAACGTCACCTCGGAGTACCCGCCGAGGTCGGACGGCTGGGCGGAGAGCACCTCGAAGCTCCAGCCGCGGCGGGCCGCGAACCCCCGGTACATCTCGAACAGGTCGCGGGCGAACAGGTTCGCCTCCTCGCCGCCCTCGGCACCGCGGATCTCGACGATGACCGCGCGGTCGTCGTTGGGGTCCCGCGGCAGGAGCAGCACCTTGAGCTCCTCGGTCAGCCGCTCGAGCGCCTGCTCGCCCTCGCGGACCTCCGCCATCAGCGCGTCCCGCTCGGCCCCCTCCGCGTCCGCGGCCAGCTCCCGGGCGGCCTCGACGTCACCGGCGGTCGCCGTCCACTCGGCGTACGCGTCGACGACCGGCTGCAGCTCCCGGTGGCGCCGGGACATCTCGACGTAGCGGCGCTGGTCGGCCAGCACCTCGGGGTCGGCCAGCATCGCCTCGACCTCGTGGTGCTCACGGGCGAGTGCGTCGAGCCGCTCGCGCAGCGCCTCGGGCAGCACCTCAGCCCCAGTCGGGTCGCACGCCGCGCAGCTCCGCCGGTTCGCGGAGCAGCCCGGCCAGCGTGCGGGTCACGACGTGGAGGTCTCGCTCGGGCAGGGCGAGCACCAGCCGGGCCGACGGTGCGTGCATCGCCCGGGCGTCCGCGGCGAGCGGCACGAGCCCGAGGTCCGCGCCGGTGGAGCACACGACGACCAGTTCCCGGCCCTGCTCGTCGACGCCGACCGCGGCGGCGGGGTGGGTGTCCTTGAGCCCACCGGCCTCGATCGCCATCTCGACCGGACGCAGCGACCCCGCCCCGACCCGTGCGGGGTCCGCGACGAGCGTCGAGCGGAGCCACCGTGGGCGGGCGAGCATCTGGATCGGGTGGACGGGGGCGCCGGGGTGGCGGTGCTCGCTCACCATCCGCACCGCGCGGCGCAACCCCTCGGCGGGGGTCTCGTCGGGCCGCGCCGCGGCGGTCGCGTCCCGGTCGAACCTGCCGACGCCGACCTCCAGGTGCAGCTCGCCGTCGCCGCCGGTCTCGACCGGCCAGCGGACGAGGCGGGCGACCTCGAGGCCCAGCACCTCGCCCCGGACCACACCGTGCTCGACGACCACCTCGACCCCGGCGGCGTGCAGCTCGCGCACGAGCGGCTCGGACCCCTCCGGAGGGGGTGCGGGGACGGGCAGCGGCTCGGCCTCGACCGGCTCGACCCGGTCGGTGCGCAGCGCGAGCACCTCGACCTCGCCGCCTCCCGGGGCGAAGTGCCCCGCGAGCCGTGCGACGAGGGCCTCGCCCTGCTCCACCAGCAGCACGACCCGGCCGGCCCGGTTGCGGTCGGCCCACACGAGTGCGCCGGCGAGCGCGGCGGCGTCGCCCTCCTCGAGGAGCACGACCGCGGTGTCGCCGGCGCGCAGCGCGGCGAGCGACCCGACGCCGACGGCCTCGCCCTCGAGCCCCAGGCGGTCGCGGGCGACCGCGGTGAGCTTCGCCCTGCGCAGGCGGTCGCGCTGGTCGGGGTCGAGCACCGTGGTCCTCGGCTCGTTCGGACCGCTCATCGGCGGGTCCCGGCGCTCAGCTGCGCCCTGCGACGTGCAGGGGTGGGGTCACTCGGACGCGTCGGCGGCCTCGGCCTCGGCGCCCCCGCCCGCCTCCTTGCGGCCCTTGCGGCGGCCGTAGCGGCGCTCGAAGCGCTCCACGCGACCCGCGGTGTCGACGATCTTCATCTGGCCGGTGAAGAAGGGGTGCGTGAAGGCCGAGATCTCGACCCTGGCCAGCGGGTACTCGTTGCCGTCGGTCCAGGTCGTGGTCTCGCTCGTCTCGATCGTCGACCGCGTGAGGAACGAGTCGCCCGACGAGGTGTCCTGGAACACGACGTAGCGGTACTCGGGGTGGATTCCGGGCTTCATGGGGGTCTCCGTGACGGCCCCGGTTTCCGTGCGGGGCCCAGATCGGTGGACGGACAAGTATGGCGCGGTGCCGGCCGTGGCTGCGAGCCGGCACCCGCCCTCACGGCACCGGGGCCGCCTTCGCGATCTCCGCGAGGAACACCTCGTTGGTCGGGAACTTCCGCATCCGGTCGATCACCAGCTCGAGGCCCTTGGCCGGACCGCCCTCGGCGGCGAGCGCCGAGAGGACGCGGCGCAGCTTCCAGACCTGCTGGAGCACCTTCGGGTCGAGCAGCAGCTCCTCGTGCCGGGTCGAGGAGGCGTCGACGTCGATCGCGGGGAAGACCCGCTGCTCCGCGGCCCGCCGGTCGAGCTTGAGCTCCATGTTCCCGGTGCCCTTGAACTCCTCGAAGATGACCTCGTCCATCTTCGACCCGGTCTCCACCAGGGCGGTGGCGAGGATGGTCAGCGAGCCGCCCTCCTCGACGTTGCGGGCGGCGCCGAAGATCTTCTTCGGCGGGTAGATCGCCGCGGTGTCCAGCCCGCCGGACATGATCCGGCCACCAGCGGGCGCCGCGAGGTTGTAGGCGCGGGCGAGGCGGGTGATGCCGTCGAGGATGACGACGACGTCCTTGCCCTGCTCGACCACGCGCTTGGCCCGCTCGATCGCGAGCTCGACGACCGCGATGTGCTCCTCCGCCGGGCGGTCGAAGGTCGAGGCCACGACCTCGCCCTCGATCGAGCGGCGCATGTCGGTGACCTCCTCGGGCCGCTCGTCGACCAGCAGCACCATCAGCTCCACCTCGGGGTGGTTCGCCTCGATGCACTGGGCGATCGTCTTCATGATCGTGGTCTTGCCCGCCTTCGGCGGCGACACGATGAGGCCGCGCTGGCCCTTGCCGATCGGCGCCACGAGGTCGATGAGCCGGCCGGTCACGTCGTAGGGGTGGTCCTCGCGCTCGAGACGCAGCCGCTCGTTCGGGAAGATCGGCGTGAGCTCCTCGAACCGGGTCCGCTCGCGGGCGACCTCGGGGTCGAGGCCGTTGACCTTGTCGATGCGCAGCAGGGCGGGGTTCTTCTCGCCACGGTTCGCCGGGCGGCTCGCGCCGGCGACGAGGTCGCCGCGGCGGAGGCCGAACTGGCGGGTCTGCTTCACCGAGACGTACACGTCCTCGCGGCTCGGCAGCAGCCCATTGACCCTCAGGAAGCCGTAGCCCTCGTCACGCAGGTCGAGGATGCCGGCCACCTCGATGACCTCGCCCTCCCACTGCTGGCCGTCGCCGCCGTCCTCGCCGCGGTCGCGGTCACGGGACCGGCGACGGCGCCGCCGCCGTCCGCCCTCCCCCTCGCCGTTGCCGGACTGGTCCGCCTGGCCGCCGCCCTGCTGGCCGGACTGGGCGGCCTGGCGGGCCTCGGTGGACCCGGCCGGTGCGTCGCCGCCCTCGGCCTCGGCGGGGGCGGCGCCCTTCGCCCCGGGGGCGGGCCCTTCCTTGGCGTCCTCCTTGGCGTCCTCCTCGGTTGGCCCCTCCTCGGCGGGCCCCTCCTCGGCGGGCGCGCCGGCTGCGGACCCTTCGGTGGTGGACGCCGCCGGGGCTTCCGCGTCGGCTCCCTCCTCGCCCCCGCCGGTGACCCCGGCGAGCTCGAGGATCATGTCGATGATCTCGGCCTTCTTGGCACGGGACCCGGGCTTGCCCCCGAGGTGCTGCGCGATGGTGGCCAGCTGCGCGCGGTCCTTGCGCTGCAGGCTGTCAAGGTCGAACGAATCGAGGCTCACGAGTTCTGCTGTTCCGTGGGTGTCGGGCGGCCGGAGCGTTGCGCCTTGCCGCGTGGTGGGCCGGTCGTCGCACCTGGAACGGTGAGACCCGGGGTCGTGCCGGGTGGCGGGCCGGACCGTCGAGGGCCCGTGACCGCCGGCCGGTGCCCTGTGGACCCGCCCGGACGATGTCCACCGACACTACCGACGCGGCCGGAGCCCCGCAACGCCGGTGCCGGCTACTGCGACGCAGGTGAGAGGAGCAGCTGCACCAACTCGTGGCCGGGGACGACGTGGCGGTCCGCGGTGGCCGCCTCGGTGTACTCCCCGCCGGGGCCGTCGACGCGGGAGTCGACGAGCAGGTAGGGCACCGGGTCGGAGGTGTGGGTCCTGAGCCGGAGCGGGGTCGGGTGGTCCGGTGCCAGCAGGAGCCGCCAGTCCCCCATCCCGTCGAGGCCCTCGACGAGGCCGGCGAGGATGCGGCGGTCCCAGTTCTCCAGCGCCCGCACCTTCTCCTCGACGTCACCGGCGTGGCCCGCCTCGTCGGTCGCCTCGACGTGCACCACGAACAGCTCGAGCCCGCCGGCCAGCGCGGACAGCGCCGCGTCGCGCTTCGCCTCGTAGTCGGTGTCGTACCAGCCGGTGGCGCCGGGGACCTCCACGACCTCCATCCCGGTCAGCACGCCGAGCCCGCGGACCAGGTCGACGGCGGTGACCATGCCCGCGTCGACCCCGTGGGTGTCCCGGAACGACGGCAGCTGCGGCTGGTGGCCCTGCCCCCACAACCACGCCTGGTTCGCCTCGAGCTCGTCGAAGCGCGCGAGCACCTCGCGGCTGGCGCGCATCACCTCGGCGAGGCGCTCCCCGGCCGGACCCGTCGGCCACACGGCCGGCTCGCCGGTGAGGTCGTGGGGCGGCACGCACT
>CBFGTJ010000020.1:0-27277 GCA_965651815.1 uncultured Microthrixaceae bacterium | reverse complement strand
TGGCCGCCGGCAAGGGCGTGCTCGTCACCGAGTCGCTCACCGAGGCGCACAACGCCGTCGAGGACTACCTGTCCGGGATGGCGTTCGGGGACGCCGGGCAGACCGTCGTCATCGAGGAGGGGCTCAGCGGCCCCGAGCTGTCGGTGCTCGCGGTCTGCGACGGCGAGCGCGCGGTGCCCCTCGCCCCGGCGCAGGACTTCAAGCGCCTCTCGGACGGGGACGAGGGTCCCAACACCGGCGGGATGGGCGCGTACTCACCGGTGCCGCTCGTCGACGACGCGCTCCTCGCCGAGGTGATGGACCGCTTCGTCGAGCCCACCCTCGCCGCGCTGCGCTCCCGGGGGATCGACTACCGCGGCGTCCTCTACGCCGGGCTCATGCTCACCGCGGACGGCCCGAAGATCCTCGAGTACAACGCCCGCTTCGGCGACCCCGAGTGCCAGGTCGTGGTCCCGCGGCTCACCTCGGACCTCACCGAGCTGCTCGCGCAGGCGGCGTCGGGGTCGATCACCTCCACCCCCACCTTCAGCGACGACCACATGGTCACCGTCGTCTGCGCGTCCGAGGGCTACCCGTCCTCGCCGCGGACCGGCGACGTCATCGAGGGCCTGGACGACGCCGCCGCCGTGCCCGGGGTGACGGTGTTCTGCGCGGGGGTGGGCGCGGGCGAGGACGGACGGCTCGTGACCGCCGGAGGGCGCGTGCTCAACGTCTGCGGGTCGGGTCCGACCCTCGCGGAGGCCCGCCAGCGCGCCTACGACGCGGTGTCGCGGATCTCGTGGCCCGGGATGCAGCACCGCTCCGACATCGCGCTGGACGCGGCCGGCGGGTCGTGAGCGGGGGCCCTGCCGGCGGCGGGCCGGTCGTCGGGATCGTCGGGGGTGGCCAGCTCGCCCGGATGCTGGCCGAGGCGGCCACGCCGCTCGGCGTGCACGTCCGGGTGCTCGCCGGGCCGGCGGACGAGGGAGCCCCGGAGGTCGTGCCGGACGTCGTGGTGGGCGCGGCGGACGATCCGGACGCGCTGCGCGCCTTCGCCGCCGGCGTCGACGTCGTCACCTTCGACCACGAGAACGTGGACCACGCCGCGCTCGAGGAGGTGGAGCGCGCCGGCACCCCGGTCCGGCCCGGCGTGTCGACCCTGCGGTACTCCGACAAGGCCCACCAGCGCCGCAGCTTCGAGGCGGCGGGGCTGCCGGTGCCGCCGTTCGCGGTCGTCGACCCGGTCGGCGCCCCCGGGCCCGCGGTCGAGGTGGCGCTGCGCTTCGCGGAGGCCCACGGCGGCGACGACGGGCGCATCGTGTGCAAGGCGAGCCGCGGCGGCTACGACGGCCGCGGCGTGTGGATGCCCACCACGGACGAGCTCCCGGCGTTCCTCGCGGGCTACGGCGGCGCGCCGCTGGTGCTCGAGCCCCTGCTCGAGCTCGAGCGGGAGGTCGCGGTGCTCGTCGCCCGCCGGCCCTCCGGCGAGGTGGCGGCGTGGCCGGTGCTCGAGACGGTCCAGGTCGACGGCATGTGCGACGAGGTGCTGCTGCCGGCGTCGCTGCCGTCCGGTCTGGAGGAGGCGGCGGCCCGCATCGGCGAGGCGGTCGCGACCACGACCGGCGCCGTGGGCGTGGTCGCCGTCGAGCTCTTCGTCCTCGCGGGCGCCGACGGGCCCCGGCTGCTCGTCAACGAGATCGCCCCGAGGGTCCACAACTCCGGGCACCTGACCATCGAGGCGTGCCGCACGTCCCAGTTCGAGCAGCACCTGCGCGCGGTGCTCGACTGGCCGCTGGGCCCCGTCGACCCGATCTGGCCCGCGGCCGCGATGGCCAACGTGGTCGGCGGCGAGTCCGGCGACCCGCGGGAGCGCCAGGCCGACGCACTGGCGGCCGTGCCGCACGCCCACCTCCACCTGTACGGCAAGGCACCGCGGCCCGCCCGCAAGGTCGGGCACGTGACGGTGGTGGGCGACGAGCTCGCCGCCTGCCGCCGCGACGCCGGCCTCGCGGCCGACGTCCTCTCCGGCGTGGGAGGATCGGCGGATGGTTGACGTGGGCATCATCATGGGCAGCTCGTCGGACCTCCCGGTCATGGAGGCGGCTGCGGCCGTGCTCGACGAGTTCGGGGTCGTCCACGAGGTGCGCGTCGTGTCCGCGCACCGCAGCCCGATGCGCATGGTCGCCTACGCGAGGGAGGCGAAGGAGCGGGGGCTCAAGGTCCTCATCGCCGGTGCGGGCGGCGCCGCGCACCTGCCGGGGATGGTCGCCTCGCTCACGACGCTGCCGGTCATCGGCGTGCCGGTACCGACCGAACACCTGCGGGGCGTGGACTCGCTGCACTCGATCGTGCAGATGCCCGGCGGCGTGCCGGTGGCGACGATGGCGATCGGCGGCGCGCGCAACGCCGGGCTGATGGCGGTCCGGATCCTCGCCGTGTCCGACGAGGTGCTCGCCGGCCGCCTGGCGGAGGACCAGGCGCGCCTCGAGGAGTACGCACGGGCCCAGGACGAGGAGCTCGCCCGGGCCCGGGGCGACGCGGGCCCCGAGGGGTGAGCGCCGCACGCCCCGTCGTGCGCACCGCGCTGGTGCTCGGCGGCACGAGCGACATCGCCGCGGCCGTGCTGCGCCGGCTGGTGCCGGAGGGGCTCGAGCAGGTGGTCCTGGCGGTCCGGGACCCGTCGGCCGCGGTGGGGGACCTGCCCCTGGCTCCCGGGTCGGTGACCGTCCAGCGGTGGGACGCCCGCGACACCGCGTCCCACGCGGACGTGGTCGCCTCCGCGTTCGAACGGCTCGGACACGTCGACCTGGTCCTGTGCGCGGTCGGCGCGCTCGGCCACCACGCGGGCCGTTCGATGGGCGCCGAGCAGGTGGAGGACATGGTCGCCACCAACTTCGCCGGACCGGCCGCCGCCCTCGCGGTCGTGGCGGACCGCCTCGCCGAGCAGGGCGACGGCACCATCGTCGTCCTCAGCTCGGTCGCCGGCGTCCGTCCCCGCCGGTCGAACTACGTCTACGGGTCGTCGAAGTCGGGCCTCGACGCCTACGCGCGAGGGCTCGGCGACGCGCTCTGGGGCACCGGTGTGCAGGTGCTGGTGGTGCGACCGGGCTTCGTGCGCTCCCGGATGACCGAGGGCCTCGAGCCGGCCCCGTTCGCCAGCACCCCGCCCGAGGTCGCGGAGGCGGTCGCACGGCGCCTCGCCTCGGGGAAGGGCGGCGTGCTCTGGGTCCCCCGGCTGCTCGGGCCGCTCTTCGCCGTCATGGCGAACCTCCCCGCCGGCCTCTGGCGGCGAGTGGCCGGCGACCGCTGAGCCGGCGACCGCTGAGCCGCGCGGTGGCGGCGCCGGGGTGCGGTCAGCCCGGGTAGCGCTGGCTCCAACCGCCCGGGACGTCCTCCGCGCCGACGGACCCCTCCATCCACTCGCGCTCGGTGTCCTGCGAGGGTGGGGGCGGTGGCGGCGGGGTGGACTTCGGCGGCGAGATCGGCCGCTGCATCGCGAGCCGCTGGCGGATCGAGCGCCGGGTGAGCTTGGGGCGTCCCGTCGACTGGCGGCGGACGCCGCCCGCCTCGAGCGCGCACGCGATGCACATCGGCGGCTTGGCCGCGCCGAAGGGGAACACCACGCACTCGGGGCAGAACTGGTGGCCGCACTCGCCACAGATGTGGTGGGCCATCGTCATGGGGTGCTTCACGCACGAGAACGACACCGCGCGACCTCCTGGGGCACCGGATCACCTCAGGATCGGCAGGTCCGTCCGGCGGCTTGAGCCGTCGCCCACGGCCGGTCCGCCGGATGGCCGCCCGGGCGTCCGGCGGGGGAGAATGTGCGCCGTGACCGCCGTCCCCAACGTCCTCGCCGCCCGCTACGCCAGCCCCGAGATGGTCGAGGTGTGGTCCGCGACCAACAAGGTGGTGCTGGAGCGCAGGCTGTGGATCGCGGTGATGAGGGCCCAGCGCGAGCTGGGCATCGACGTGCCCGAGGAGGCCATCGAGGCCTACGAGAAGGTCGTCGACCGCGTCGACCTCGACTCGATCGAGGCGCGCGAGCGCGTGACCCGCCACGACGTGAAGGCGCGGCTCGAGGAGTTCAGCGCGCTCGCCGGCCACGAGCACGCCCACAAGGGCATGACCTCGCGGGACCTGACCGAGAACGTCGAGCAGATGCAGGTGCGTCGGTCGCTGGAGCTGCTCCGCACCCGCGCCGTGGCCTCGGTGCTGCGCCTCGCCCGCATCGCGGCCGAGCACGCGGAGACCGTGATGGTCGGCCGCAGCCACAACGTGGCCGCGCAGGCGACCACGCTCGGCAAGCGGCTCGCGAACTACGGCGAGGAGCTGCTCGTCGCGCTGGAGCGGCTCGACTCGCTGCTCGAGCGCTACCCCCTGCGCGGCCTCAAGGGGCCGGTGGGCACGCAGCAGGACCAGCTCGACCTGCTCGGCGGCGACCTCGGGAGGCTGGAGGAGCTCGAGCGCCGCGTCGCCGAGCACCTCGGCTTCCGCCGGGTCATGACCAACGTCGGGCAGGTGTACCCCCGCTCGCTGGACCTCGACGTCGTCGCCGCGCTCGTGCAGCTCGTCGCGGGGCCGTCCTCGCTGGCGACGACGCTGCGGCTGATGGCCGGCAACGAGCTCGTCACCGAGGGATTCCGGCCCGGCCAGGTCGGCTCGTCCGCGATGCCGCACAAGATGAACGCCCGGAGCTCGGAGCGCATCAACGGGTTCCGGGTCATCCTCAACGGGCACCTCGCGATGGCCGCCGGGCTGGCGGGCGAGCAGTGGAACGAGGGCGACGTGTCGTGCTCGGTCGTTCGCCGCGTCGTGCTGCCCGACGCCTGCTTCGCGGCGGACGGCGCGTTCCAGACGCTGCTCGACGTGCTCGACGGGTTCGGGGCGTACCCCGCGGTGATCGAGCGCGAGCTGCGGCGCTACCTGCCGTTCCTCGCCACCACCAAGGTGCTGATGGCGGCGGTGCGCGCCGGGGTGGGGCGCGAGGTCGCGCACGAGGTCGTCAAGGAGCACGCCGTCGCGGTCGCCCTCCGCATGAGGGCCGAGGGCGCCGAGGGCAACGACCTGGTCGACCGCCTCGCAGCGGACCCGCGGCTCGGCCTGGACCGGGCCGCGCTCGACGAGGCCCTCGGCGAACCGCTGTCGTTCGTCGGCAACGCGACCGGCCAGGTGGCGGAGTTCGTCCGTGCCGCCGAGGAGCTCGCGGCTCGCCACCCCGACGCCGCGGCCTACGAGGGCGAGGAGATCCTGTGACCCTGACGGAGGTGCCCGACCTGGGCCTGCCGCGGGTGCACCGCGGCAAGGTGCGCGAGCTGTTCGACGCGGGGGAGGGGCGGCTGCTGATGGTCGCGACCGACCGGCTGTCCGCGTTCGACGTCGTCATGGCCGAGGCGGTCCCCGACAAGGGCAGGGTCCTCACCGCGATGTCGGTGTTCTGGTTCGAGGAGCTGTCCCACGTCATCGGCAGCCACCTCATCTCCACGTCGCTGGACTCGCTGCCCGAGCACGCCCGGCACCCCGCGCTCGAGGGCCGCATGATGCTGTGCCACCGCGCCGAGATGCTGCCGGTCGAGTGCATCGTGCGCGGCTTCGTCGCCGGCTCGGCGTGGAAGGAGTACCGCCACCACGGCACGATCCACGGCATGCCGGCCCCCAGCGGGCTGCGGGAGGCGGACCGGCTCCCCGAGCCGATGTTCACGCCGTCGACCAAGGCAGCGGTCGGCGACCACGACGAGAACATCGACTTCGACACCGCGGTGGAGCTGCTCGGCGGGGAGATGGCCGAGCAGGTCCGCGAGGTGAGCCTGCGGATGTACTCCGAGGCGGCGGCCCGTGCCGAGCAGGCGGGGTTCCTGCTCGCGGACACCAAGTTCGAACTGGGCCTCGTCCCCGACGGCGAGGGCGGGAAGCGGCTGGTGGTCGCGGACGAGCTGCTGACGCCCGACTCGTCGCGCTTCTGGCGCGCCTCGGACTGGCATCCGGGGTCGACGCCGCAGGGGTTCGACAAGCAGCCGGTGCGGGACTTCCTCGAGTCGCTCATGTGGGACAAGCGGCCGCCGGCCCCGCCGCTGCCCGTCGACGTCGTCGCCGCCACGGCCGGGAGGTACCGCGAGGCCTACGAGGCGATCTGTGGCAGGTCGCTGGACGCGTGGCCCGGCGCCACTGTGGGAGGATCTGCCCCATGACGTTCGATGTCGCGGTGGAGGTCCGGCTGCGGCCGGGCATCGCCGACCCGGAAGGCTCCACGATCGAGCGGGCGCTCCCTGCGCTCGGCTTCGAGGGGGTGTCGGGCGTGTCGGTGGGCAAGAGCATCCGGTTCCGTGTCGAGGCCCCCGACGAGGGGAGCGCGCGGGAGCTCGTGCAGGACATGTGCGACCGCTTCCTCACCAACCCCGTCATCGAGGAGGCCGAGATCGCGCTCACCCCCGCGGCGACGGCCGCCGCGGTGGACTGAAGGAGGACCCCGAGTGGCCACGAGGATCGCCGTCATCCGCTTCCCCGGGACCAACTGCGAGTTCGACGTGGCCGAGGCGCTGTCGGACCTCGGTGCCACCGCCGACATCCTCTTCCACGACGAGCGGTCGCTCGGCGGTGCGGATGCCGTGGTGATCGCCGGCGGGTTCGCGCACGGCGACTACCTGCGCCCGGGTGCGATCGCCCGGTTCTCCCCGATCATGGATGCGATCCGCAGGTTCGCCGACGAGGGCGGGCCCGTGATCGGCATCTGCAACGGGTTCCAGGTCCTCACCGAAGCGCACATGCTGCCCGGCGCGCTGCAGAAGAACGCCGGCTCGAAGTTCCGGTGCGAGACGGTGGAGCTGCGCGTCGAATCGACGAGGTCACCGCTCACGAGCCGCGCGCAGGTGGGTGACGTGCTGCGGCTCCCGATCAACCACTTCGAGGGCAACTACACCTGCTCGCCCGAGACGCTGGAGGAGCTGCGGGCGGAGGACAGGATCATCCTCCGCTACGTCGACAACCCCAACGGTTCGGTCGACGACATCGCGGGCATCTGCAACGCCGGCCGCAACGTCGTGGGTCTCATGCCGCACCCCGAGCGCGCCTGCAACGAGCTGCTCGGATCGGGTGACGGCATCGTGATGATGCGCTCGCTCATCGACGCGGCGTCCGCCGCCGCAGCGGCCGCCTGAACGGGCCGTCCCGACCAGCTCGGACAGCCATCGCCTTCGGGCCCCGTGGCCCGCGATCGGGCCGGTTCGCCGCCCCGTGCCGCCGGACGCTGCACGGGTGAGCGCTCCCCCCACCGGGAGGGGCGACGAACCGACGTCGGGGTCAGCTCGAACGGCTGATCCCGGCCTCCTTGAGCACCGAGGCCGGCACGCCGATCTCGCGCCACGCCTGGTAGGAGATGCCACGGCGCTCGCTGTACGACTTCGCCGCAGCGATGAAGTCCTTCTCGACCTCTGACAGGTCGACCGCGTCTTCCATTCGCTTCAACTCGGCGTTCAGGTCCAGTCGTTCCTGGACGAGGTTGAGCCGGGTCACGGGGTCCGCGGTGGCCAGTTCTTGTTCGATCGCCTCGAGCCGCTTGTTGATCGATTCGGGCGTCCGCTTGCGCCCTCTTCTCGGCCGGTGTTGCTCGAGCGCTTCGAGATACCTCTTCACCGCCCGACCTTCTGCACGTCCGGCGGCCATTGCCGCCTTGTGTGCCTCGGTGATTTCCTTTGGTCCTCGTCGTGCCATAGTTGTGAATTCCACACCCGATCGGGTCCGGGAGCAAGGCGAACCTTCCAGGGGTGCCGTACAGTGCCCGGTGGTTCGTGGGATAGCGTCCGTGGCCATGACCGACGTGACGACGGGCGCCGCGCCGGGCGCGGAGCCGACCCACCGGGCGCTCGGGCTCACCGACGCGGAGCTGGATCTCATCAGGGAGGCCCTCGGGCGCGAGCCGAACCACCTCGAGCTCGCCATGTACTCGGTGATGTGGTCCGAGCACTGCTCCTACAAGAGCTCGCGCCTCCACCTCCGCCGCTTCCCCACCGAGGCGCCGTGGGTGCTCGTCGGCCCGGGCGAGGGCGCCGGCGTCGTGGACGTCGGTGACGGCATCGCCGCGGCCATCCGGATCGAGAGCCACAACCACCCCTCCGCCATCGAGCCCTACCAGGGCGCGGCGACCGGGGTCGGCGGCATCCTGCGCGACATCTTCTCGGTGGGCGCGCGCCCCATCGCGGTGATGGACCCGCTGCGGTTCGGCCCGCTGGACGACCCCCGGTCCCGCTGGATCGCGGAGGGCGCGGTGTCGGGCATCTCCGGCTACGGCAACTCCGTCGGGGTCCCGACCGTCGGCGGCGAGACCGTGTTCGACGAGGCCTACCGCGACAACCCGCTGGTGAACGTGCTGTGCCTCGGGACCATGCCGAAGGAGCGCCTCGTGCTGGGCCGCGCCGAGGGCGAGGGGAACCTCGCGGTGCTGCTCGGCGCGTCCACCGGGCGCGACGGCATCGGCGGCGTGTCGGTGCTCGCGTCCGCCGGCTTCTCCGACGACGAGGCCGACGCGGAGAAGCGCCCGAGCGTGCAGGTCGGCGACCCGTTCGAGGAGAAGCGGCTGATCGAGGCCTGCCTCGAGCTGCTCGACCGCGACCTCGCCGTGGGCGTGCAGGACCTGGGCGGTGCGGGCATCACCTGCGCGACCGCGGAGACCGCCGCCAAGGCGGGTGCCGGGATGGACGTGCACGTCGACGCCGTCCACCTCCGCGAGACCGGCATGGTGCCCTTCGAGGTCATGACCTCGGAGTCCCAGGAGCGGATGCTCGCCATCGTCGAGCCCTCGAACCTCGACGCGGTGCTCGAGATCGCCCGCCGCTGGGAGATCAAGGCGTCGGTCATCGGCAAGGTCACCGGCAACGGCCGGCTCCGCGTCCTCGACACCGAGGGCGGCGAGGTGCTCGGCGACGTGCCCGCGCGGTCCCTCGAGGACGAGGCGCCGCTCTACGACCGCGAGCGCGCCGAGCCGGCCGACCTGGCCGAGCGCAGGGCCGACGGCGCCGGTCGCCTCCCCGCGCCCGAGGACGCGGGCACGGACCTGCTCGGGATGCTGTGCGACACCTCGTGGGTGTGGAGCCAGTACGACCACATGCTGTTCCTCAACACGGTCGAGGGCCCCGGCGGCGACGCCGCGGTGCTGCGGCTCAAGCACCCGACCACCGGGGTGGACACGGGCCGGGGCCTGGCGCTCACCACCGACGGCAACCACCTGTGGGGGGCCGTCGATCCCCGCGGTGCGGGCCGGATGACCGTCGCGGAGTCGGTGATGAACCTCGCGGTGGTCGGCGCGCGCCCGCTCGCGATGGTCAACTGCCTCAACTTCGGGAACCCCGAGCACCCCGAGGTCATGTGGCAGCTCTCCGAGAGCATCGACGGGCTCAGCGAGGCGCTCGTCGCCCTGGGCATCCCGTGCGTCGGGGGCAACGTCAGCCTCTACAACGAGAGCGACGGCCGCGACATCGACCCCACCGCGGTGATCGGGCTGCTCGGCGTCATCGACCGCCTCGACCGGCGGCCCCCGGGGGTGCGCCTCGTCGAGGGCGGCCGGCTGGTCCTCGTCGGTGAGACGACGCCCGAGCTGTCGGGCTCGCGCTGGGCGGCGGACCGTGGCCACCGGGGCCGCGGGACCCTCCCGCCGGTCGACCTCGACGCGGTCGGGCGTGCCGCCGCCGCGGTGCGCGAGCTCGTGTCGGCGGGGCAGGTCCTCGGCGCCCACGACGTGTCCGAGGGCGGGCTGGGCCTCGCGCTCGCCGAGATGTCCGTCGCCTCCGGCGTCGGGTTCCGGGTCGCCGGGGTGGACGACCACGCGCACCTCTTCTCCGAGTCGTCGGGGCGGGCGGTGCTCTGCGTCGCTGCCGACCGGGTGGACGACGTCACCCGGTCGCTGGACGCGCAGGGCGTGCCGCACTCGCTCCTCGGTGAGGCCGTCGGCGACCGGCTCGTGGTGGAGGGCCTCGTCGACGTCGCGCTCGACGTCGCGACCGCCCGCTGGCGCGACCGGCTCCCCGAGGCGCTCGGGTCGGGCACCGCGCAGGTCTGACGCACCCCGATGACGGTCGGGCGGTTCGCCCCCTCGCCGTCGGGCAGCCTGCACCTCGGCAGCCTCCGCACCGCCCTGCTGGCGTGGTGCGCGGCGCGCCACGAGCGCGGACGGTTCCTCGTACGGATGGAGGACCTCACCACCGGTGCCGCACCGGTGCGCGAGCGCGAGCAGCTCGAGGACCTGGCCATGCTCGGCCTGCACCACGACGGGCCGGTCGTCCGCCAGTCCGAGCGCACCCACCTCTACGACGCCGCGATCGACCGGCTGACCGCCTCGGGGCTCACCTACCCCTGCTACTGCAGCCGCCGCGAGATCCGGGAGGCCGCGGCCGCCCCGCACGGGCCACCGACGGGGACCTACCCGGGCACCTGCCGTGACCTCACCGACGCCGCTCGCCGCGCCCGCGAGCGGGACGGTCGTCGCCCGGCCCTGCGCCTCCGTGCCGGCGGCGAGGTCGTCGGGTTCGTCGACCGGCTCGTCGGCGAGCACGAAGCGGAGGTGGACGACTTCGTGCTGCGCCGCGCGGACGGTGTGGCCGCGTACAACCTCGCCGTGGTCGTCGACGACGCCGACCAGGGCGTCGACCAGGTCGTCCGCGGTGACGACCTCGTCCCGACCACGCCGAGGCAGGTGCTGCTCCAGCGGCTGCTCGGGCTGCCCACCCCGGAGTACCTGCACGTGCCGCTCGTGCTCGGACCCGACGGCGAGCGCCTCGCGAAGCGCCACGGCGCGGTCGGGTTGGGGGACCGGCTGGCGGCGGGCGACACGCCCGAAGGGGTGATCGGCATGCTCGCCGCCTCGCTCGACCTGGCCGAGCCCGGCGAGCGCCTCACCGCGGACGAGGTGCTGGAGCGCTTCGACCCCGACCGGATCCCGACCCGGCCCTGGGTGCTCGACCCGTCGGACCTCCCGGCCGGGTGAGCCCGGGCGGCGGTCCGGGGTGCGGCGCGAAATCCGCCGGCCGCTCGGCGGGTTCCCCCATCGCCCCGGCGTTCGGGGCCCACAGCCGCCGTGTGGAAGGATGAGCCACGTGAGCCGCCACCCCCAGGTCGACGAGGGCGCGCCCCCCAGCCACGAGGACGCCGTCACGGGCGGGGACGCCCTCGACGGCAAGCCACGCGAGGCCTGCGGGGTCTTCGGGGTGCACGCGCCCGGCAGCCCCGTGGCGCACCTGGCCTACCTCGGCATCTACGCGCTGCAGCACCGCGGGCAGGAGTCCGCCGGGATGGCCACCTCCGACGGGGACCACATCACGGTCGTGAAGGACATGGGGCTCGTGTCCAACGTCTTCGACGACCGGACGCTGGTCGCGCTCGACGGCGACCTGGCGATCGGCCACACCCGCTACTCGACCACCGGGTCGAGCATGTGGAAGAACTCCCAGCCGCTGTTCCGCGACGCCGGCCAGACCCAGTTCGCCCTCGCCCACAACGGCAACCTCGTGAACACCGCCGAGCTGGCTGAGGACGCCGGCATGCTCGCCGGCACGGTCGCGAGCGACACCGAGGCCATGGCCGAGCAGATCGCGCGTGCGTGCGAGCGGCTCGAAGGCGGCGACGACCTGCTCGAGCGGGCGCTGATCGAGGTGCTGCCGCGCTTCGAGGGTGCGTTCTCGCTCACGCTGCTCGACCGCGAGCGGGTGATCGGCGTGCGCGACCCGCACGGGTTCCGGCCCCTCTGCCTCGGGAAGCTCGACTCCGGGTGGGTGCTCGCCTCCGAGACCCCGGCGCTCGACATCGTCGGCGCCCGGTTCGTCCGCGAGCTCGAGCCCGGCGAGATGGTCGTGATCGACCGCGACGGCGTGCGGTCCCGGCACCCGTTCGGCAAGGAGTCGGCCGACCCCCGGCTGTGCGTGTTCGAGTTCGTGTACTTCGCCCGGCCCGACTCGCAGCTCTACGACCGCAACGTGCACCAGGCGCGGGTCCGCATGGGCGAGCAGCTGGCGAAGCAGTCGCCGGTGGAGGCCGACCTCGTCATGGGAGTGCCCGAGTCCGGGATCCCCGCGGCGGAGGGCTACGCACGGCACTCGGGCCTGCCGTTCGGACACGGCCTCGTGAAGAACCGCTACATCGGGCGTACCTTCATCGCCCCCAGCCAGGCGATGCGCTCGCTGGGGGTGCGGATGAAGCTGAACCCCCTGCGGGAGAACATCGAGGGCAAGCGGCTCGTCGTCGTCGACGACTCGATCGTGCGGGGCACCACGACCCGGGCGATGATCGAGATGCTGCGCGCCGCGGGGGCGAAGGAGATCCACATGCGGATCTCCTCCCCGCCGTACAAGTGGCCCTGCTTCTACGGCATGGACACCGGCACCCGTGGCGAGCTGCTCGCCGCGAACATGGACGTCGAGGAGATCCGCCGGTACCTCGGGGTCGACACGCTGTCCTACCTGACCCTCGACGGCCTGCTCGAGGCGATCGGCGCGCCCGGCGCAGGGTTCTGCACCGCCTGCCTCACCGGTGAGTACCCCGTGGAGATCCGCTCCTCCGCCGCCCGGGGCGTGCTCGACGACGAGCGCGACGGCTCCGACGACGTCGTCGTGGCGCCGGAGGTGGACCTGCTCGAGGCGACCCCGGGGAACCGCGGCAGTGGGTGAGACCTACGAGGCCGCCGGCGTCTCCATCGGTGCCGGCGAGGCGGCGGTCGAGGCGATCAAGGCCGACGTGCGGTCGACGTTCCGCCCGGAGGTCATCGGCGACATCGGCGGCTTCGGCGGCCTGTTCCGCTTCGACCCCTCCAGGTACCGCGACCCGATCCTCGTCTCGTCGACCGACGGCGTCGGGACGAAGGCCGAGGTCGCCCGCCTCGTCGGGAAGTTCGACACGATCGGCATCGACCTGGTGGCGATGTGCGTCGACGACCTCGTGTGCGCCGGCGCCGAGCCGCTGTTCTTCCTCGACTACATCTCGGTCGGCCGGCTCGACCCCGACCACGTCAAGCAGCTCGTCTCGGGCGTGGCGGAGGGGTGCCGGCAGGCGGGCTGCGCGCTGATCGGCGGCGAGATGGCGGAGCACCCCGGCGTGATGGAGCCGGGCCAGTTCGACCTGGTGGGCTTCGCCGTCGGGGTCGTCGAGCGCGACCGGATGCTGACCGACGACCGGGTGGCGCCCGGCGACGTGCTCATCGGGCTGCCGTCGCCCGGCCTGCGCTCCAACGGCTACTCGCTGGCACGCCGCCTGATGTTCGAGGTCGCCGGGCGCAGCACCGGGGACCGTGCGTGGGACGGTCCGGACGCGCCGACCGTGGGGGAGGAGCTGCTCGTCCCCTCCGTGATCTACGCGCCCGCGATCCGCTCGCTGCTGGACCAGGTCGAGGTCCACGCCGTGGCGCACATCACCGGCGGCGGCCTCCCCGGCAACCTCGACCGGGTGATCGGTTCCGGCAACGACGCGGTGGTCGACCCGGGCGCCTGGGAGCAGCCGAGGATCTTCACCGAGCTGCAGCGCATCGGTTCCGTGGGCGACGACGAGATGCGCAAGGTCTTCAACCTCGGCATCGGCATGGTCGTCGCGGTCCCGCCCGGCGTCGAGCACCGGGCGATCGACGTGCTGCGCACCGCCGGCCACCGCGCCCGGCGGATCGGCGAGGTGGTGGCGGGGAACGGCGAGGTGCACTTCTCGGACTGAGGGGTGCCGGAAGGGGGGGACGGGGACATGCCGGACGGGTTCGACGCGCCGCGTGCGCACGGTTCGCTGTCGTCGTGGGACGACTACCCGGTGCACCAGGTCGCCGAGACCGTGCGACACGTCGCGACCAGCGACCGCAACTTCTACGACCGGTACTACTTCAACTGCCACTCCAACGACGGGGAGGCGTTCCTGGTCGTCGGGATGGGCCAGTACCCGAACCTCGGGGTGCAGGACGCGTTCGCCTGTCTGGTGCACGGCAGCACCCACCGGGTCGTCCGCGCGTCGCGGGAGCTGGGGGACCGGATGGACCTGTCGGTGGGGCCGCTGCGCGTCGAGGTCGTCCGGCCGCTGCGGGAGCTGCGCGTCACCTGCGAGCCGGACCGCCCCGACGGTGGCCGGGGTGACCTGTCCTTCGACCTGCACTGGGTCGGCAGCACCCCCGCCTACGAGGAGCCGCGCCAGTTCCTGCGCAAGCACGGGCGGGTGCTGTTCGACACCATGCGGCTGGCACAGACCGGCCGCTGGAGCGGCACCATCACCTCGGGTGACCGCACCTTCGAGGTGGCGCCCGACACGTGGTGGGGGACCCGGGACCGCAGCTGGGGTGTCCGGCCGGTGGGGGAGGAGGAGCCCGCCGGCATCCGCACCGAGGGCCAGATGGTCGGCATGTGGAACTACGCCCCGATGCAGTTCGAGGACCACTCGATCCTCTACATGGTCAACGAGCACGCGGACGGCCACCGGGAGCTGTCGGAGGCGGTGCGCATCTGGAACGACCCGGACCGTCCGCCCGAGCCGCTCGGCCGCCCGGAGCACGACGCGGTGCTCACGCCCGGCACCCGTCGCATCGAGCACTCGGTGCTGCGGTTCCCCGAGGCGCCCGGCGGCGGCCTCGAGGTCGACGTCGCGCCGCTGCTCGACTGCTGGCTGATGCTGGGGACCGGGTACGGCCTCGAGCAGGACTGGCGCCACGGCATGTACCAGGGCCCGCTGGTCGTACAGGACCTGGAGGTGGACTACGAGCGCGAGCCCGAGCGCCTCTTCGGGCTCGTCGACCAGGTCGCCCGGTTCGAGCAGCGGGGCGGACCCGCCTCCGGGGCGGTCGGGTACGGCCTCCACGAGTTCTTCTTCATCGGGGGGTTCCCCCGGTACGGCCTGGTCGACTGGGACCCGGCGCCCTGACCGCGGGCGGGTGTCAGCTGGCGAGCTCGACGCTGCGCAGCCGCGCGTCCTCCGGCGAGTCACCCGTGGTGGCCGCGAGCAGCCGCGTGTAGCGGTCGATGCGGGCCGTGCTGCGCGCCGCGGCGCGCTGCTCGGCCTCCACGGCCCGGTCGACCGCCTCGGCGAGCTCCTCCTCGGTGCGCAGGAGCCGCACTGCGGTGCCGAGCGGCCGCGGGGGAGCGTCCTCGGACGGTTCGGTCCGGGTACGGGTGAGTCGCAGGCCGGCCACGACGAGCGCGGCGGTCACGAAGAGCGCGAGCACGACTGCTCCGACCATCACGAGACCTCCTCGGTTCGACGTACCGTCCGACGCGTCCGGCCCACGCCGCCCGGGGGCCGCGGTGCCGGCGCTGGGGTCACGATTAGCACTCTCGGTCGTCGAGTGCCAGCAGCCCCGGTCGCCGGGGCCCCGCATCGTCGGGGTCTCCGCCGGACCGAGTCGGAGGGTCGGCCCCACCGGCGGTAGCCTGCGAACGGTATGGCTGACACCCCCACCCCCGCCTACTCGGTCCGCGTCCGGGTCCGAATCGCCAACGAGCCCGGGATGCTGGGCCGCCTCGCGATCGCGATCGGTGACGTAGGCGGCAACATCTCGGCCCTCCGGGGCTTCGAGGTGAAGTCGGCGACCCTCGACGAGGACGTCGTGGTGAACTGCCGCAGCGTCGCCCACCAGGAGCAGGTGCGCGCCGCGATCGAGGGGATCGACGGCATCGAGGTGCTCGAGTTCGAGGACCGGACGTTCCACATGCACGAGGGCGGCAAGATCGAGGTGCTCCCGCTCGCCCCCGTGCGCGACATCGAGGACCTGTCGATGGCGTACACCCCGGGCGTCGCCCGGGTGTGCATGGAGATCGCGAAGAACCCGGCGGCCGCCCACCGCTACACGATCAAGCGCAACACGGTCGCGATCGTCTCCGACGGCACCGCGGTGCTCGGGCTCGGCGACATCGGCCCGGAGGGCGCGATGCCGGTCATGGAGGGCAAGGCGCTGCTGTTCAAGCACTTCGCCGGCGTCGACGCGTTCCCCATCTGCCTCAACACCAAGGACCCGGAGGAGATCATCGAGACCGTCCTCCGCCTCGAGCCGACCTTCGGGGGCATCAACCTCGAGGACATCGCCGCGCCGGGCGCCTTCGAGGTCGAGCGCCGGCTCGACGAGGTGATGGACATCCCGGTGTTCCACGACGACCAGCACGGCACCGCGATCGTGACGCTCGCGGCGCTCGAGAACGCGCTGCGCATCGTCGGCAAGCGCATGGAGGACCTCAAGGTCGTCGTGGCCGGCGTCGGGGCCGCCGGCGTCGCCGTGTCCAAGATCCTCATGAACGCCGGTGCCCGCAACGTCATCGGCGTCGATCGCCAGGGCGCCGTGCACACCGGGCGCAGCGAGCTGAACTCGTCGAAGCAGTGGTTCGCCGAGCACACGAACCCGGAGGGCCTGACGGGGTCGATCTCCGAGGTCCTGCCGGGGGCGGACGTGTTCATCGGCCTCTCCGGGCCGGACCTCATCACCCGCGACGACGTGCTGGGGATGGCGAAGGACCCGATCGTGTTCGCGATGGCGAACCCCGACCCCGAGATCCGCCCCGAGCTGATCTCGGACATCGCCGCGGTGATCGCCACCGGCAGGTCGGACTTCCCGAACCAGATCAACAACGTGCTCGCGTTCCCCGGTGTGTTCCGGGGCGCGCTCGACGCGGGTGCCCGCCAGATCACCGAGAACATGAAGGTCGCGGCGGCCAGGGCGATCGCCTCGACCGTGCCCGAGGAGGACCTCGCGCCGGACTTCGTGATCCCCTCGGTGTTCAACCCTGACGTGGTCGTCGCCGTTGCCAGGGCGTGCGGCGAGGCGGCGAGGGCCGACGGCGTCTGCCGCTGAGCGGCACGCACGAGACGGGCACCGGGGGGTCGGGATGGGTGCGGGCGAGTTCGGTGGGACGGCCGTGGAGGCCACGCAGGCCGCGGCCGGCGGGGGGAGCCCCCGCGACGGCGGGTCGGCCGCGACGGCGGGTGAGCAGCGGCTGAGCTCCCACCTCGAGCGGCTCCTCGAGGGTCGCCGGGCGGTCGTGGAGGGGGCCCTCTACGTGCTCGCCGCGGTCGCGGCCTGGATCGTGCGGTTCGTCCAGGACGACGCGTTCATCACCTACCGCTACGCGCGCAACCTCGCACGGGGCGAGGGCCTGGTGTTCAACGCGGGCGAGGAGGTGGAGGGCTACACCAACTTCCTCTGGACGCTGCTGCACGTGGTGCCGGAGAGGTTCGGATGGTCCTCGCCGGTGTTCAGCCAGGTGGTTGGCATCGCCCTCATGGTCGCCACCGTGGCGGTCACCCTGCGGCTCGCACGGCGGTTGTTCGGCTCGGAGGGCTTCGCGCTCCTCGTCGCGCTCGTGTTGCTCGGCAACATGACCTTCCTCGCGTACGCGACGGGAGGCCTGGAGACGATGTTGCAGACGCTGCTCGTGCTCAGCGTCGCATCCCTGCTGTTCCCCGCGGGGGCCGGCGACGACCGCGCGTGGCGGTCGCGCCGGGTCGCGGCCGGGGCGCTCGCCGGCCTCGCGGTCATGACGCGCCTCGACTCGACGGTGCTCGTGGGCACCTGGCTGGTGGTCCACCTCGTCGTCCGCTGGCGCGAGGACCCGCCCGAGCTGCGGACCCGCCGCCTGGCCGCCGGGCTCGTGCAGTTCGGCCTGCCCGTCGCGGTGCTCGTCCTGCCCTGGCTGGGCTGGAAGCTCGCGTACTACGGCGAGCTGCTGCCGAACACCTTCCACGCGAAGTCGGCGGGCAACCCGATCGTGCCGCCGCTCTACGGCGTCTTCTACCTCGTGGTGTTCGCCGTGTCGTACGCGGCGTTCCTGCTCGTGGGCCGGTTCCGCAAGTACCGCGGCGAGCTGTTCGCGGTGCCGGGGGTGGGGCACCTCCTGGCGGTCGTGCCGGTGTGGTGCCTCTACATCTGCGCGGTCGGCGGCGACTTCATGGAGTTCCGCTTCATGGTCCCGGTCATGCCCGTGCTGGCCATCGTGGCCGCGTTCCTGCTCGACCGCTACGTGAACCGCCGCTCGCAGGTGCTGCTCGTGGCCGTGCTGCTCGCGTTCTCCGGAGCACACCGGATCATGCCGACGATCATCCCGTACCCGGTGCTGACCTTCCGCGAGCTGAGCCACTGGCCCAACGAGTCGACCACCACCTGGAAGGGCAAGGGCGAGCTGCTCGCCCGGGAGTTCCCCGGCGGCCCGGACGTGCCGGGGCAGCCGATCCTCGCGGTCGCGCCGCTCGGCGTGCTCCCGTACTACGCGGACCTCACCACGATCGACATGTTGGGGCTCACCGACCCCTACGTGGCCCGCCACGGGGAGGTGATCGAGCCGTACTACCCCGGGCACGTGCGCATGGCGCCCGTCGACTACCTGGTGGAGCGCGAGGTCAACCTCGTGCTCGCACAGCCCGGATCGACCGACCCCGAACCCGGCCGCACCGCGTACCGCCTGTCGGAGATCACCTTCCTCTACCCGAGCGTCGACCTGCGGGACCTCCCGGAGCACGCGCGGGTCATCGAGGTGCCCCAGGTCGACGGGTCGGCCTGGCTGATCATCTACCTGACCCCGAACGACCGCGTCGACGAGGCGATCGAGCGGAACGGCTGGGCGACCTACCCGATCGAGCACAGCTGCCGGGCCGAGGACCTCGAGCTCGTCGACCCGTCCGAGCCCCTCGCCGGGCTCGTGAACGGCCTGTCACGGCTCATCAGCGAGCGCACCTGCCCCGACCTGTGATCCGGTCGGGCGGCGCCGATCGCCCTCCGGTCAGCTGTCCGGCGCCGGCACGGCCGCGCCGGACGCGCCCGGATCCGCGGTGCGGACCTTCATCCGCATCGCGGGCAGCTCGACGTACCGGTGCGTCACCTCCTGCACGACCACGAGGATCGGCAGGTACATCAGCAGGGCGAGGAGCTCGGAGCGCTTCGCCACCGTCTCCATCAGCAGCACGCCGATCGGCACGTGCAGCAGGTAGATGCCGTAGCTGCGCGCCCCGACCTTGGTGAGGAACGGCCGTGACAGGAAGCGGGCGACCCGGTGGTCGGGGTAGCGGGCCACCGTGATGACGATCACCGCGAAGCACGCGGACGCGACGGTGAAGCCGAACTTCCCCCAGTAGAGGCCGTCGTGCAGGGACCCGCCCTCGGGCACGAGGAAGGGCACGTAGAGCCCGAACGGCTTCGCGGCCGTGGTGCCCACGAAGATCGTGAACAGCAGCACGACGGTCGCGACCGTCGCGGCGCGCCGCATCACCGTCTCCATGCGCGGCGACCAGGTCGTCGGCAGGCGGGCGTTGGCGAAGGCCAGCACCACGCCGAGCATGAGCGCGTCGGGCCGCTGGTACCAGGCGAAGCGGGGTCCCACGTGCCCGGTGAAGCGGGCGACGCCGATGAACACCCAGGCGGCGAGGAAGGCGACCATGAGCTGGGTGACCCACCGCCGGCGGACGACGAACAGCACGAGCAGCACGCCGAAGACGTAGAAGTGCTCCTCGACCGACAGCGACCACAGCTGGATCAGCGGACGGATGACCGCGTCGCCACCCTCGGCGAGCTCGATGTGGACCGGGTGGACGATGTGGTACACGTACGCGCCGCCGGCCATGACGTCGCTGATCGCCTTGTCGAGCAGCTCGCGGTTGTCGGTCAGCAGGTGCACCGCGAGCGACGCGACCAGCGTGCCGGCCAGCACCAGGTACGCCATCGGCAGCAGGCGGAGGGCGCGGCGCGTGTAGAAGCGGCGCAGGCTGACCGTGCCCGACCGCCGGTCCTCCTCGAGCAGCAGCGTCGTGATGAGGAAGCCGCTGATCACGAAGAACATGTCCACGACGAGCGCGAACGACGCGAACGGCACGAAGGTGGCGTGCACGAGGATCACCAGCATCACGCCGAGGCCGCGCATGCCGTCCAGCGGCGGCGCGTAGCCGAGCTTCGGCGCCCGGCTGACGAAGTGGTCCGCGGCATCAGCGGGACCAGGGTCCCTCGGCTGCACCTCGCCAGCGCCCACGCGTGCTCCCCCCGCCGCCTCGACCAAGGACCCCGACACCTTACCGGTGTCGTCCCGTCGAGCATCCACCAGACCGCCGTGGGCGCGGACCTACGTTGGTGTGGTCGGGCCGTCGTCGGGCCGGCCCGGGCGAGGTGGTGGACATGGAGGTCCGACACACCGCGGTGGCCCGAGTCCGGGCCAGGGGGAGTGTGGCCGAGACGGTGCTCGTCGCCGGGTTCGGGCTGGTCGCCGCCGTGGCGACCGCGGTGCCGGTGGCCTGGGTGGCGATGCTGGCGCTCGGAGCGCTCGGTGCACCGGTCCCGTTCCGGGCGGCGCTCCCGGTGGGCATGGTCGCGGCGCTCGTGCCGTTCGCGGCCGGTTCGCTGCTGAGGGGCAGGTCGCAGCAGGGCGCGGCGAGCCACCGCGACGAACCGTGAGGTGGACGTGCCCCGCAACGGTTCCGGGCCAGGCGCTGCGGCCTGGCCCGGTGGGTGGTGGTCGGGACCGGCGTCGATCCGGTGACCTTCCGCTTTTCAGGCGGACGCTCTGCCAACTGAGCTACCCGACCATGGCGGTCCCGACGGGATTTGAACCCGCGACCTCCGGCTTGACAGGCCGGCGTGCACTCCTGACTGCACCACGGGACCTCGTGGCGTGCGGAGCGCCGATCTTAGCCCGTCACCGCCTCGCCCCGGCAAGCTGGGGCGAGGCGGGCCGGTGTCCGCACCCCCAACGGGATTCGAACCCGTGTTACCTGCGTGAAAGGCAGGCGTCCTAGGCCGCTGGACGATGGGGGCTCGTGTGGACGGGGGACTCTACCAGCCGGCGCCCCGCGGATGGCTGGCACCGAACGGTCCGGGAGCGGGGCTCAGGCGGCCAGCGCGGCGACGATGTGCTCGAGCAGGTAGCCGAGGTACTCGTAGGCCGCGAACAGCGGGGCGGCGTCGTCGTCGGGATCGGGGGGTTCCCGGTCCTCCTCGGTCACGTCGAGGATCGTGCCGAGCACGAGGCGCAGGTCGTTCACGGACCGCATCCAGGTCTCGAGCTGCTCCTCGGTGAGCCGATCCTCGCCGAGCGTCTCCTCGACGGCGTCGATCGCGGCGAGGCGCCGCTCCATGAGCTCGGCGCCCGCGAGCGCCGCGTAGCCGCGGTTGCGCTCCTCGTCGTCGCCGTAGGCGGGCGGGAACAGCCGCACCAGGGCGGGGCTGTCGGTGCCCAGCAGCGACCGGAGCTGCACCATGAGGTTCGCGACCAGGCGGCGCTCCTCCTCGCCGAGGTCGACGACGTAGGTGCCGTCGCGCTGCCGGCGGAACGGTCCACGCCGGTCGAAGAGTCCCATCGCTGCCCGCCGTCCCTCGTCCTGCTGCCTCTGGTCCCGCCCCTAGTCCTGCTGCATCGTGGCCCACAGGCCGTGCTCGTGCAGCCGGAACAGGTCGCGCTCGGCCTCCGCCCGCGTGCCGCTCGACACGACCGCCTTGCCCTCGTGGTGGACCTGCAGCATCAGCTGCGTCGCCTTCTCGCGGGAGTAGCCGAACAGCTTCTGCAGCACGTGGGTCACGTACGACATGAGGTTGATCGGGTCGTTCCACACGATCACGACCCAGGGGTGCTCGGTGTCGACGTCGTCGCCCAGGTCGGGCTCGATGACCTCCAGCGGGCTGGTCGTGCTCATCGCCCCACCCCCGCGACCGGCGCCACCGAGGTCCCGGCGGCCGTCGCCGGCTCCGCCGCCTCGGCGGCGGGGCCGGACAGGCCGAGGTGGAACCACACGGTCACGCCGAGCACCGTCGTCGCGCCGGCGATGTGCGCGAGCACGACCCACTCGGGGATGCCCAGCGCGTACTGCGTGTAGCCGATCGCGCCCTGGGCGACGATCGCGGCGAGCAGCGCACCGCCGCGCCGGAGCACGTCGGCAGGGGCGCCACGGCGCGCGAGCAGCACCAGCAGCACGACAACGACGGCGAGGAAGACCCACATGTTGATGCTGTGGACCCGCACCACGTCGGGGATGTGGTAGCCGAACCGGCGCGCCTCGGCGTCGCCCGCGTGGGGCCCGGAGCCCGTGACCAGCGGCCCGGTGACCATGAGCGCCGCCGCGGCGACGACCGCGACCCTGGACAGGTTGAGCTCGGCGGCGGGGACGCGGGGCGCGCGCGGGACGTCGTCGGGGCGGGCCCGCCACGCGAGGGTGACCGCGGCGGCCACGAGCAGCATCGACAGCACGAAGTGGCCGGCGACCGCCAGCGGGTGGAGGTCGACCAGCACGGTGATGCCACCGAGCACGATCTGGCCGAGGACGCCGGCGACCAGCGCCAGGGACCAGAGCACGAGGTCCCGGCGGCGTGGCACCCGCCACAGCGACCCCAGCACCGCCGCGATCACCGAGGCCGAGACGAGCCCGGTGAAGAGCCGGTTGACCTGCTCGATGGCCTGGTTGGGGCTGCCGAACTCGATCAGCTGGTCGCTGGAGCAGTTGGGCCAGGTCTCGCAGCCGAGCCCGGACTCGGTCAGGCGGACCGCCGCGCCGGTGACGACGATGGCGCACAGCATGGCCAGCGCGACGGCGGTGACGGCCCGGTAGCGCCGGGGCGTGACCGCGAACCGCGAGGGGCGGCGGGCCTCCGGCGGCGCCGGAGGGCCGGGCGGGGCGAGGGGGCTCGACATGGTGCTCGCGAGCCTAGGGCGCGGGGGTGACGCGTTGGCAGTGCGGGCACGGCGGACCTACCGTTGGCGTGCCATGGTCGCCCCGGCCCTCCCCCGCCCCCTCACGGCCAGCGCCCGTATCTCCGCCTACGTCGCGCTGACCAAGCCCCGGATCATCGAGCTGCTGCTCGTGACCACCGTGCCGGCCATGGTCGTCGCGGACGGGGGCATGCCCTCCCTGTGGCTCGTCGTCGCCACGGTGGTCGGCGGGGCGCTCGCCGCCGGCGGCGCCAACGCCGTCAACATGTACGTCGACCGCGACATCGACGCGGTCATGGACCGCACCCAGCAGCGGCCCCTCGTGACCGGCGCGGTCACCCCGCGGGCGGCGCTGACCTTCGCGGTCCTGATCGAGGCCGTCGCGTTCGTCTGGCTGTGGGTGCTGGTGAACCCGCTCTCCGCGGTGCTGGGCCTCTCGGCCTGCCTCTTCTACGTGTTCGTCTACACGCTGTGGCTCAAGCGCAGCTCGTCGCAGAACATCGTCATCGGCGGTGCGGCCGGCGCGATCCCCGTCCTCATCGGCTGGTCGTCGGTCACCGACTCGGCACGGGCGACGTTCGGCTGGGCGCCGGTGCTGCTGTTCGCGCTCATGTTCGTCTGGACGCCGCCGCACTTCTGGGCGCTCGCGATCAAGTACAAGGACGACTACGCGAGGGCCGAGGTGCCCATGCTGCCGGTCGTCGCGACGCACCGGCAGACGACGGTGCAGATCGTCGCCTACACCGTGCTGGTCTGGGCCCTGTCGCTCGCCTTCGGGGCCGCCGCCGGGCTCGGCCTCCTGTACTGGGCCGCGGCGATCGCGCTGGGCGCCGCGTTCACCTGGCTGGCGGTGGTCGTCCACCGCACGGAGGCGCCCGCTGCGGCGATCCGGCTCTTCGCGTTCTCGATCACCTACGTGACCCTCCTGTTCGCGGCGATGGCGCTCGACGTGATCCTGTGGAACGGATGGTGAGGTGGGCTGAGTTGAGCGTTTTCTTGGTCGACAGGCGGTGGGGGTAAGGTCCCGACCGCAGTGGCAGGAGCGGCCCGGCAGGGCCCGCGAACCCATGTACCGGACCGCCCTCACGGGTGGCACACACGAGGGCACGACTTCATGGCACTCACCGAGACGAGACCCGAGACAGAGGCTGGCGGGGACGTGCACGCCGAGCAGCCCGCTCCCAGCCAGATCGAGCGGCTGATCGGAACCGGTGACCACCTCACCAACGGCAGGCTCCTGCTCGGCTTCGCACTCGTCCTCGGCACGCTGAGCGCCGTCGGCCTGGGCCTCGCCGCACTCGACCGGACCACCGACGACGGCCTGCTGGGCGGCATCTCCGACGTGCTGTGGCCCAGCTCCCTCGTCGGCCTGGTGCTGATGGGCGTCATGCCGCTGCTGCTGGCGCTCGGCATCGCCGTGGTGCCGCTGCAGGTCGGCTCGCCGTCGATCGCCTTCCCCCGTGCCGCGGGCCTCGCCCTGTGGACCTGGCTCATCGGGGCCCTGCTGTTCATGACGAGCGTCGCGCTCGACGGGGGCGTCGGCGGTGCCGACGACGAGGCGGCCCGCCTCGGGAACCTCTCCATCGGCGTGATGATGGCGGCCCTGGCCCTCGCCGCGGTGTGCGTCGCCACGACCGTGGCCTCCCACCGCCCGCTCGGCATGGGCCTCGCCCGCGTGCCGTTCTTCTCCTGGTCGATGCTCGTCGCCGCCCCGGTGTGGATCCTCTCGCTCGGCGCCGCGGCCGCCCACCTGTTCGTCGGGCACATCGCGGACGCCGACGCCGCCGGGCTCGCCGCCAACTTCGACGAGGGCGTGAGCTGGTTCCTGCGGGCCCCGTCGGTCCATCTGCTCGCCATCCCCGTGCTGGGCATCGCGGCGGACGTCGTCGTCCACCTCACCGGCCGGCGGCTCCGCCCGTACGGGGCGTTCCAGGGCGCCATCGCCGCCTACGCCGTGCTGTCCTTCGGTGCCTGGACCCAGGTGCCGGCTGCCCGCCAGACCGTCCTGTGGGCCGCGTTCGTGCTGCTGGCGGCGCTCCCGGTGCTCGCGACGCTGGGCGGCCTCGTCGATGCGCTCCGCCGCGGCGGCGTCTCGGCCCTCGCCTCGCTCGGCGCCTCGCTCGTGGCGCTGCTCCTCCTGCTCGGCGTCGTCGCCGCAGCGGGGGTGCAGGCGCTCGACACCGCCGGGTCGGGCCAGCTGTGGGACCTCCGCACCGACCTGCTCGGAGATGCGCAGCTGCTCTTCGCGGTCGGCGCGGCGCTGCTCGGCGGCCTCGCCGGGCTCGCCCACTGGAGCGAGCGGCTCTTCGGCGCCCCCGCAGCCGACGGCGTCGCCAAGGGCGGTGCGGCCGCCCTGCTGCTCGGCGGCGCCCTGGCCGCGACCGTGCTCCTGGTCGAGGGGATCGCTGCGGGTGACGGCCGTGACGGCCTGCCCGAGGGCTTGGTCCACGGCCTCGTGGCCGCCGGCGCCCTGCTGCTGGCGCTCGGCGTGCTGGCGGGCATCGCGGCGATGCTCGGCGCGGCCCGGCAGGCCTACGACGGCGTCGAGCCCGCCGGTGACGGCCCCCGGGGCATGACGCTGGAGTGGTCGTCGAGCGGCGCCGCGATCGCAGGTGCCCTCCACGAGGGCCCGGTGCGCTCCCCCTACCCGCTCGCGGATCTCCGGGACGGCGCAGACGAGGAGACCAAGTGATGGCCGACACGACGACCGCACCCACGAAGCTGCCGCCGCCGGTGCTGCCGCGGCGACGGGAGCTGCTCTTCGGCACGGGCTTCGCCACGGCGGGCCTGGTCATGGCGATCGTCACCCTGATCGCCCACTACCTCGCCACCCGCAGCGCGGCCGGCGCGTCGTGGCTCGCGGAGAACGACATCCCGCTCACCCAGCCGAACATGCAGCTCGTCACGCTCGCCATGTCGGCGGTGACGATGCAGTGGGCCGTCTACGCGATCGCCCGCGACGACCGCTACCACACCTACATGGCGCTCGGCATCACGCTCCTGCTCGGCGTCGCCTTCGTGAACCAGACCACCTTCCTGTTCGAGATGGCCGGCATCACGATCGACCAGCCGGAGGGCCCGCTGTTCTACGCGGTGACCGCCGGGCACCTCGCCATGGTCGTCGCCGGGCTGGTCTTCCTGGTGCTGATGGCGTTCCGGGCGCTCGGCGGGCAGTTCTCCAGCCGCCAGCCCGACGGCATCGCGGCCGCCGCCCTCTACTGGTACGCCTGCGTGGGGCTCTACGCCATCATCTGGTACGCCGTCTACGTGCAGAAGTGAGCTGAACGAATGATCACTCGCGGTTCGAAGTACTTCTACGGGGCAGCACTGGTCGGCTACCTCACCGCGCTGGTGTACGGCTTCATCACCGGCGCCTCCGCACACGGCGGCGTGTTCGAGGTCATCAGCTCGGGCGGGATCGTCGACTCCATCGTCGGCCCCATCAGCTTCGGCTGGAAGGGCTGGGTCGGCGACCACGTCGGCTACTCGGTCCTCATGGCGTTCGCCGGCACCATGCTCGTCTTCGGCGGCATGTGCAGCGCCTTCCGGGACGGCTCGGCCGAGGCGGTCGCCGAGATCCAGGGCGCGAAGGTCGACCGGGCCACCGGCGAGGTGACCGGCGACGTCGACCTGCGCATCGCCACGCCGTTCGGCCTCAGCTTCTGGCCGGTGCTCGCCGCGATGTCGGTCGGCGCCGTCGTCGTCGGCGCCACGGTCTCGACCCCGCTGCTCGTCATCGGCTGCATCGGGCTCGTCGTCGCCGGCTTCGAGTGGACGGTGCGTGCCTGGTCCGAGCGGGCGACCGGCGACCCGGCGCTCAACCGCGAGATCCGCAACCGGTTCATGCTCCCGCTCGAGATCCCGGTCGGTGCCGCGATCGCCGTCGGCATCGTCGTGTTCGCGACCTCGCGCATCCTCCTGGCGATCTCGCAGATCGGCGCCGTGTTCTTCATCATCATCGTGGCGAGCCTCGTCTTCGCCATCGCCATCCTGCTCGCCAACCGCCCGCAGCTGAAGCGGTCGGTGCTGGTCGCGGTGCTCCTCATCGGGGGCCTCGCGCTGATCGGCGGTGGCATCGCCGGCGGCATCGCCGGGCCGCGGGAGTCGGGGAACGGCCACGAGGAAGAGGGCGCAGCAGCAGAGTTGGCACCGGCGGTGCGGTCAGCGCCGGCCGGTGGGTCCGTCGAGTCCGGCCCGGCCGGTCACTGAGGGGTACGAAGTGCGGAACAAGCGCAGCGCGGCAATCTGGGCGTCCATCACCGCGGTCGTCCTCATCGTTCTCGGCTACCTGCTCGTCTCGGACCTGGGGAAGGCCGATGGCGACGTCGAGCGGCCGCTCAACACCCTCGCCCCCGCCGGATCCAAGGCCTGGTCGATCTTCGGCCTCATGGTGCCGGTGTACATCGTGGCCGGCATCGTGTTCGTCTCCGTGCAGGTGGGCCTCATCTGGGTCGCCCGCCGCTTCAAGCGCAACGACGACGACGTCGACGGCGTCGACGAGCCGGAGCAGGTGCACGGCAACACCAAGCTCGAGATCGGCTGGACGCTGCTCCCGGCGCTGCTCCTCGCCGTCCTCGCGGTGCCGAACGTGCAGACGATCCTGTCGCTCGACGACGCGGAGGACCCGCTCGAGATCAACGTGATCGGCCACCAGTGGTGGTGGGAGTACCGCTACGACGTCGACGACGACGGCG
>CBFGTJ010000019.1:0-27730 GCA_965651815.1 uncultured Microthrixaceae bacterium | reverse complement strand
GTCATCAACCTCATCGACACGCCCGGCCACGTCGACTTCGCCTACGAGGTCTCCCGCTCGCTCGCCGCCTGCGAGGGCGCCATCCTGGTCGTCGACGCCTCCCAGGGCATCGAGGCGCAGACCCTCGCGAACTGCTACCTCGCGCTCGAGCACGACCTCGAGATCGTCGCGGTGCTCAACAAGATCGACCTGCCCGCCGCCGACCCGGACCTGTACGCCGCGGAGATCGAGCAGGTGCTCGGCATCCCCGCGGACGAGATCCTGCGGATCTCCGCCAAGACCGGCGAGGGCGTCGAGGACGTGCTCGACGCGGTGATCGAGCGGATCCCCGCCCCGGAGGGCGACCCCGACGCCCCGCTCCAGGGGCTCATCTTCGACTCGCACTTCGACCAGTACCGCGGCGTGGTCAGCTCCGTGCGCGTGGTCAACGGCCACCTCCGCACCGGCTCGAAGCTGAGGTTCATGCAGGCGGGGTCGACGCACGAGGCGCTCGAGGTCGGCGTCCGCCTGCCCGCCAACACGCCGGTGCCGTCGCTCGGCCCCGGCGAGGTCGGCTACCTCATCGCGGGCATCAAGGACGTCGGCGAGGCCCGCTCGGGTGAGACCGTGACCGACGCGTCGCGGCCCGCCGAGGCACCGCTGGAGGGTTACCAGGACCCCAAGCCGATGGTGTTCTGCGGGCTCTACCCGGTCGACGGCGACGAGTTCGAGGACCTGCGCGACGCGCTCGAGAAGCTCCGCCTCAACGACAGCTCCTTCACCTACGAGCCCGAGACCTCCGGCGCGCTGGGCTTCGGGTTCCGCTGCGGGTTCCTCGGGCTGCTCCACATGGAGATCGTCCGGGAGCGCCTCGAGCGCGAGTACGACCTCAACCTGATCGCCACCGCGCCGTCGGTCGCCTACCAGCTGGTGCGCACCGACGGCCAGGAGGTCACCGTCGAGAGCCCCGCGGACCTGCCGGACCCGTCCGAGATCGAGAAGATCCTCGAGCCGTACCTGAAGGTCTCGATCATCACGCCCAGCACCTACACGGGCGCCCTGATGGAGCTCTGCCAGAGCCGGCGGGGCGAGATGCTCCGCATGGAGTACCTCTCGCCGGAGCGTGTCGAGCTGCAGTACCGGCTGCCGCTCGGCGAGGTGGTCATCGACTTCTTCGACCAGCTCAAGAGCCGCACCCAGGGCTACGCGTCGCTCGACTACGAGCCGGTCGGCTACGAGGCCGCGGACCTGGTGAAGGTCGACGTGCTCATCGCCCACGAGCCGGTCGACGCGTTCAGCACGATCGTGCACCGCGAGAAGGCCTACGAGTACGGCAAGAAGCTGGTCGAGAAGCTGCGCGACCTCATCCCGCGGCAGCAGTTCGACGTGCCGATCCAGGCCGCCATCGGCAGCCGCATCCTCAGCCGGCAGACCGTGAAGGCGTACCGCAAGGACGTGACCGCCAAGCTGTACGGCGGCGACGTGACCCGGAAGCGCAAGCTCCTCGAGAAGCAGAAGGAGGGCAAGAAGCGCATGAAGAACCTCGGGCGCGTCGAGGTGCCCTCCGAGGCCTTCATCTCCGCCCTCCGCCTCGAGGACTGACCCAACCTCCCTGTTCTGTGGTGCGACGGTGCGGCGGATCCAGCACGGTCGCATCGCGAAACGGGCGTGGGCGGCACGGGGCCGGGCGGCGGAGCGCGATCACAGGATCGCGTTGGCACTCACGTACAATGAGTGCCAATGCTCGACGATCGTAAGTCCGCCATCCTGCGTGCCGTGGTGCAGCAGTACATCGAGACGGCCCAGCCCGTGGGCTCGTCCTCGGTGTCCGCGCGGGAGGACGTCGGCGTCTCGTCGGCCACGGTGCGCAACGAGATGACCCAGCTGGAGCGCGAGGGCTACATCGTGCAGCCCCACACCAGCGCCGGCCGCGTGCCCACCGAGAAGGGCTACCGCTTCTTCGTGGACTCGCTGAAGGGCCCCGGCCCGCTCAGCCCGTCCAACGTGCGGCTCGTGAAGGAGTTCTTCGCGACCACCCACGGTGAGCTGGAGCGGATGCTCGCCGAGACCAGCCGCCTGCTGTCCGACGTCACCGGCACCGCGGCGGTCGTGGTGGGCGAGCCCCCCGAGGTCACGACGATCAAGTCGGTGCAGCTGGTGGACCTCAGCTCGCGCACCGTGCTGGCCGTCGCCGTGATGAGCAACGGCACCATCCTCAAGCGCACGGTCGAGGCGCCCGAGGACGTCACCCCCGACACCCTCGCCGAGGCCCAGGAGTCCCTGGCCGAGGCGATCGTCGGGGCGACGTTGCAGCAGCTCCACAACACCGAGCTCGACCCGAAGGTGCCCCAGGCGGACCTCGCGGGTGCCGCGCTGCGGGTCCTGCGGGAGGCCGCCGAGTCCGAGGGCCACCAGGTCTTCGTCGACGGCCGGGCCCGCATCGCCGGCTCGTTCGACGCACGGGAGACCGTCGAGGGGGTCCTCGGCATCCTCGAGCAGCAGTACGTCGTGGTGAGCCTGCTCAAGGAGCTGGTCGAGGGCGGGCTCGCCGTGTCGATCGGGTCCGAGAGCGGCCTCGCGCCGCTCGCGGAGTGCTCCCTCGTGGTGGCCCCCTACGAGGCCGCCGGCGAGCCCGCCGGCGCGATCGCGGTGCTGGGCCCCACCCGGATGAACTACCAAGAGACGCTGTCCGCAGTTGCTGTCGTGAGCCAGCGGCTGAGCCGACTCCTGAGCGAGGGCTGACGCAGTGGCCGACCCCTATCAGGTCCTCGAGGTCCCGCGGGACGCGACCCAGGAGGACATCAAGAAGGCGTACCGGCGGTTGGCGCGCGAGTGCCACCCCGACGCGAACCCCGACGATCCCGAGGCCGAAGCACGGTTCAAGGAGATCGCCGCCGCGTACGAGGTGCTCTCCGACCCCGAGAAGCGGGCCCGCTACGACCGGTTCGGAAACTCCGCCGGGTTCGACCTGTCCGACCCGTTCGGCTCCGGTGTCGGCGGGCTCGGCGACCTGTTCGAGTCGTTCTTCGGCGGGGGCAGCCCCTTCGGCGGCGGTGGACGCTCCCGGGGCCCCACCGGCCCGCCACGGGGCGAGGACCTCGACGCCCAGGCGGTGCTCGAGTTCACCGACGCGGTGTTCGGCTGCCAGACCGACGTGTCGGTGCGCACCGCGGTGGCCTGCGACGACTGCAACGCCACCGGGGCGGCACCCGGCACCGAGGTCGCGACGTGCTCCGAGTGCGGGGGCACCGGCGAGGTGCGGATCGTGCGCCAGACCGTCCTCGGCCAGATGGTGTCCGCGTCGGTGTGCCGGACCTGCGGCGGCCAGGGCGAGGTGATCCCGCACCCGTGCGCCACCTGCGCCGGCGCCGGCCGGGTGATCGAGCACACGACCTACACCGTGGACGTCCCCGCGGGGGTCGACGAGGGGTCGACGCTGCGGCTCACGGGCCGCGGGGCGGTCGGCATGCGTGGCGGCCCTCCCGGCGACCTCTACGTCCGGCTGCGGGTCAAGCCCCACCCCCGCTTCGAGCGCCAGGGTGACGACCTCGTCCACGACCTGCACATCTCGATGGCCCAGGCGGCGCTGGGCGCGCACCTCCCGTTCGAGACCCTCGACGGGGTCGAGGACCTGGTGATCCCCCGGGGCACCCAGAGCGGCCACGTGTTCAAGCTGAAGCACCGCGGCGTGCCCCGCCTCGACGGGCGCGGGCGCGGCGACCTGCACGTGCGGGTCACCGTCGACATCCCGACCTCCCTCGACGAGGAGTCCGAGGACCTGCTCCGCCAGTACGCGATCGTGCGTGGCGAGGAGGTCGCCCCTCCCGAGGACGGGTTCTTCTCGCGCTTCAAGACCGCCTTCCGGAGCTGAGCGGCCCGGTGGCCGAGCACCGTGACGCCGCGGCGCAGGTGGTCGTCGCCGACCTCGCTGCACCCGAGCTCGAGCCGGCGGACCTGCACCACCTGTCGAAGGTGCTGCGACTGCGCGCGGGGGAGCGGGTGTGCGCGACCGACGGCGCGGGTGGGTGGACGATGTGCGAGTTCACCGGCGACGCGGCCCTCGATCCGGTGGGCGAGCCGCGCCGGGCCGAGCCACCGCCCTACGAGGTGGCGGTCGGGTTCGCCCCGATCAAGGGCGACCGCCCCGAGCTGGTCGTGCAGAAGCTCACCGAGCTGGGCGTCGACCGGATCCTCGTGGTGCCCACGCGGCGCTCGGTGGTGCGCTGGGACGGCGAGCGTGCCGCCAAGCACCTCGACCGGCTGCGGCGCGTGGCGGTGAGCGCCTGCGGCCAGTGCCGGCGGCTGTGGCTGCCCGAGGTCGACCTGGTCCCCCTCGGCGAGCTGCACGGCGAGGGGGTCGTCGCCGCCGATGTGGGCGGGCGTCCGCTGGGCCCGCAGGACCGGACCGTGCTCGTCGGGCCCGAGGGCGGGTGGGAACCCGGGGAGCTCGACGGTCGAGCGACGGTGGGCCTCGCCGCGGACGTGCTGAGGGCGGAGACGGCCGCGATCGCCGCAGCTACATTGCTGGGCGCGCTGCGTGCCGCCCTGGCGGCACCGGTCGCGGGGTCGTGACCTCCGCGGCGGTGGGCAACTCTTCTCATCGAATGCGGTGGTGCAATGACACAGAGTGACCCTGGCGGCGTGTCGGGAGAGGGTGCCGGCAGGTCCGGCAGGAGAGGGAGCAAGAGGACGCCCATGGCAGCAGATCAGGTCGACGAGGACCCCAACGGCAACTACAGCAGGGCCGTGGGGGAGCGCCTCCGTCACATCCGCCGCCAGAAGCGGCTGTCGCTGCAGGAGGTCGAGGCCATCTCCTCCCAGGAGTTCAAGGCCTCGGTGCTCGGCGCGTACGAGCGCGGTGAGCGTGCGATCTCGGTGCCGCGGCTGCAGCGGCTCGCCCAGTTCTACAAGGTGCCCGTCGACCAGCTCCTGCCGGGCACGCCCGAGCCGGCTGCGGATGGTGACGCGCCCCGGCGTGACCCGTTCGACGGGGGCGCCCGCATCGACCTGACCCGCCTCGAGCAGGTCAGCGGCGCGGAGTCCGAGATGCTGTCGAGGTACCTGCGGATGATCCAGGTGCAGCGTCAGGACTTCAACGGGCGGGTGCTGACGATCCGCCGCGACGACATGCGGGCGATCGCCTGCATCCTCGGCGTGGACGAGGAGTCCGCGGACCGCCGCCTCGAGGAGCTCGGCCTCCGCCACAGCTGAGCCAACCCGGTTCTGTGACGCCACCTCGGGGTCCAGACCCGGATCTCGCAGCACGGAACGGGCCGGTCAGGGCAGTGCCATCCGCTGGCCGGGGAGGATGAGGTCCGGGTTGTCCGGGTCGACCAGCCGGTCGGTGTTCGCACGGATCAGCTGCACCCAGTAGCGGTGCACCTCCCGGTCGGTCGGGTCGGCGTCGCCGCGCTCGGCGAGCACCTGCTCGGCGATCCCCCACAGGTGGTCCCCGGGCTGCACGACCCACTCGTCCGCCCGCGGTGCGGGTGGGGCCGCGGTCGACGGCGGCGTCGCCGGCGACGGGTCGTCGCTGTCCTCCGGTGCCAGCGGGAGCGACGTGCGCGCCCCGGTGCCGGAGTCCTCGACCACCTCCATGACCGCGCCGGCACCCGGCGGGACGGTGCCGCCCTGCGCTCCCGCCGGGGAGGTCGTCGCGGCGGCGGAGACGAGCGCTGCGACGAACGCCGGGGCGAGCCGCAGCCGTCGCCGGTCGCCGAGCGGGGCGGACCGACCGCGGGTTCGGAGCTCGAGGAGCAGCTGGGCGAGGGTCGAGGCGAGCAGGACGGCGACCACCACGAGCCCCGCCGTCCGTCCGAACCCGGCGACGACGTCCACCGGCTCGCGGCCGGCGACCCAGTCGCCCCACGCCGAGGGCCGCAGCGGCGGGCTGCCGGGGTGGTCGGCCCCCACGGCGAGGAGCGCCGCCGCGGCGGCACACAGCCCCGCGACCCATCCGACCAGCGCCGCGAGTCGAGCGAATGCACTCATGTGACCTCCACCTCCGCACCATCAGGGGTGCGCGCCACCAGGCCGTCGCACCCACCCCCGGCCCCTCCGCCGGGCCGGACCGCCAGTTCCGTCGCACCCGGCACGACCGCCACGACCCGCCCGGCGACGCGACCGTCGCGGGCTGGCAGCTCGTCGAAGGCGAACACCTCGCCCGTGGCGGGCCGCAGCACCCACACGGTTCGACTCCCTCCGCAGTCCCGGTCGCCGACGACCGCGACGTCGCCGGCGAGCCCGACCCGGTAGGTGACGCCGTCGAGCGTGACGGTGGGACCGCTCGGCGCGGCGAGCTCCGGCGGCGACGTCGGGCCCGCCTCCACCGTCGTTCCGCTCACCCGGCTCTCCGGCGGGGCCGCCCGCGGGTCGGGTGGGCGTGACGGCGCGACCGCGAACGCCGCGCCCGCGAGCAGCAGGAGCGCGAACGCGCCGCGTCGAGCGACCCGGCCCACCCCGTCGGGCAGCGCGGGGGGCCAGCCGCCGCCGACGGAGCGATCGCCCCGGCAGAGGCGGTCGAGTGCGTCGCCGACCTCACTCGCGCCGAGCGCGGCGCTCGCGACGAGCTCCGAGTGCAGCCTCCGGAGACGACGCGACGTGCGGCGGCGACCGGCTGCCTCGCAGGCCTCGGCCGCGTGCGCGACGAGCGCCACCAGGGCGCCCACGTCGCTGCGGGTGTCGTCCGCCCCACCGACCGGGCCCGCGGCGCCGAGCGAGCACAGCCGGACCCGGCCACGGGGGCCGACGACGACGTGGTCGGGGCGCAGGTCGCCGTGGTACCAGCCGCGCGCGTGGAGGGACGCGACGACGCGGGCGGTGTGCCGCAACGAGCGCAGCAGCACCTCCGGTGCCAGCTCGTCGGGTTCCCGGAGGGTCCGGTGGCCAGCGTCGGCCAGGACCAGCGCGGTCAGCGGGTCCCGGTCGACGACCTCGATGAGCTCGACCACGCCCTGCCCGCCGACCCGGGCCAGCACCTCGGCTTCGCGCCGCAGCGGTCCCCGCGCCCGGCCGCTGCCGTACTTGACCACGACCGGCAGTCCTTCGTGGCGCGCTCGGGCCAGCTCCGGACGCCCGGACGACGGTCCGGGGAGCGCGCCGAGGTGCCCCAGCAGCTCGTCCACGTCGGGTGGATCGAGGGTCGCCTCCGCGTCGCGCCTCGGGCTCAACGGTGCAGCCTCCCCCTGGCGCGCACCGTGAGCTCGCTGGCGCGGTCCTGGCCCGGCAAGGCGGGGAGCAACACGTGCTCGACGGCGACCACGACGGTGAGGTCGACCTCGTCGGGACCGGTCGCGACCCGGAGGTCGACGAGCTCGCCGGGCACCTTCGCCGCCGCGAAGTGGGCGTGCACCAACCGGGTCGCACGATCGGCGTCGATCACCAGGTCACCGGTGGTGAGCAGCTCGTCCTCGTCGATCATCGCCGCGGCGTCCTGCGCGGCAGCGGATGCGACCCGGTGCACCTGGCGGTGGGTGGCGTGCACGAGCGCGGCGTCCACGGCGATCGCGCCGAGGCAGAGCAGCACGAGGGTCATCGCCGGCACCAGCACCAGCGCCGTGCCCCGACTCGAGCGTCGCCGTCGCTCACCCGGCGCACGGCGTCGACGTCGCGTCGAAGCGCGCATCGGGCTCCACCTCCCGGTACGGATCGAGCAGCTCCCGGTGCTCGACGCTCACCTCAGTGCGGCCGAGCGTGCCGAGGAACGGCACCCGGGCGGCCGGAACGGCCGCGACCAGCAGGACCCGCGCGTCGCCGCACGGTCCGAACGCGGCCGGGTCGGGCGGGTGGATGCGCAGGTCCTCCAGCGGCGTCCCGCGGGCCGCGAGCGTGGTCCGGGCGGCGAGCTCGGCGTGGCGCAGCGCAGCCTCCCGGTCGGTGGCGCGGGTGTAGGCGCGCAGGTACTCGCGGGCGGCGGCGTCGACGGCGACGCGCGTCTCGACGACGCTCCACACGTTGAGGAGCACGAGGGTCCCCGCGAGCAGCACCAAGGTGCCGAACGCGAGGGCCTCCGCCCCGACGCTGGCCCGCTCACCCCGTGTGGTCATGCGCGCTCCCGCAGCAGGACGATCCGCCGGTCCAGGTCGCCGACCGTCGGCCCACCTCCGAGGAGCCGGGGGAGGAGCGCGACGCCCGGCGACCGCACGTGCAGCACGACGACGTCCGCACCCGGCGGATGCTCGAAGCGCAGAGAGACCCGCTCCCCGTACCGTCCCAGGGCCCGCCGCGCGTCGGACAGCGCCGACGCTCCCACGTCGGGTCCGGCGTCGAGCGGTGCGGTGGCGACCCGGCGGGCGGCGTCGTACGCGACCGAGTCGACGGTGCTGCGCACCCACAGGCCGAGCAGGACGTTGCTCGCCAGGCCGACGAGCGCGAGCACGATCCCCACCCCGAACACCGAGCCGAGGAGGCCCGTTCCCCGCTCGGATCGCCGGGCGCGGCGAGCGGGGTCACCCACCGATCTGCTCGACCTGCGCCCGGGTCCGATCCGTGGCGTCGTTCATCATGCCGTTGAAGCCGGTCCACAGCGCGATGCCGAGGAACGCCACGATGAGCACCGCGATGGCGGTCGAGATCACCCCTTCGCCCCGTTCGCTGCGGGCCCTCCGTGGGGAGCGCCCGGCTCGTACGTCTCGCATCTCCATCTCCACCTCCGTGGTCGTCGAACGCTCCGGCCGGTCGGTCACGAGCCGCCGCCGGTGACCTGGGACATCGCCGCGGTGAACGGCACGGCGAGGAAGATGAGGCCCGGCACGAGGGTCGCGACCGTGACCGGGATCCACACGAGCTGGGCGCGGCGTTCGATCGTCTCGAGGAGGCTGCGGTGCGCCTCGGCCCGGATGCTGCGCGCCTCGTCGGAGATCAGCAGGCCGAGGTCCGCGGTCTCGCCGTGGAGGGCGAGGATCGAGGTCAGGCGGGCGACGGCGTCGACGCCGCTGGACTGGGCCCACTCCCCGAGGGCGGCGTGCTCCGAGGTGCCGTGGCGGATCCGCAGCAGCACCCGGTGGAGGTCGTCGGCCACGACGCCCCCCGACCGCGCGGCGAGGCGGGTCAGCGCCCCGGTGACCGAGTAGCCGGCGCCGACGAGGAGGCCCAGCTGCTCGGCGAGCACCGGCAGCTCCGCGGCGAGGCGCTGGCGTCGCCGCTCCGCAGCGCCGGACAGCGCGTGTTCGTGGAGGAGCACCGCCAGGACGGGTGCGCCCAGCACGCCCGAGATCGTGAGCGCGGCGGGTGGCCGCAGCAGCAGTGCGAGGCCACCGGCCGCGCCGAGCGCAAGGGTCGCGTGCGACAGTTGGCGGAGCCGGAACGCGTCGACGTCCGCGTCCCGACCGGCGCGCTCGAGGCGGGTGGCGAGGTCCGACTGGACGCCGAGGAGCCGGCTCAGCGCGCCCCCCAGCCGGATCGCGATGGGTGCGAGCACCTCACGGACGCCCGACAGGCCGGTCGGACGGCCGGAGGCGGGGGTGCCGCGGCCCACGTAGGGGCGCAGCCGCTGCGCGACCGGTCGATCGCGGAACCACGGCAACCCGTCGAGGCACCAGGCGCTTCCCACGGCGAGCAGCACGAGGCTGGTGGCGAGCAGCGCGGTCATCGGTCCAGCACCCGCTCGGGTTCGGGGAGCCGCATCACCCGGCTCGCCCAGATCCAGCACACGACGACGAGCGCGACACCGATGACCACCAGGGCCTGTCCCTGCGGGCTCCGGTAGGCGGCCGCGCCGTCGCCGACGTTGAGGCCCGCCAGCGCCATCCCCGACGGGACGACCACCACGAAGAGCCGCGCGAGTCGCGCACCCGCCTGGCGGGCTCGTGCCTCCTTCCGGCCGAGCAGGTCCTGGCGGCGGTCCTCGGCGAGGGCACGCAGCCGGGAGTCGACGTCACCACCCACCTCCGCCGCGACGAGGAGCGTCTCGCAGGCTGCGTCCGCCGTCGCGTCGGCGAGGCGATCCTTCAGCACGGCCACGGTGCGCTCGAAGTCGGTCGTGAGCGCCCACTCCCGTTGCGCAGCCCGGAACGCGCCACGCATCTCGTCCGGGCCACGCAGCCCGACGTCCAGGAGTGCCTGCGGGATCGAGCGTCCACCGGAGCCGGTGAGGACGCGGATCTCCTCGATGAGCTGCGGCCAGGCATCCCTCGCGGCTCGGCGTCGCTGCTCCCGCTGCCGGCGCCACGCCGCGGCGGGGGTCAGCGAGGCGGCGAGCGCGACGGCCGCAGCCGGCGCGCCGACGCCGAACACCGCCGCGGCCGGGAGTCCCGCAGCGGCGCCGACGAGCAGTGAGGCGACGGCGAACTGGGCGGCCGAGGCGTCCTCGAGACCGGACTCGTCCATGGCGCGCCGCACGGCACGGGGCAGCCGCCGCACCACCGACGAGGTGCCACCTCTGGCGCCGGATCGGGCGGGGGTGACGAGGAGGTGGACACCCCACGCCGCGGATCCGGCCAGCAGCAACGACCACGCGAGCGTGCTCACCGCAGCGCTCCCGCCTGCTCGAGCAGCTGTCGAGGGTCGTACCCGTGCTGCTCGAGGCGTCGGCCGGCCCGGATCGGCAACATCCCGGTCCAGGCCAGCGGCGCGTCACGCCGTGCCCGGGCGAACACCTCGGTGGTCGTGAACTGGACGGCGTCGGGGCCCGCCACGAGGTCCTCGACGGCGATGATCGAGGTGACCTGCGGTCCGGAGGGGCCCCGTTCGGTGTGCACGACCAGGTCGACCGCCTCGCTGACCAGGCTGTTGAGCGCCGCGATCGGGAGGTCGTGCGAATCGGCGAGCTGGGCGACGAACCGGAGCCGCGTCAACGCCTGCCGCGCCGAGCCGGCGTGGATGGTGGTGTAGCCGGTCACCCCGGAGGAGAGGGTGAGCAGCAGGGGGAGCGCCTCCCGGTCACGGACCTCGCCGACGATCGCGACGTCAGGTGCCATGCGGAGGAAGCCGGCGACGAGGCGTCGCAGGTCGATCTCGGGTCGGTCGACCCGCGCCGGGCGGGTCTGCATGCTGGCGACGTTCGCCAGCGGGACGTCCGCCTCGAAGACCTCCTCCGCTACCACCACGCGCAGGGCGGGGTCGAGCTCGGCGGCGCAGCACGACAGCAGGGTCGTCTTGCCCGATCCGGGTGCCCCGGCGAACACGATGCTGAGACGGGAGCGCACCGCGGCCGACAGGAACGTCGCGGCCTGCGGGGTGAGCGAGCCCCGGGCCACGAGCTCGTCGAGCCGGGTGATCGCGACGCCCGTGAACTTGCGGATGTTGACGAGCAGGTGCCCGCCGGCGGCGAGGTCGCCGTGGACGATGTGGACCCGTGCCCCGTCATCCAGCTGCGCGTCCTGGAGGCCCTCGAGCGGATCCAGCTTGCGGTGGGACGTGCTGGAGTCCTCCAGGAGCTTCGTGACGGTTCGGGCGACGTGGTCGTCGTCGTGGAAGACCTCGTCGTGGAACCGGCTGCCGCCGGAGTGGCGCCGCACGAAGATCGCGTCCGGCGCGTTGACCATGATCTCCCAGACGTCGTCGTCCTCGAGCAGCTGGGTGAGCGGGCCGTAGCGGGCGAGGTTGCGAAAGGCGCGCTCCGCGACGCCGGCGGGGTCGGGGAGGTCGTGGGGGCGGTGGCCGCGGCGGTGGTCCTCGGACCACTCGCGGATCGCACGGTCGATGAGCGCCCGCAGGTGGCCTTCGCCCTCGGGGGAGGCGACGTCGATCGATGCTGCGGCGGCGCGGGCGCGCACGACCTGTTCGATCTCCTCGAGCGGTGTCACGGCGCGCGTCACGCCACGTCGCTCCGGTCGACGGGCCAGGCACTCGGCGGCGTGTCGTGCAGGTGCAGGTCGCCCGGCCGCACCCGCACCGGAGCCTCGGCGTCGCCCGGTCGGGCGGGGAGCTCGAGGAGCAGGCGGCGCACGGCCCGGCCGAGGGGGCGGCACATGGCGTCGGGCAGGCGGGTGGCGCTGCGGTGCGCCGACTCGAGCGCACGCACCCGGGGGAGGTGCAGCGCACCGGGCAGCTCGGCGCCGACCAGCTCGGCGATCGCCCGTGTCGTCGCTGCCCGGCTGGCCGGGTCGCGGCGTGCGCGGTTGACGACCGGCAGCAGCCGTTCCGGCGGGACCCCCTCGTCGAGCAGGTCACGCAGCAGGCGGGCGAGGTCCGAGGTCCCCTTGAGCCCGGGCCGGCCGACGACCAGCAACAGGTCGGCGCGGCGTGCGAGCGTGCGGGTGATCGCGTGCCGGTCCTCGACGCCGGCCGAGCCGGTGAGCTCCTCGCCTTCGAGGTCGGGGTCGTGGTCGACGACGACCAGGTCGTAGCTGCGCGCCAATCCCTCGAGCGCGGCGGCGAGCGAGTGGCGCCGCATCGCGACCCAGTCCCGTGGCGTGCGCATGCCGAGGAGGAGGTCGTAGCCCCGGTGCCCGATGCCGTGGAGCAGCGGCCGGATCAGGTCGGGGTCGGGGTGGTCGAGGCGATGCGCCTCCACGAGCTCCGGCAGTCCCGGGATGACGTCGCCGACGTCGTGGTACATCGCGAGGTCCGCGTGACGGCAGCCGTCGATGAGCGCGGCGTGCCCGCTCTGCACCGCACCGAACGCCTGGGCGAGGCACATGGCCACCGTGGAGCTGCCCGTGCCGCCGCCACCGGTGACCCCGACCAGCCGGCTGCGAGGCGCGGGCTCGTCGTCGAGCCGGATCCGCGCCGCCTGCCGGCTCGCCCTGGCGACCGGCCGTGTGTGCCGCTCGAGCACGGTGAGCAGCTCCGCACGCTCGAACCCCGCCGGGAGCACCGCGGCGCAACCGAGCGACTCCCAGTCACGGTGGACGCGACCGTCGCTGACCACCACGGTCGGGACCCCGAACGCGGCGGCGTCCGCGGTCAGCTCCCGGTCGAGGCCCGGTGTCGCGGCGTCGACGAGCAGCGCCGAGGCGCGCCGCCCCGAGCCGAGCAGGGCGCGGGCCTCGTCGGTCGTGAGGCACTTGAGGAACTCCACGGGTGCGGCGCCGGAGGTGGACCAGCGCGCCACCTCGGAGAACCAGCCCTGGCGGGTGCGGGCGACGCCGACGATGACGTAGGGGTCGCTCATCGCGTCGGCTCCTCGACGGGCGCCGGCAGCACCAGCGACAGCTCGGACCTGATCGAGGCGTCGACCACCGCGGACGCGACGTCGCGGTCGGGGAGGCCGAGGCGCACCAGGACCGTGCTGCTCGACCCGATGCCGTCACGGCCGTCGTCGCCGACCGCGGTGACGAGGGCGCCCCCGGCCACCGTGCGAGTGCCGGTGGAATCGGGATCGGTGGCGAGCACGTCGACCCGGTCACCAACGGAGAGGGTCCCGCGGAGCGCCCTCGCGGGTTGCAGCTCGACCGCGACCTCGACGCTGCCAGGCTCGGCGAGGCGATCACGGGCGAGGAGGTCGCCTGGGCGCACCAGTGCGTGCCGCTCGATGCCGGTGCGGGTCACCCGTCCGACGAGCTCGCGCGCGTCCTCGGCCGGCACCGCGGGGATCCCGCCGGGGAGGTCCATGGCGACCGCGCCGAGATCGCTCGCGCGGAGGACCTGGCCGGCCGGCAGGTCCGCCGTCGCGACCACGTACCTGGTCGTCGGTGGTTCCACCGCCGCCCGGTGGGCGACGAGCACCCCGATCGCGGACACGGCGACGAGCGCCGCGCCCGTGACCGAGCGGCGGCTGGGAAGGCGCTGCCACCAGCGGGACCCGGCGACCGCTCGCCGGTCCCGTCGGCGTACCTCCCGTGGTCCTCCTGCCCCGTCGTGCTCCAACCCCATCCCGCTCCTCCGAGCCAACGAATGAGAGCGAAGAGTATGGAAGAGACATGAAATGAGTCAACAGGTATCGAGTGTCAGCGCAGCCAGGGATGCCCCCGGCGGTCATCGGGCTCCGGAGTCGTGCCGAAGGGTCGGGGGTCGAGCCATGCTCGAGGCTCGCACCACGGCCCAGCTCGGCATCGCCAAGGCGCGGCCTCGAGTCAGGACGACGAGGACCCTGGACTCGAGAGTCGTTCCCCCTGGCTCGAGCGTCCTACGGCTGCGCCGGGCTGCGTTCTGCGCGCAGGGCGGCGCGGCGGCGGCCCTCCTCCCAGGCGACCTCGGAGAGGATCGCGAACCCCGCTCCGATGCACATGCCGGCGATCGTGTCGGTCGCCCAGTGGGCGCCGAGGTAGGTGCGCGACCACGCCATCGACCCGGCGAACAGGGTCGCCGCCACCGCCCAGCGCAGCCGCCTCCGGCCACGGGGGAGGAACGCGGCGACGAGCGCGAACGCCGTGACCGCCGCGGCGATGGCGTGCCCGGAGGGGAACGACGCGCCCGAGGTGTCCACGATCGACGGGGGACGGGCACGGTCGACCAGCGCCTTCACCGGCCCCGTCGCCAGCTCCGCGAGCACCACCGCGGTCACGAACGCGCTCAGCTGCACCCATCGCCTGCGCAGCAGCAGGATCGCCACGGCGACCGCCCGCACCGGCAGGGTCACCCACGGGGAGCCCACGAGGTCGAGCACCTTGGCGACCTCCACCGCCGGGTCGTAGCGGTGGCGCTCGACGACCTCGAGCCACCAGTCGTCGAAGGGCTGCACCCACGGGTCGACCGGGTCGACGAGCATCACCGCGGTCAGCGCCCCGGCGACCGCGAGCAGCACGAGCGAGAGCACCGCGACGTGCCAGCGGGTGCGCTCCAGCTGCGGCGAATCGTGCGCCGCGTCGGCGAACCGCTCCGACTCGTCGATCGGTGCGCTGCGGTCGGCCGGCTCGTCGCCGGGGCGGGGCCGCGAGGGCAGCTCGACGTGCGGCAGCTCGGGTGGCGGAGGGGTGTTCACGGGGCCCCTGAGGACGCGGTGGGAAGGACGCCGCGCGACCACGGAACGTCACGAGGGGCAGGTAGGGTCGCGGGCGTGAGCACCGCAGACATCACGTGGCTGAACACGGTCGAGACCGCACGTCGTCTGGGCATCACACCCCGGACGTTGTACCGCTTCATCGACGACGGCAAGCTGCCCGCGTACCGCTTCGGGCGGGTCATCCGTCTCAAGGAGAGCGAGGTCGCGGAGTTCATCGAGAGCTGCCGGATCACCCCCGGAACGCTCGACGCGTCCTCCAGGTCCGCGGCGGACGACGACGACGTCGAGGACGACGCCGACGAGAGCGCCGACGCCGACGCGTCCGCCTGAGCGGCCGGACCGGCCAGCGGGCTCATCGGGCGATCGACTCGATCGCGTCCCGCGCGACGACGGCGTGCGAACCGTCGGCCGCGCGCAGCGTGACGACCCGCCCGTTGCCGACGACCACCCCGGTCAGCGACCCGCCGGTGGTGAGCCCCACGACGACCTCCTCACCCCGCAGGTCCTCGACCAGCTCGGCGAGCGTCCGCCCGCCCGCTGCCGCCGGCTCACCGGCGGGCTCGCCGGCCACCTGCACCGCCCGCAGCGCCCCGAGAGAGAACCAGCGGGCACCGGGCGCCCCCACCCCCGAGCGCGCCAGCTCCACGACCTCGTCGCCCACCTCGGCCACCACCCCGTGCGCCACCGCGCCGCTCCCTGTGTGCAGGCTCACCTGCTGACCGACCGCGGCGCGCAGCACCGACGCCAGTGAGACCTCGTCCAGGCGGTGCTCGTGACGCCACCGATCCCGGCGGCGACGCTGCGCGGCGAGGCGCAACCGTTCCTGCTCGACGAACCCGTCGGCACCCTCCACCCACGGCGCTGCCCCCGGCCTCCTGTGGCCACCGATACCGCCCTCGGGTGAGGAGGTGTTCACCACTACACTCTTGCTCGCGATGAACGACCTCGCCACGGACGAATCCCGGCGCACCCTGGTACGAGTGCCCGGCAACCACCTCATGACGGACCTGCTGGGACCACGCGACGAACTGCTCGACATGATCGAGGACGCGTTCCCGCGCACGGCGATCACCGTCCGGGGCAACGAGGTCTCCGTCTCCGGCGCCGAGTCCGAGCGGGTCGGCAAGCTGTTCGAGGAGCTGGTCGTGCTGCTCGAGCGGGGCCACTCCCTCGAGGCGTCGTCGGTGCGCCGCACGATCGACATCATCCGCGCCGACGAGTCGCCCTCCGAGGTGCTCACCGCGGACCTGGTGCGCACCTACCGGGGCGGTTACGTGCGCCCCAAGACCTCGGGCCAGAAGCGCTACGTCGACGCGATCGCCGAGCACACCGTCACCTTCGGCATCGGCCCCGCCGGCACCGGCAAGAGCTGGCTCGCCGTCGCCATGGCCGTGCAGGCGCTGCAGCGCAAGGAGGTCGAGCGCATCGTGCTCACCCGCCCCGCGGTCGAGGCGGGGGAGCGGCTCGGGTTCCTGCCCGGTGACCTCATGGCGAAGGTCGACCCGTACCTGCGGCCCCTCTACGACGCGCTGCACGACATGGTCGGCACCGAGGGCGCCCAGAAGCTGCTCGAGCGTGGCGTGGTCGAGGTGGCCCCGCTCGCGTTCATGCGCGGCCGCACGCTCAACAACTCCTTCATCATCCTCGACGAGGCGCAGAACACCACGCCCGAGCAGATGAAGATGTTCCTGACCCGCATCGGGTTCGGGTCCAAGGCCGTCGTCACCGGCGACGCCTCCCAGGTCGACGTGCCGGGGGGCCGCTCCGGGCTGCGCCGCCTGGAGACCATCCTCGGCGGCATCGACGGCCTCGCGTTCGTGCGCCTCACCGGCGCGGACGTCGTCCGCCACAAGATCGTCCAGGACATCGTCGACGCCTACGACCGCCACGACGCCGCCGCGGGTGTCGACCAGGGATGATGCCCGGTAGAACCGGGGCGGCCCCAGCGGAGCAGCAGGGCGCCGCCGAGCCGGACGAACCTCCATCGCGCCCGCCGTCAGGGTCGCGCGTCACCACCACGGTGAGCGTCCTGGCGGCGGACGAGCGCAGCAGCGAGACCAGCGGGCAGGTGCCCGCCGACCTCGACGCCCTGGCGTCCCTGCTCGGGCGTGCCCTCGCGGCCGAGGGCATCCCGGCGGGCGCGGAGGCGTCGCTCACCCTCGTCGACCCCGACGAGATCGCCCGGCTCAAGGCCGAGCACCTCGACGGCGACGGCGAACCCACCGACGTGCTCAGCTTCCCGATCGACGGCGCCGACCGGCCCCTCGGCGACACCACCGACTGGATGGTCGGCGACGTCGTCCTGTGCCCCCAGGTCGCCGCCGCGCAGGCACCCGGGCACGCCGGGACCGTCGAGGACGAGCTCGCCCTGCTCGTCGTGCACGGTGCGCTGCACCTCGTCGGGTGGGACCACGCCACCGACGCGGAACGACACCAGATGTGGGACCGCGAGCGGCAGCTGCTCACGGAACTGCACCGGGCTCCCGCCCGCGATCCCTGGAGCGCCACACCCCAATGAACGCGTCCGACGTCGTCGTCCTCGTGGTGGTCGTCCTCCTGACGCTCACCGCCGCCTTCCTCGCGCTCGCCGAGACCTCCATCACCCGGATGACCCGCTCCCGGGCGGCGGCGCTGGAGCAGACCAACCCACGTGCCGGGGCGCGGGTGCTGCGGATCGTCGACAACCTCGAACGGGACCTCAACTCGGTCTACCTGGCGGTGAACATCGTGCAGACGGTGCAGGCAGCCCTGGTCGGTGTGCTCACCGCCAACCTCTTCGGCGCGCTCGGCGTCGCGATCGGCATCGTGTTGAACGTCGTGGTGATCTTCGTCATCGCCGAGGCCGCCCCCAAGACCTGGGCCCTGCAGCACACCGAGCGCGCCGCGGTGCTCACCGCGCCGCTCGTCGAGGCCGTCGGCTGGGTGCTGCGGGTGCCCGCCCGGGCGCTCATCGGCATCGCGAACGTGATCCTGCCCGGCAAGGGCCTCAAGAAGGGCCCGTTCGTCACGGAGGAGGAGATCCTCGCCCTCGCCGAGGAGGCCGCCGAGCACGCGGTGATCGAGGAGTCCGAGCGGGACCTCATCGAGTCGATCATCGACTTCGGTGACACCGTCGCCCGCGAGATCATGGTGCCCCGCACGGACATGGTCAGCATCGGCTCCGACGCGACCGTCTCGCAGCTCGTCGACCTCGCGATCGAGCGGGGCCTGTCGCGCATCCCCGTGTTCGGTGAGAGCACCGACGACATCGAGGGCATCGTGTACGTCAAGGAGGCCATCCGTGCCGAGCGGGAGGGCGCCGGCGACGAGCCGGCGCTCGGCATCGCCCACCCGGCGATGTTCGTCCCCGAGACCAAGCGGGGCAGCGAGCTGCTCGCCGAGATGCAGAGCCGCCACACCCACATGGCGATCGTCGTCGACGAGTACGGCGGCACCGCGGGGCTCGTCACCCTCGAGGACCTGCTCGAGGAGCTCGTCGGCGAGATCACCGACGAGTTCGACGTCGAGTCCCCGAACGTGGAGCGCCTCCCCAACGGCGACGTGCTCGTGAACGCGGCGATCAACGTCGACGCGATCAACGAGGAGCTGGACCTGGAGCTGCCGGAGGGCACCTGGGACTCCCTCGGCGGCCTCGTGTTCGGCATGCTGGGCCGGGTGCCGGCACCCGGCGACTCGGTCGACCTGGACGGCGCCACCCTCATCGTGGAGCGCCTCGACGGGCACCGGGTCACCCGGGTGCGCCTCGTGCGGCGCGACCACGAGCTCGCGGAGAGCGACGGCGCATGACGTTCCGGTCGGGCTTCGTCACCCTCGTGGGCCGGCCCAACGTCGGCAAGTCGACCCTGCTCAACCGGATCCTCGGCCAGAAGGTGTCGATCGTCTCCGACAAGCCGCAGACGACCCGCCACCAGATCCGGGGCGTGCTCGACCGCGACGACGCGCAGATCGTGTTCGTCGACACCCCGGGCATCCACAAGCCCCGCACCCTCATGGGGGAGCGGCTCAACGTCACCGCGAGCGACGCGCTCGAGGACGTGGACGTCGCCTGCCTCGTCGTCGACGCCACCCAGACGATCGGGCCCGGCGACCGCTACATCGCCGAGCGGCTCCCCAAGGACTCCGTGCTGGTGCTCAACAAGATCGACCGGGTGCGCCCGCCCCGGGTCCTCGAGCAGCTCGCGAGGGCCGCGGAGTTCGACTTCTCGGAGTACTTCCCGGTCTCGGCCCGCACCGGCGAGGGCGTCGACACCTTCGTCGAGCACCTCATCTCCCGCCTGCCGGAGGGGCCCCGCTGGTACCCGGAGGGGGAGGTCACCGACGTCCCCGAGCAGGTGCGCGTCGCCGAACTGGTCCGCGAGCAGCTGCTCGCCGTCGCACGGGAGGAGCTGCCCCACTCGATCGCGACCCGGGTCGTCGAGTGGGAGTGGCCACGGATCCGCGTCGAGATCGTCGTCGAGCGCGAGTCCCAGAAGGGCATCGTGATCGGCAAGGGCGGCTCGGTCCTCAAGGAGGTCGGCACCCGGGTCCGGGAGCAGCTCCCGCCCGGCGCCTACCTGGAGCTGCACGTCACCGTGGAGAAGAACTGGCAGTCCAGCCCCGGGTCCCTGGAGCGCCTCGGGTACTGACCGGCGGGCTATCTGGGGCGCCCGGGCGGTGCGGTACCGTGCGGGGGTGGAGCTGAGCGACCTCGACCCGCAGCGGATCCCCACCCACGTCGCGGTCGTGATGGACGGCAACGGGCGTTGGGCGAAGCGGCGCGGCCTGCCGCGCACCGACGGCCACGCCGCCGGCGAGGAGGCCCTCGTCGACACGATCTGGGGCGCACTGGATGCCGGGATCCGCTGGCTGACCGTGTACGCCTTCTCGACCGAGAACTGGAAGCGGCCCGTGGACGAGGTCCGCTTCCTCATGCGGTTCAACGAGGGCTTGCTGCTGCGCCGCCGCGACGAGCTCCACGCGAAGAACGTCAAGGTCCAGTTCCTCGGCCGCCGTGACTGGCGGGTGCCCAAGCGGGTGCTGCGCCACATGGACGACACCGTCGAGCTGACCCGCAACAACACCGCGATGACGGTGTCGATGGCGTTCAACTACGGGGGCCGCGCCGAGATCGTCGACGCGGTGCGCTCGATCGTCCGCGCCGGCATCCCCGCCGACAAGATCACCGAGAAGACGATCCGCGCCCACCTCTACGACCCGACGATGCCGGACCCCGAGCTGATGATCCGCACCTCGGGCGAGTACCGGACCTCGAACTTCCTGATGTGGGAGCTCGCCTACTCCGAGCTGGTGTTCACCGACGTGCTCTGGCCGGACTTCCGGCGGGGCGACCTGTACAAGGCGATCGACGAGTACCAGCGGCGCGAGCGGCGCTTCGGGGGGCTGTCCGACACCGACGGCACCGCCTGAGGGCGTACCCGCCGGCCCCCGCCGGCGGTGGGAGACTGGTCCGGTGAGCCTGTACCGCGACGTCGCCGTCGTGTTGCGCACCTACAAGCTCGGCGAGGCCGACCGGATCGTCGTGCTCATGACCAGGGGCCGGGGGAAGGTCCGCGCCGTCGCGAAGGGGGTGCGGCGCACCACCTCGAAGTTCGGGTCGCGCCTCGAGCCCGGCTCGCACGTGCAGGTGCAGCTGCACGAGGGGCGCGGGGAGCTCCACATCGTCACCCAGGCCGAGACCGTCGAGCCGTACCACCGGACCCGCGAGGACCTCACCCGCCTGTCGCGGGCGTCGTCGCTGCTCGAGGCGGTCGACCAGCTCGCCCAGGAGGGGGAACCGGACCGCCGCCTGTTCGACATGCTCACCGGCGGGCTGCGCACCGTGGAGCAGCGGAACCCGCCGATGGTCTGCGGCGCGTTCTACCTGAAGCTGCTCGCCGCGGAGGGCGTCGCCCCCGAGCTGGACGCCTGCGTGTCCTGCGAGGAGGAGGGCGGACCGTTCTTCCTCGCGCTCGAGGAGGGCGGGGTCCGGTGCCGCAGCTGCGGGGGCGGACGGCCGATCAGCGACTCGGCCCTCAGCGTCAGCCGTGCCGTGCTCGGCGGTGGCCTCAACACGGTGCTGGAGCTGCCCGAGAGCTCCGTCACCCACGAGGTCGAGGACCTCGCCACCCGGGCGCTGGAGAGCCACATCGAGCGCCGACTGCGGTCGCTGCGCCTCCTGCACGACTGATCCCGGCGGCCCGACCGGCCCCGGGACGCGGAAGGGGCGGCCCGAAGGCCGCCCCGATCCACACCGATGGGTGCGCCCCGCTCAGGGGACGACGGTCTCGTTGTTGAGCGCCCGGTAGCTGTAGGTGATCGCCACCAGCGCCACGGGGATCGAGACGAGCAGCCCGACGAAGCAGGCGATCGCACCGGCGAGGTACACGACGTAGGCGACGATGAGGATCAGCAGGACCTGACCCAGGTTGTTCGTCACCCAGTCGATGCTCTGGCGGATCGAGTCGACCGGCGAGGTCCCGCGGTCGATCGCGATGATCGGCGCGTACGCGGTCAGCACGATCCAGATGAGGCCGGGGATGAAGCACAGCAGGTAGCCCACGAAGGCCCCGACGCCGACGAGCAGCACCGTCAGGACGAACGGGCCGAGGTTCGTCGTGTCGGTGAGCTGCGACACCGTCGGTGCCTGGCCCCTCGTGACCCCCAGCGCGGCGCGGTACACGCCGGCCTGCACGATGAACCCGATCACGAACTGGATCACCGTCACCAGCGCGAACCCGAACATCGACACCACGAACCCGGAGTCGCTGCCGGTGAACGCCGGGAGCAGCGCGAACTGGCTGAGCAGCGCGAGCACCACGGTGACCGCGAAGACCACCAGCACCAGGACGATGAAGTCCTTCGCGTGCTCCTGGAACTTCTTCCAGCCGTAGGAGATCGCCGCGCCGACCTCCAGCTGCGGCATGTCGCCGCCGCCGTAGGGCTGCGCCGGCGGAGGGCCACCGAAGCCCCCGCCACCGCCGGGAGGCCCGCCGAAGCCACCGGGAGGCCCGCCGAAGCCGCCGGGCGGAGGAGGCGGAGGTGGCGCGCCGCCACCCGGAGGCGGGGGCGGGAAGCCACCACCCGGGGGCGGCGGCGTGCCGGGCGGGGGAGGCAGGTTCGGGTCGCTCATGGTGAACTCCATTGGGTAGCGGCCAGGGGAGGGTCGTTGACCGCGGCAGTCGCGGGTCGCCGTGTGGTGCACGGCACCTCGGCCACGACCGTATCGGCGCAGGACCGCCTCCCGGTGGACCGAAGGACCCCTCGGGGGCCGGTAGCGTGGACGGCCATGTCAGCCCCCTCTGCGTCCAACGACGGCGCCGGCTCCCCGGAGCTGTTCGACAAGGTCGTCAACCTCACGAAGCGCCGCGGCTTCGTCTACCCCTCCGCGGAGATCTACGGGGGGTTCCGGTCCACCTACGACTACGGGCCGGTGGGAGTGCTGCTGCTGCGCAACGTGAAGGAGGCGTGGTGGCGGTCGATGGTGCAGCTCCGTGACGACGTCGTGGGGCTCGACGCGTCGATCCTGTCGCCCCCGCAGGTGTGGGAGGCCTCCGGGCACCTGGCGAACTTCACCGACCCGCTGGTCGACTGCACGAACTGCAACGCCCGCTGGCGGCTCGACAAGCTCGACGACCCGGACCAGTGCCCGAACTGCGGCAAGCGCGGCACCTTCACCGAGCCGCGCCAGTTCAACCTGATGTTCAAGACGCACGCGGGCCCCGTCGAGGAGGCCGCGGCCGTCGCCTACCTGCGCCCCGAGACCGCGCAGGGGATGTTCATCAACTTCAAGAACGTGATCGACACGACCCGGGTGCGGCCGCCGTTCGGCATCGCGCAGATCGGCAAGTCGTTCCGCAACGAGATCACGCCCGGCAACTTCGTGTTCCGGACCCGTGAGTTCGAGCAGATGGAGATGGAGTACTTCGTCCACCCGGACGAGGCCGAGCGCTGGTACGAGTACTGGTGCAACGAGCGGTTCCAGTGGTACCTCGACCACGGGATGCCGGCGGACAAGCTCCGCATGCGGCCGCACGACCCCGACGAGCTGTCGCACTACTCCTCGGGCACCGCGGACGTCGAGTTCCTGTTCCCGTGGGGCTGGGACGAGCTGGAGGGCGTCGCCAACCGCGGCGACTACGACCTCACCCAGCACGCGAAGCACTCCGGTGAGCGGCTCGAGTGGTACGACCAGGCCACCGGCGAGCGCTGGGTGCCGCACGTGATCGAGCCGGCAGCCGGCGCCACCCGCACCGCGATGGCCTTCCTGATGGCCGCGTACGACGAGGAGGAGGTCCGGGGGGAGAAGCGCACGGTGCTGCGCTTCCACCACCGGATCGCCCCGTACAAGGTCGCCGTGCTGCCCCTGTCCAAGAAGCCGGAGCTGACCGGCCCGGCCCGCGAGCTCGCGGCCCGGCTGCGCCCGCACTTCATGTGCGACTACGACGAGACCCAGTCGATCGGGCGTCGCTACCGGCGCCAGGACGAGCTGGGCACCCCGTACTGCGTCACCTTCGACTTCGACTCCCTCGAGGACCGGGCCGTCACGGTGCGGGAGCGGGACTCGATGGAGCAGGAGCGCGTCCCGATCGACGAGGTCGTCGACCACCTCCGGGAGCTGATGGCCTGACGCCCGCAGGGCACGGATCGGCAGGGGGACCGCCGTCCCCGCGGGCCGGTAGCATCGGCGGGCCGTGGAGCCTGTGACCTGCTTGCTGGAGTGCGGCGAGAGCGGGTCGAGCCGCGGGCGGGCCTGATGGGCATCGTCGACGAGGACGTCGCGAAGGTCCGCGAGGCGACCGACATCGTCGCCCTCATCTCGCAGTACACCCAGCTCAAGCGGACGGGACAGCGCTGGATGGGGCTGTGCCCCTTCCACGCGGAGAAGACGCCGAGCTTCTCGGTCAACGCGGCCGACGGGCTGTACTACTGCTTCGGCTGCCAGGTGCGCGGCGACGCCATCACGTTCGTGCGCGAGAAGGAGCAGCTCGACTTCGTCGGCGCCGTCGAGCACCTCGCCGGCAGGGCCGGCATCACCCTCCGCTACGACGACCACGACGAGGGGGCGGGCCGCAAGCGGCGGGCCCGCCTGTTCGAGCTGACCGAACAGGCGGCGCAGTGGTACCACGAGCGGCTCCGCACCTCTCCCGACGCCGCCGCCGCCCGGGCGTACCTGCGCAGCCGCGGGTTCGACGCCGAGGAGGTCGAGCACTACCGCCTCGGGTGGGCGCCCGACGCGTGGGACCAGCTCGCACGGCACCTGCGGGTGGGTCGGGCGGACCTCGAGGCGACGGGGCTCGGGTTCCAGAACCGGGCGGGGCGTCTCCAGGACTTCTTCCGCGGAAGGATCCTGTTCCCGATCTTCGACGACCGTGGCCGGGTGCTGGGCTTCGGTGGCCGCAAGCTGCCCGACGCGGAGGGGCCGAAGTACCAGAACTCCCGCGACAACGAGCTCTACAACAAGTCCCGCGTGCTGTACGGCCTCAACTGGGCGAAGGCCGACGTCGTGCAGCAGGGCGAGGTGGTGATCTGCGAGGGGTACACCGACGTGATCGGGTTCGCCCGGGCGGGGATCCCCCGGGCGGTGGCGACCTGCGGCACCTCGCTCACCGAGGAGCACGTCGTGCAGCTCAAGCGCTACACCCGCCGCCTGGTGCTCGCCTACGACGCGGACGAGGCCGGCCAGGCCGCCGCCGACCGCGTCTACGCCTGGGAGCAGGCGCACGACGTCGAGGTCGCCGTGGTGCCCCTGCCGCCGGGGACCGACCCCGACGACCTCGCCCGCAGCTCGCCGCAGACCCTCCACGAGCTGGTCGCCGCGGCGCGCCCCTTCCTCGCGTTCCGGGTGGACCGGGTGCTCGACGCGGCCGACCTGCGGACCCTCGAATCCCGGGCACGGGCCGCGGACGCGGCGCTCGAGGTGGTCGCCGAGCACCCGAACGACCTCGTGCGGGACCAGTACGTCATGCAGGTGGCCGACGCCTGCCGCATCGAGGCCGACCAGCTGCGCAGCCGCCTCGCGGCGATCCGCCGCCGACCCCGGCGCGCGCCCGCCAAGGAGGAGCGCAGGACCCGCCGCCGCGACCGGGCCGGCGGCGACGGCGCCCCCGCGTACGAGGGCCCGCCACCGGGGGAGGAGCAGGCGTGGGCCGAGGAGGCGCCCGCGGCGCCACCGCGCCCCCCGGTGCGCGACGGCGTCGAGACCGAGGCGCTGCGGCTCGTCGTCCACCGCTCCGAGGCCGCCCTGGAGCTGCTCGACGAGTGCCTGTTCGACCACCCGGTCGTGCGGGAGGCGTACCTGGCGGTCACCTCCGCCGACGGCGTCGCCGAGGCGATCGAGGCGTCGCCGCCCGACGTGGCGGAGCTGCTCGCGCGGCTCGCGGTCGAGCAGGGTGAGGCCGACCCGCTCGACGTGCTGGGTCGCCTCGCGACCGAGCTCGGGCGCCGGGTGCTGCAGGAGCTCGAGGCCGAGGCGCGGGGCTCCGAGGACCCCCTCGCGTACGCACGCGCCATCGGCTGGCTGAAGCTCACGTTGGACCAGATCCGTGGCCCAAGAGCCGAGGTGGAAACGCTGACCCAGTTGATAGCGTGGCTCGCAGAACGGCGGCGGACGACTGAGCAGGGGTGACCGTGTGACGATCTGGCAGCAGGTGTCCGAGGACGAGGTGCGGAACCTGCAGCAGCGCGCCGATCAACACGGTGGGACACTCAGCCTCGACGACGCGCTCAGCGCCCTGCGCGTCGAGATGACCGACGAGCTCGTGGACCAGACCAAGGAGTTCTGGGCGAAGCGGGGGGTGACGGTGAAGGTGGAGGTCGAACCGGAGGTGGACCCGACCCGCGGCATCCCCGAGTCGGCGCTCACCCAGTCCGACACCCGGCGGGCCTCCGCCCGCACCGACGGCGACGACGAGGACGAGGACCGCGGGTCGATCCTCGCCCGGCGGGCGCTGCGTGCGTCCCGCCGCCGGGCACGGACCGCATCCCCGCCCGCCTCCGGTGGCGGCACCTCGGACCCCGTGCGCATGTACCTGCGCGAGATCGGCCAGGTCCCGCTGCTCGTCGCGCAGGAGGAGGTCGACCTCGCCAAGCGGATCGAGGCGGGAGTGAAGGCCGAGGAGCAGCTCGCGAACCTCAACGCGAGCGGCGAGATCGACTCGCTCGACCCCGCCGAGAAGGCGCGGCTGCGGCGCACGGTGCGCGACGGCGAGCGCGCCAAGCAGGAGCTCACCCAGGCGAACCTGCGCCTCGTGGTCTCGATCGCGAAGCGCTACCTGGGGCGCGGCATGCAGATCCTGGACCTCATCCAGGAGGGCAACCTCGGGCTCATGCGCGCGGTCGAGAAGTTCGACTACACGAAGGGCTTCAAGTTCTCGACCTACGCCACGTGGTGGATCCGCCAGGCGATCACCCGGGCGATCGCGGACCAGGCCCGGACCATCCGCATCCCGGTGCACATGGTCGAGTCGATCAACAAGGTGCACCGCCACCAGCGGCTGCTCATCCAGGAGCTCGAACGGGAGCCCACCGTCGAGGAGCTGGCCCAGAAGACCGAGCTCACCGAGCAGCGCGTGCGTGACATCCTTCGCATCTCCCAGGACCCGCTGTCCCTCGACTCGCCCGTGGGTGACGAGGAGGACAGCCACCTGGCGGACTTCATCGAGGACCAGCACGCGATCATGCCGGCGGACGTCGCCACCGCGAACTCGCTGTCGGAGCAGATCATGTCGGCCCTCGACGAGCTGTCCGAGCGGGAGAAGGAGGTCGTGCGGCTCCGCTTCGGCCTCGACGGCGACCGTCCCCAGACACTCGAGGAGGTCGGCCGCCAGTTCGGCGTCACCAGGGAGCGGATCCGCCAGATCGAGTCCAAGACGCTCGCGAAGCTGCGCCACCCCCAGCGCCGCCAGAAGCTCGAGGACTACCTCAAGGCCGACTGATCCCTGCCGATGGGGCAGGCGGGCCGGTCCGGCCCCACGGGAAGCGAGGGCGCGCTTCGGGGGTTTCCCCGTGCGCTGCTATCGTGCACCAGTCCTTCCGGGGTAGCTCAGTTGGCAGAGCAGCTGACTGTTAATCAGCGGGTCGTGGGTTCGAGCCCCACCCCCGGAGCCAACCCGAGTCCGGGGGTCCCCACCCCCGGACCTTCGGCATACCTCGGGCGCCCCGCAACGCGGGCGACGGCGCCTGAGGACCTCCTGAGGCCCCCTCCCGGCGCATGGCTTGACCCCGAGGGTCATCGGGTAGCGGCTGGGTACGGATAACGAGGAGGACGGCCCGCAAGGAGGACCATGACCCTCGCCTTCGACACCGTCGAGTTCGACCGCCTGCCTCCCCGCAGGGCGAGGTGGTTCGTGCGGTCCGTGCTGACGCGGTGGGGTCTGCCCGAGGTCCTCGACGACGCCGAGCTGCTCGTCGACGAGCTGGTCTGCAACGCGATGCGCCACGCCCGGGGCACGGGCGTGGACGTGACCGTCCGGTCCGTCGACGACGTGGTCCGCGTGGAGGTCAGCGACCGCGACCCGGACTTCTTCATCGACTTCCAGCGGCCACCCGATGCGCCGCCCCGGTTCGGGCTGCGGATCGTCGACAGCATCGCCCGGCGCTGGGGGGTCGACCCCGGGCCGTACGGCAAGGTCGTGTGGTTCGAGCTCGACGCCCGCCGCGCCGCACGGTCCTCCGCCTGACCGGGCAGGGCCGCACCGGACCTTCGCTACGCTCCCGCCGGGCCGGTAGCTCAGTGGTCAGAGCAGGCGACTCATAATCGCTCGGTCCCGGGTTCGATCCCCGGCCGGCCCACGACCCTGCGGACTGCGCCGTCTGCACCACGCCGGTCGTGGTGGTCTGCTCGTTGCGGTGCGCGGGTAGTACCTCGGCGTGGAGCTCATCGAACTGCGGACCGAGACGAGCCGCCGGGTCGTCGAGGTCAACGGCACGCTCGAGGGCTTCCTCAAGAGC
>CBFGTJ010000018.1:0-27877 GCA_965651815.1 uncultured Microthrixaceae bacterium | reverse complement strand
CCCGACGAACGACCCACCGCGGTGCTCTGACCGCTCCCCGCGATCGCGCTCCGCCACCGCGGTACCGTCTTGGCGGCGTCCGCCGACACAGGAGCACCGCCATCGACCGGGTCCTCACCGTCAGAGGTGTCAGCAAGCGGTTCGGCGACATCCGGGCCGTGCGCGACCTCAGCCTGCACGTCGACGCCGGCGAGACCTACGGGCTGCTCGGCCCCAACGGCGCGGGCAAGTCGACGACCATCTCGATGATCGCCGGCCTCATCGAGGCGGACGGGGGCGAGATCGACCTGCTGGGAGAACGGGTCTCGACGCGCAGCACGCACGCCCGGGCGGCCATCGGCCTGGTACCCCAGGACGTCGCGGTGTACCCGGACCTCACCGCCCGCGAGAACCTGCAGTTCTTCGCCCGCCTCTACGGCCTGGGCGGCAGGGAGCTGGACGAGCGCGTCGACGAGGTCCTCGAGGTCATCGGGCTGTCGGATCGCGCCGGTGACCGCTCCAAGGAGTTCTCCGGTGGCATGAACCGGCGGCTCAACATCGGGATCGGCCTGCTGCACCGGCCCCAGCTGCTCATCCTCGACGAGCCGACCGTGGGGGTGGACCCGCAGTCGCGCAACGCGATCCTCGACTCCGTCGAGCAGCTCTCCGGCGCCGGCATCGCCGTGCTCTACACCACCCACTACATGGAGGAGGCGGAGCGCCTGTGCGACCGGATCGGGATCATCGACGAGGGTGAGCTGAAGGCGGAGGGCACACGCCGCGAGCTCACCCGCTCGGTCGGAGAGCACGACCGCGTCACGATCACCGCGAGCGGTCCGCTGGGCGACGTCGCCTCGTCGCTCGAGCAGCTCGCCGGCGTGGGCTCGGTCACCGTCGTCGACGGCGGCTTGACCCTCGTCGCCGAGGACGCCGCCAAGCTCGTCGCGCGCGTGGTGGACGAGGTCACGAACGCGGGCGCGGAGATCTCCTCGGTCGAGATCTCCCAGCCGGACCTCGAGGCGGTGTTCCTGCACCTCACCGGCAAGGCGCTGCGGGACTGAGGTGCGCGCCGCGCTGCTCGTGCTCGTGAAGGACCTGCGCACCGCGGTGCGCAACCGGAGCCTGCTCGTGCTCGGGTTCCTCGCACCGCTGGGCCTGGCGTTCGTGTTCAACCTCGTCTTCGGCGGCCTCGGCGACCCGGACGCGCCGGTGACCTTCGACGTCGGCGTGGCGGACCTCGACGGCGGCGACGTGGCCGCCGGGTTCACGGACCTGCTCGCGGACCTCGCGTCCGACGGGTTGCTCGACCTGCGGGAGCTGGACGACGAGGCGACAGCCCGCGAGGCGGTGGAGGACGGCGACCTCGCCGCGGCGTGGGTGGTGCCCGCTGGGTTCTCGGAGTCGGTGCGCTCCGGCCGCCCGGTCGAGCTCCTCGTCGTGGCGGACGTCGACTCCCCCACCACCGCCGGGTTCGCGCGGCACCTCGCGGAGCGCTACTCGGCCGGCGTGGCGACCTCGAGCCTCGCCGCGCAGGTCGCGGTCGCGACCGGTGTGGTCGAGCCGGCGGCTGCGGGCACGGTCGCCGAGGACGTCGCCGGGTCCGGGACCCTCGCCACGCTGGAGGTGGAGGAGGCGGACACGGGCTCCCTGCCGCCGCTGACCGCCCTCACCGCGGGCATCACCCTCTTCTTCGTGTTCTTCACCGCCGGGCTGCCCACGGTCAGCATCATCGAGGAGCGCACCCAGGGGACCCTCGCCCGCCTGCTCGTGGCGCCGGTCCCGAGCTGGTCGATCACCGCGGGCAAGGTCCTCGCCGCGGTGGTCCTGGGCGTGCTGTCGCTGGCGTCACTGATGGGCGCCACGACGCTGCTGATGGGCGTCGAGTGGGGACCTCCGCTCGGTGCGCTGCTGCTCGCCACCGCCGCGGTCGTCGCGGCCGCCGGCATCATGACGATCCCGGGCGGGCTCGCCCGCACGACGGAGCAGGCCGGCAACGTCCAGGCGGTCGTCGCCGTCGCCTTCGCGCTCCTCGGCGGGGTCTTCGTGCCGCTCTCGGGCCCCCAGGGCGGTGCCCTGGCGACGCTCGAGCTGCTCACCCCGCACGGGTGGTTCCACGAGGGCCTGCGCGCCCAGCTCCACGGCAGCGTCACCGACGCGCTCCCGGCGATCGGCGTCCTCCTGGCGATGGGCGTCGCGACGGGAGCGGTGGGGTTGTCCATCGCCCGGAGGTCGCTGCGACGATGAGCGCCTCCCCGGTGACCAAGGTGGCCGCGATCGCGGCGATGAACCTCCGCCGCTTCGTGCGGGACCGGACGAACCTGCTCTTCGTGTTCGTCATGCCGATCGCGATCATCGTGCTCATCGGCCTCCAGTACGCGGAGGAGCCCACCCCGCGCCTCGGCGTCGTCGGCGAGCAGGGCGGGGTTGCCGAGGAGGTGCTCGCCGCCGTCGGGCGCGACGGGGACGTGGAGCTCGAGGAGGTGGGCGACGCCGACGAGCTGGCCCGGCAGGTCGAGTCGGGCGACCTCACGGGGGGTGTGGTGTTCCCCGACGACCTCGACGAGCGCCTCGCACAGGGGCACCGGGCCGGGGTGCGGTTCGTCGTCGGGTCCTCGAACAGCGCGCAGCAGCTCCGAGCGGCGGTCGACGGCGCGCTCGCCGAGGCGACCTCCGCGGCGACCGCGGCCCACACCGCGGTTGAGCGCGGGGCCGACCCCGCCGCGGCGCAGGACGCCGCGGATCGCCTCGCCGGGCAGGCGCCCGCGGTCGGGGTGAGGGTCGTCACGGCCGGCGACCGCCTGTTCCCGGAGGGCACCGAGGGGTACGAGGTCGCCGGGCCGAGCCAGCTCGTCCTGTTCACCTTCGTCACCGGCCTGACGGGCTCGTACGCGCTGATCCAGAGCCGGCAGCTCGGGCTCAGCCGCCGAATGTTGTCCACCCCGACGCCACCGGCCGCGATCATCACCGGGGAAGCGCTCGGCCGGTGGTGCATCTGCATGGTGCAGGCCCTCTACGTGCTGGTCGCGACGATGCTCCTGTTCGGCCTCGACTGGGGTGACCCGCTCGGCGCGGCCGCGCTGGTCGTGCTCGTGGCCGCCGTCTCCGCGGCCGCCGCGATGGTGTTCGGCACCGTGTTCTCGAACCCCGACCAGGCGAGCGGGGTGGGCGTGATCGTCGCGCTGGGGCTCGCCGCGCTCGGCGGGGCGATGCTGCCGCTGGAGCTGTTCAGCGACGGGTTGCGGACCGTCGCCCGCTTCACGCCCCACTACTGGGCCGTCGAGGGGTTCGGGCAGCTCGTCCGGCACGACCGCGGGGTCGCCGACATCCTGCCGCAGCTCGGGATGCTGGCCGCCTGGGCGGGCGTGCTGCTCACCCTCGCCACATGGCGGATGCGGGTCGTCCTGACCCGCGCCGCGCGCTGAGCGCGCCGGGGCCTGACCCCGTCGGGCGGGTGCGAGCCGATACCCTGACGGCGCCCCCTCAGGGGGGCGTCGTTGTGGCAGGTGGGGCGTGCCGTCGCTGTGGGGCGTCCCGGAGGGAACAGTGGCTGCGACCTCTGTCGTCGCGGCCGGACACATGGAAGTGGGGTTCCGAGGTGCAGCTCACCAGCTCGCGCACGCGCTCGACCGGACACGGACGGACCGGAGGGCCGGGTCGCCCGCGGCCGTGGTGGGCCGCGGTGCTGATCGCCGCGGCCCTCGGGCTCGCCGCGTGCGCGCCGCCCGACGTGGCCGAGCGGCGACCGCCCGCGGAGGGCGTGCCCGAGGCGGGGTCGCCGGAGCTCGCCGCGCCCGGCACCGCCGGTTCGCACCGCGCGCCGACCACCTTCGCCGCGACGGCGGACCGCGAGCTCGCCGGCTGCACGCTGTTCACGCGGAACCACTTCCTGAACGCGCGCCACGTCGACCTGCTCCCGGTCCACCCGCGGTCCAGCACCTACATCGCGTTCCTCGGCGGCGGGCAGGCCAACCTCCACACCCCGAGCTCCACGATCTGGGAGGGCTCCCGCACCGGCATGCCGATCAACGTGGTCGACTCCCGGCTCACCGGGATGGAGGAGATCGAGCTCGACCACTCCTACACGTCCCGCAGCCACTTCGGCGCCTACCCGGTGCCGGAGAACCCGCGGATCCAGGGCTACCCGGGCCAGGCGTGGGACCGCCACCTCGTGATGGTCGACGTCGCGGACTGCACCGCGTACGAGCTCATCCAGTTCGACCCCGACGCGCCCGGCCTCACCGGCCGGCGGACGGCGCTCGCCGGCACCCGGTACCCGCTGTCGAGCCCGGAGATGCCCCGGATGACCACGAACGTCGCCAACACGCCGCTCGTCGGCCAGTACGTCATGGTCGACGAGGTGAACGCCGGGAGCGTCCCGCACCCCGTCGGCGCGTGCACCAGCAACGGCGGCAGCGAGGCCACCTGGCCGGCCCGGATGAGCGACGGGCCCCACGACACGCCCGATGCCCCGCCCATGGGCAGCTGGCTGCGCCTGCGGGCGGATGTCGACCTCGACCGCTTCAGCGGGCAGGCGCGGCCCGTCGCGGAGGCGATGCGCCACCACGGCATCATCCTCACCGACACCTGCCCGCACCCCCTGTCGATCATGGGGGAGAACAGCGACGGGTGGGTCAAGGAGGAGATCCGCCAGCTGCGGGAGCTGACAGCGGCCGACTTCGAGGTCGTCGACACCACCCCGATGCGGGTGTCGGAGGACAGCTTCCTGGTCCGGTGACCCGCATGGACGCCCGCCCAGGTGGGTAGTGGGCCTGGGACGCCGGGTGACGCCCATGTCACACGGCTCTGAGGACCACCTGCGGAGGCGACCACGATGACCCCCACCGACACCCGACCCGGACCCGATGCGGCGACTCGACGGCGGGTCCGCAGCCGCCTCGTCGTCCTCGCCGCCATCGTGGCCATGGTGGGCGGGGCGTGCGCGCCGCCCTCACCACCGGCCGGTCCCGGGGGCATCGAGGTCGACTTCGGGCCCCTCACGATCCCGCTGCCCCCGATCGAGGTGCGCCCGCCCGCGACCGACATCCCGCTCGGCGTCTGCACCGTCCGCTACCAGCCGCCGGGGGTCCGGATCGAGGGCGCGACGCTCACCATCCCGAAGGTGCGGATCGACCCGAACGCGCCGATCATCACCGTCCCCGACGTCCGGGTGAACATCCCGCGCCTGCGGGTCCCCGTCTCGACGGTGACGCTGAGCTGCCTCGGGCTGATCAACGTCCGCACCCAGGTCGACCTGATCGTGCCCTCCAGCGTGCACGTGCGGCACGCGACCGTGAACCTGGACCAGCGGACCGTGACGCTGGGCAACCCGTCGTTCACGATCCTCGGTGCGGGACTGGGGCTGCCGGGCCTCGGGGACCTGATCGTGCCCCTCCCGCCGATCGTGTCGGTGCCGCTGCCCACGACCGCCATCAGGTTCTAGGCGGTTCTAGGCGGTTCCGGGCAGGTCGTACCGGCAAACCGGCCCCCGGCCCTCATGTCGGGGGCCGGTCCTGCCGATCACAGCCATGTGCTCCTGCCACACCAGAACGCGCGCGACGTCTCCCGTTGGGTCGCCCGGCTGCCCACCGAGTACCTGGTGTGCCGCCACGGCGAGCACTGGGTGGTCGTGGGGCCGACCGGCATCCACGTCGTCGGCGGTGCCGGTGACGACGCGGTGGCCTCGGCCGAGGCCGTGCTGTCGCTCGCGCACCGCGTCCGCACCGCGCTGTCGGACCTCGTCCCCTGGGTCCCGTTCATCGACGCGCTGCTGGTCTCGGCCGACGCGGACCTCCGCGTGCCCTGCACGGTCGTCGACCTCCCCTCCCTCGAGCTGGCGCTGCTGACCGGGCCCACGGCGATCGACGACCAGGGGCTCGAGGAGCTGTGCCGGGCCGTCCCGATCGTGCTCGAGCGGCTCCGCACCGGCGACGGCGGCGGCGCCCACCGGATCACCCCGATCACCACGCGCCCGCTCGACCCCGCCTGAGCGTCCGAGGGGTCCCGCGCCGGCTGCCATGCTGGCCGGATGCGCAACGAGGACGCCGAGCAGCGTGCACCCCTGCCCGAGCCACGGTTCGTGCCGTCGACCGGTGACGTCCGTGTCGCCACCTACGACCTCGGCGGCACGGGCGGCGACGTGCTCATGGTCCACGCGACGGGCTTCTGCGCCGGGGTGTGGACCGCCACGGCGCACCACCTCGACGGGGTGGGGCGGCTCGCCGCCCTCGACGTGCGGGGGCACGGCCGCTCGAGCACGCCGGCCGGCGGCATGGACTGGCACGGCACCGCGGACGACGTGCTCGCGGCCGTCGACGCGCTGGGCCTCGAGCGCCCGTTCGGCGTGGGGCACTCGATGGGCGGCGCGTCGCTGCTGCTCGCCGAGCAGGCCCGCCCGGGCACGTTCCGCGGCCTGTGGCTGTTCGAGCCGATCGTCTTCCCCCCGCTGGACCTCGACGGCGAGCCGCCCAACCCGCTCGCGGAGGGTGCCCGCCGGCGTCGCACCACGTTCGCCTCCGCCGACGACGCGTACGCCAACTTCGCCTCCAAGCCGCCGCTGTCGGAGCTGCACCCCGCGGCGCTCGCCGCCTACGTGGAGCACGGCTTCGAGGAGCTCGACGACGGGTCGCTGCGCCTCCGCTGCGAACCGGAGGTCGAGGCGCAGACCTACGAGATGGGCATGCGGCACGACGCGTTCGCCCGCCTGGGCGAGGTGCGCTGCCCCGTGACCGTCCTGCGGGGCCGCGTCGATCGGCCGGGACCGGCCTCCGTCGCGCCGCTCGTCGCCGAGGCGCTGCCTGCCGGCGTGCTGGAGGACCACCCCGAGCTCGGCCACTTCGGGCCCCTCGAGGACCCCGCGGCCATGGCGGCGTCGATCCGCTCCGCTGTCACTGCCGCCCCGTAGCATCGTCGCCATGGCCCTGCCGCTGCCCACCTCCCTGTCCCCGTCGAAGGTCGCCACCTTCAAGGACTGCGCGCTGGCGTTCCGGTTCTCCGCCATCGACAAGCTGCCCGAACCGCCGTCGGTGCCCGCGGTGAAGGGCACGACGGTGCACCGGGCGCTCGAGCTGCTCCTCGGCGAGCCGGCGGAGCAGCGCACGCCCGAGCGGGCGGCAGGGTGCCTGGCCACCGCCCTGGAGGAGATGCGGGAGGCCGAGGAGTACGTGGGACTGGAGCTCTCCGCCGAGGACGCCGCCGCGTTCGCGCGGGACGCAGAGGCCATGGTCGAGCGCTACTTCCAGCTCGAGGACCCCCGTCGGGTGCGCCCCGTGGGCCTCGAGCTGATGCTCGAGGCCGAGCTGGGCTCGCTGCTGGTGCGCGGCATCATCGACCGCCTCGAGGAGGACGACGACGGCGCGCTCGTCGTGACCGACTACAAGACCGGCCGCGCGCCCTCGGTCGCGCAGGAGCAGGCCCGCCTCGGTGGGGTGCACTTCTACGCGTTCCTCTGCGAGCGCACCCTCGGCCGCCGCCCCTCGAAGGTGCAGCTGATGTACCTGGGCTCCCAGCCCCAGGTCATCACCACGACCCCCTCCGAGCAGTCCATCCGGGGCATGGAGAAGAAGCTCGGCGCGATCTGGTCCGCGGTCGAGCGAGCGTGCGAGCGGGACGACTTCCGCCCCAAGCAGTCCGCGCTGTGCAACTGGTGCGCCTTCCAGCGCTACTGCCCGGCGTTCGGGGGCGACCCGGACGAGGCCCGTGAGGTCGGGCTCGAGCTGCGGGCGCAGCGCGAGGCCGCCGCCGCGGTCGCGGTCGAGGTGGGCAGCACCGCCCGGTGAGCGATCCGCTCAACTCACCCGCCGTCGTCGCGCTCGACGACGCGGCGCACCGGGTCGCCGTGGCGCTGCGCGGCAGGCCGCTGCTGGACCGCACCTTCTACGCCCTCAGCGAGGCGGCGAACCACAGCCTCCTGTGGCACGCGATCAACGCCGCCGACGCGCTCACCGGTGGCCCGGCGGCGCGTCGCCGCGCCCTGCGTCGCAGCGTGATCATCGCCACCGAGCAAGCACTCGTGAACGGCCCGGTGAAGTTCGCCGTGAAGCGGAAGCGGCCCACGGCGCTCGCGACGCACCCCTACCGGCTCCGCAGCCCCCGCACCTCCAGCTTCCCGAGCGGCCACGCCTCCGCAGGTGCCTGTGCCGCCACCCTCCTGACCAAGGACCTCGGCCGGGGACCCCTGTGGTGGTCGCTCGCCGGGCTCGTCGCGTGGAGCCGCGTGCACGTGGGGGTCCACCACGCGAGCGACGTCGTCGGCGGGCTCGTGCTCGGCCGGACCCTTGCGGGGGTGGCCGGGCGGGTCTGGCCGGGTCCGAACCGGGCTGCACGGCGTTAGCCTCGTGCCCGTGGACGACGGCGCGCCGGCTGGCGGGGACCGCATGAGCGGGTTCGAGTCGGTGATGTGGGAGCTCGAACGGGACCCGCAGCTGTCGTCCGCGTTCGCGAACCTGACGATGTTCGACCGTCCCCCCGACCGGGAGCGCCTGCGCCGCAAGATGGCCAGGGCGACGCTCGCGGTGCCGCGGCTGCGCCAGCGGGTCGTCACGAGCGCCAACCCGCTCGAGCGCCCCCGCTGGGTCGACGACCCGGACTTCGACCTCGACCGCCACCTCCGCTGGACCACCCTCGGCGGTGACGGCGACCTCCGCGAGCTCCACGAGCTGGCGGCCACGCTGAGCGGGCAGCCCTTCGACCGCGAGCGACCGCTGTGGGAGTTCGTGACGATCGAGGGGCTCCGTGGCGGGAAGGCCGCCATGCTGCAGCGGCTCCACCACACGATCACCGACGGGGAGGGGGGCATCCGGCTGTCGGTGCAGTTCCTCGACTTCGAGCGGGACCCTCCCGACGACCCCGCCACCGCGGACGACGTGCGGACCTCCCGCGGGGACGGGGCCGGCCGTGCGGACGCCTCCCCCGACGGGGCCGGAAGCCTGTGGGAGCGGGCCCGCGACGCGGTGGGCTCGCTCGCCTCCGGCGCGCTGCACGCCGGGAGTGAGGTCGCGTCACTCCCCCAGCGGGGCTCGGAGCTGGCCGGCGTGGCCCGCTCGACCTGGCGCCAGGCGCGGGTCGGCTCCCGGCGCTCGACGCTGTGGACCGAGCGGTCGCTCACCAGGTGGTTCGGAACCACCGCGCTGTCGCTCGAGCAGGTGCGGACCGCCGCCCGGGCGCTCGGTGGGAGCGTCAACGACCTCTTCATCACGGGTGCGGTCGACGCCGCCGGCGAGGTGCACCGCGCCGCCGGTCACCCCGTCGAGGCGCTGCGGGTGTCGATGCCGGTCAGCACCCGCCACGACCGGTCGGCCGGCGGCAACGCCTTCTCCCCGACCCAGATGCTCGCCCCGACGGGCCCGATGGCCCCCGAGGAGCGCTTCGCCGCGCTGCACGAGATCCTCTCCGCGGTGAAGGAGGAGCGGGTCATCGGTGCGCTCGAGGGTGCCGCGAACGCCGCGTCGGTGCTGCCACCGGTCGCGATCGTCCGCACCGGCCAGTACCTGGCCGGATCGGTCGACTTCGTCTGCTCCAACGTGCGGGCCGCGCCGTTCGACCTGTTCATCGGCGGCGCCGCGATGGAGGCGAACTACCCGATCGGGCCGCTCGCGGGCACCGCGTTCAACCTCACCACGATGTCGTACCGGGGCTGGCTCTTCCTCGGCCTGATGGTCGACGCCGCGGCGGTGCCGGACCCGGAGGGGCTGCTCGCGCAGCTCGACCGGTCCTACGACGCGCTGCTCGCCGCCGGAGGGGTCACCGAGCGCGCACGGCCCTGAGCACCGGGGCCGGCGACGGGATCAGTTCGTCGAGACCTCGGCGTCCAGCTTCGCGAGCACGCTGCGCACGTCCAGCAGGAGGTCGGCGACCTCGGAGGTGGGCACGATCTGGCGGTCGGACATCTCACCGAGGCCCTTCTCGATCAGGTCGAGCGCCTCGCGGATCGAGCTGTCGGCCTTGGCCTGCGTGTCCAGAACCTCGTTGTCGAGAACCTCTGTCATCGTGCCTCCTGCTGCCGCCACCCGCGGATCCGGGCTCGTCCCAGAGTACAGGTCCGACCCGTCGGAGTCGTCGCGGTTCTCGACCGGCCTCGCCCGCCGTGACCGCCGACACCCACTACCGTCGCCGGGATGACACGAGCAGCACCGGGGATCACCTTCGCCAGCTTCCAGTCGCTCGGAGCCGCCACGGCGGTCGAGGTCGCGAGGGATGCCGCCGACGCCGGCTTCGGCTCGTTCTGGACCGCGGAGACCACCGGCGAGGAGGCGTTCGCGACGCTCGGCGCCGTCGCCGTCGGCGCACCCGGCATCGGGCTCGGCACGGGGGTGCTCGCCCTCCAGCTGCGGACGCCGATGCTCGCCGCGATGGGCGCCGCCACCCTCCAGGGCCTGGCACCCGAGCAGGACGTGCTGCTGGGGGTGGGCATCTCCTCCCCCGTCGTCGTCGGACGCTGGCACGGGGCCACCTACGGCGACCGGCCCGTCGCCCGGGTCCGCGAGTACCTCCAGCTCGTGCGCGAGTGCCTCTCGGGCGAGGTCGTCGACCACGACGGCGAGTTCTACCGGTGCTCGAGGTTCCGCCTGGGCGTGCGCCTGGGCGAGCGCCGCCCGAAGCTCGTGCTCGGCGCGCTCAACGAGCGCATGCTCGTCACCGCGGGCGAGCTCGCCGACGGGGTGCTCCTCAACTACCTGCCGGCGAGCGCGGTCCCGTGGTGCGTCGAGCAGGTCCGCCGCGGGGAGCGCGCCGCCGGGCGGCCCGAGGGCGACTGCACCGTGTACGCGTACGTGCACGTCGGGGTCTGCGACCGTGACGCCGCCCTGCCGAGCGCCCGCAAGGACCTCTTCTCCTACATCGTGGTGCCCGCGTACGCCCGGGCGTTCGAGCGTGCAGGCTTCGAGGACGAGGTCGCTGCGGTTCGCGCCGCGCACGAGGCCCGCGACCGCGAGACAGCGATCGCCGCGGTCTCCGAGCGCATGGTGGACGCGATCGACATCTGCGGCGACGCCGCCACGGTCGCGGCGGCCGTCACGGCGTACCGCGACGCGGGGGTCGACGTCCCGGTGATCATGCCCCTGCCGTGGGGCGAGGACCGCCGCGCCGTGATCGACGAGACCCTGCGCGCCACCGCCGACTGCTGACGCGTGCCGGTCGATCCCCTCGCGTACTCGCGGCTGCCCGGCCACGAGGTGCCCCTCGCGCTGCGGGAGCTGCACCAGCGCCTCGAGGTCGGGACCGCCGTGCGCCTGGCCTTCCGTGGCCGGGACGGCGACGGGGACGGGCCGGGGTGGTCGCGGGAGCTGCTCGGCGCGGTGGTCGAGGGCGCGGGGTTCGGGGTCGAGTCGCTGCGCCGTGGCCCGCGGGGCGACGGGCGGCTCCACGTGCGGGCCCGCCGTCTGCGCACGATCGCCGACACGGTGGGACCGGGCATGCGGATGCTGCTGGTCGGACTGAACCCGTCCCTGGTCGCGGCGGACGCCGGGGTGGGCTTCCACCGCGCCGGCAACCGCGCCTGGCCCGCCCTGTTGCGGGCCGGGCTCGCGACGAGGGACCGAGACCCCGTGGACCTCCTCGTGCGCCACCGGATCGGGATGACCGACCTCGTCAAGCGGGCGACGCCCCGCGCGGCCGAGATCACCCGCGACGAGTACCGCCACGGCCTGGAGCGCCTCGGACTCCTGTGCGGGTGGCTGCGCCCGGGGGTCGTGTGCGTGCTCGGCGTCACCGGATGGCGCCACGCCGCGGACCCCGATGCGCAGCTGGGGCCGCAGGCGAGCCGGCTCGGCGGGTGCCCGGTCCACGTGGTGCCGAACCCGAGCGGGGCCAACGCGCACGTCACCCTGGAGGCGATGGCGGAGCACCTGCTCGCCGCGTTCCACGGCGCACGCGAGGAGGGGTTCCGCGAGACTGGTGGCCGTGCTCCTCCATGAGATCATCGAACTCGCCGCCTCCACCTGTGGGGACCAGGTCGCCCTCGTCGCCGACGGGCGTCGCCTGACCTTCGGGGAGCTCGAGGCCCGCATCCGCCACATGTCGGCCCGCATCGCCGAGCTGACCGACCCGGGTGACCGGGTCGTGCTCGTCGCCGAGAACCGCCTCGACGCGGTCACCGCGCTCTACGCCGTGCCACGAGCGGGCGCGCAGTACGCGCCGGCGAACGTCCGCCACACCCCCGAGGAGATCCGCGACTTCATCGAGTCGATCGCGCCCGCGGTGGTGCTCGCGACCCCCGGCCAGCTCGACCGGGTGGCGTCCCAGCTCGAGGGCCTGGAGCGCGCGCCGGAGGTGCTGTCCATCGACGGCGAGCACGCCGCCGCCAAGCTGGACCTGACCGCGGCGCTCGACGACGACGCCGCGTCCGGGGTCCCGGAGGAGCACCACCACGTCTCGACGGACCAGCGGGTGTGCGCGTGGATCATCCACACCTCCGGCACCACCGGCCGCCCCCGCGCGGCGATGCTCACCCACGGGAGCCTCTCGGCTGCGGTGCTCAACACGGCGATCGCCCGGCCCATGGCGGCGGACGACGTCTACCTGTTCCCGTTCCCGCTGTTCCACGTCGCGGCCTACAACGTGCTGCACGCCCACCTGCGGCGCCGGCCGGTCGTGCTCATCCCCCGCTTCGAGCCCGAGGCGTTCATGCGTGCGGTGCGCGACGAGGGGATCACGACCTGCTCCCTCGCCCCCACGATGCTGTCGATCCTGCTCGACCACCCGGAGTTCTCCCCCGAAGCGCTCCGGGGGCTCCGGCAGATCTCCTACGGGGCCTCCTCCATGCCACGGGCGCTGCTGCACCGCGTGCTGGACGAGCTGCCGGAGGTGGGGCTGGCCCAGGGCTACGGCATGACCGAGCTCAGCGGCAACGCGGTGTTCCTCGGCCCCGACGAGCACCGCCGGGCGGCGACCGACGCACCCCACCTGCTCGACGCCGCCGGGAGGCCGGGGCCACTGACCGCGCTGCGCATCGAGGACGAGGACGGCAACGAGGTGCCCCGCGGCGAGGTCGGCGAGATCCTCGTGCGCGGGGAGCAGGTCGTGCCCGGCTACTGGCAGGACCCGGTCGCGACGAGCGAGGCACGCTCCGGGCACTGGCTGCGGACCGGCGACGTCGGGCGCATCGACGACGAGGGCTACCTGCACGTCATCGACCGCAAGAAGGACATCATCGTCACCGGCGGCGAGAACGTCGCGTCCCGCGAGGTGGAGAACGTGATGTGCACGCACCCCGGGGTCTCGCAGGTGGCGGTGGTCGGGGTGCCCGACCCGAAGTGGGGCGAGGCCGTGTGCGCGGTGGTGGTCGCCTCACCCGAGGCCGAGGACCTCGACCCCGACGAGCTGATCCGGTGGACCGAGGGCCGCCTCGCCGGCTACAAGCGACCCAAGCAGGTGGTCGTGCTGCGCGAGATGCCGGCCAACGCTTCGGGCAAGGTCGACAAGCGCCGCATCCGCGAGCTGCTCGGCGACACCATCGACCTGCGCGGCGTCGCCGGCGTCGAGGGGATCAGCGCGGCGCGAGGTCGCTGATCACCTGGCGCAGGTCCGCATACGTCGGCAGGAGGGCGATCACCGGGGTCGTGACCCCCGCCTCCACGTAGCGCTGGAGGTGCTCCCGGCACTCCTCCGGCGTGCCCGACACGATGAGCTCGTCGACGAGCGACTCGGGGATCGCCTCGAGCGCGCCGCGGCGGTCGCCCTCCCCCCAGCGGCGCCACACCTCCGCGAGCTGGTCACCGCGGCCCAGCCACTCGTGGAACGCGGCGTAGACCGGCACCGTGAGGTACGCGGCGATCGCGTACCGCCCGACGCCGAGCACGGTGTCGCGGTCGGTGGTCGGCGCGACGAAGATGCGGGCCACGACCTCGCGGGGCGTCGGGTCCTCCGGGGTCGCTCCCCCGGCCTCCTGCACGATCGGCGCGACGGTCCGCACGTCCTCCGCCGACAGCCAGTTCACGATCGCGCCGTCGCCCTCGCGCCCGGCGAGCCGCAACATGCCGGAGCGGAGCGCCGCCACGAGGATCTCGGGCTGCTGCGCGGGGCGGATGCCGAGCCGGAAGCCCTTCACCTCGGACCGCCCGAAGGTGCCGCTCACCTTCTCCCCGGTGAGCGCCTGGCGCAGGAAGCGCACCATGTCGCGCACCTGCCGGTACGGCTCGGTGTAGGGGATGCCGTTCCAGTTCTCGACGATCACGTTCGAGGACGCGCCGATGCCGAACGCGACGCGACCCGGCGCCGCGTCCGCGAGCGTCGCGACGGACTGCGCGAGCAGCGCCGGACCCCGGGTGAAGGCGGGCACGATCGCGGTGCCCAGCCGGAGGCTCGGCGCCCAGGCCGCGGCGAGCGCGAGCGGGGTGAACGCATCCGCGCCGTTCGCCTCGGCGGACCACACGTCGGTGTAGCCGAGGTCCTCGAGCGCCACGACCAGGTCGCGCTGCTCTGACAGGGGCACCCCGTCGAAGGGGATCGTCATGCCGTAGCCGGAAGGGGTCGTGGGCGCCATGTCCCGCACCCTACGCGCGGGCCGGTCAGCCGGGGCGGTGCAGCACCGCCGACTGGCTCGCCGTCGCGAGCAGCGTGCCGTCCTCGGCCCACAGGTACACCGACCCGTGCCCGAACCCGCCCTGCACGCCGTCGACGCGGACGTCGCAGAGCACCCAGTCCGTCGGCACCAGCCGCAGCACCCGCAGCGTGTTGTCGAGGCTGTTCGAGGGGACCCACCACCCCAGCGCCTGGGAGATGCCGAAGGGCACGTAGTCACCGAGGATCGCGAGGGCCGCGGCCGACATGTCGACCTCGGGCATGCGGACCCACAGCGCCGAGCGCCCACCCTCGGCCCGGGGCCCCTGCGGGTCGGGGACGGGGGTGAGCGCGTTCCACGGGGTGCCGAGCGCGAGGCGCACGTCGAAGCGGGTCATGATCGAGCTGGAGTCCTCGACGAGGTCGTCGCGGCCCGGGCACGCCTCGGGGTCGGGGACGGCGGGCATCGACGGCCACTGCTCGTCGATCTCGATGGGCTTGGACCCGAGGGCGGCGTTGACCGTCAGGATCTCGCGGTCCCCGACGTGGCCCACCGCGCGCACCTGGCTGGTGTGTCGGCCGGACACCGCCACCGTGACGTCGAGGTCCATGATCTCGTCGACCTTCGCGAACGACAGGTACTGCGCGGTGGCCCACACCGCCGGCCGCCCGCACACGGCCTCCATGGCCGCCACCGCCGCACCGAGGCCGCACCCGCCGAACAGGAACCGGCCCCTCGTCGAGATCCCCTCCGTGATCGGCAGGTACCAGCGCATGGGGTTGTGGGTCGGGGCGAGGCCGAGGAACTCTGCCGCATCCATGGGGCAGGACCCTACGATGCTTCGGCCGGACCCGACGAGGGAGGAGCCGATGACCGACACCCCGTGGCTGGGCGACGCCTGTTCGCTCGTGGAGGCGTTCAGGAAGGGACTGCGCTCCCCGCTCGAGGAGCTCGACGCCACGCTGGCGGCGATCGAGGCGTCGTCCACGAGCGCGTTCTCGTTCCTCGACCCCGAGTCCGCGAGGGCCAAGGCGGCCGCGGCCGACGTCTCGCTGCCCTTCGGTGGCGTGCCCTTCGGGATCAAGGAGCTGGGCCACTACCTCGGCTGGCCCGACACCGAGGCGTCCCTCGTGTTCGCCGACCGCATCGGGGCCTACACCGACACCGACCTGGAGCGGGCCGAGCAGCTCGGCGGCGTCGTCCCGATCGGCCTCACGACCGCGTCGGAGTTCGGGGGCCTCAACGTGAGCGTCTCGAAGCTCAACGGGGTGACGCACAACCCGTGGCAGCACGGGCGCACCGCGGGCGGCTCCTCCGGCGGCAGCGCCGCGGCGGTGGCGGCCGGGCTCGTCACGCTCGCGTCCGGCGGCGACGGCGGCGGCTCCATCCGCATCCCCGCGGCGTTCAACGGGCTGCCCGGCATGAAGGGCACCTTCGGGCGCATCCCCCGTGGTCCCCACACCCAGATCCACCCGATGACGGTGGTGACCGGCGTGATGTGCCGCTCGATCCGCGACATCTGCCGGTACTACGACGTGGTGACCGGCTACGACCCCCGCGACCCGTACTCGCTGCCGAAGGTCGAGGGGTGGGAGCACCGCCTCGGCTCGTACCTGGGGGACATGCACGGGCGGACGGTGGCGATCGTGCCCGACCTCGGCGTCGCGACGGTCAACCCGGCGGTCGCGAGCATGGTGCGCGAGGCCGGCGAGCACCTCGCCCGGGAGGTGGGGCTGCGGATCGTGGACCTGGACGTCAAGTTCCCGGGCCTCGGGTTCGAGTGGGCGCTCGGCAACCTCGCGAGCCTCTACGCGGACCTGCGCGACGCCTGGCCGGAGTGCCGCGACCAGCTGTCGGCCGAGATCGCCTTCGGCCTCGAGCTCGCCGAGAAGAAGTACTCGCTCGCGATGATGGCCCGCTCCGAGGCCGCCCGCACCGCCGCCAACGAGACGGTGGCGGCGGCGTTCGACTCGGTCGACTTCATCATCAGCGCCACGAACCCCGACGTCGCGTTCGCCGCGGACACGTACCTGAACCTCGAGGTCGCCGGCGAGCGCGTCGGCCCGGAGAACAACGGTGCGCTGACGATCCCCTACAACATCGTCGGCAACCCGGCGCTGTCGGTGCCGATCGGCCAGCTCAACGGGCTGCCGGTGGGCATGCAGATCGCCGCCCGCCACCACGAGGATGCGCTGCTGCTCGACCTCGGCCTGGCGGTCGAGCGGTCGCGGCCATGGCCGCTGGTGGCGCCCACGGCCCCCTGCTGAGCGGAGGCCGAGGGGTCGGGCCCCGGGGCCCGTACTCGTTGTCACACCCCCTCCGCATACTGGCCCCATGAGCAAGCAACTGGTCCTCATGGGTGGTGAGCAGCCCCGGCCGCGGCGCCACGGTCTCCTCGACGAGCGCACCAAGGAGCTCGGCCGCCTGGGCGTGCTCCAGGCCCGCGCCGCCCTCAGGGAGGCGAGCCGGCGTGCCTCGGCACGCGACGCGGCGCAGCGCGAGGAGCGCGAGCTCGAGCTGGCCCGGCGGGCCGCCGCGGCCAGGCGGGCGGCGCAGCGCCGGCTCGACGTGCCCGCGCCGGCCGCCGGCGGGCAGACCGCGGCCGACGCGGCCTGAGCCCGCGGCGCGCGACCGCCCCTAGGATGCGCCCATGTCCGACGTCGTGATCATCGATGCCGTCCGCACGCCGATCGGCCGCCGCAACGGCGGGTTGTCGACCGTGCACCCCGCCGACCTGCTCGCGACCGTGCTGTCCGAGCTCGTCGACCGCACCGGGATCGACCCGAGCGTGGTCGGCCAGGTCGTGGGTGGCTGCGTCAGCCAGGTCGGCGAGCAGTCGTTCAACATCGCCCGGACCGCCTGGCTCACCGCGGGGCTGCCCATGTCGGTGCCCTCGACCACGGTCGACACGCAGTGCGGATCGTCGCAGCAGGCGACCAACCTCGCCACCGCGCTCGTCGCGGCCGGCGTGGTCGACGTCGCCGTCGCGTGCGGCGTCGAGTCGATGAGCCGCATCCCGATCGGTTCCAACAGCTCCCGCAAGCTCGGCCTGGGCGTGCCGATCCCCAAGAGCTACTTCGAGCGCTACGAGTTCACCTCCCAGTTCGAAGGCGCCGAGCGCATCGCCGAGAAGTGGGGCGTCACCCGCGCCGACTGCGACGAGTTCGCCCTCGCGTCCCAGCAGCGCGCCGCGCGTGCGTGGGAGGAGGGCCGCTTCGATCGCCAGGTGGTCGCCGTCGAGGCGCCGGACGTCGACGAGGACGGCAACCCGACCGGCACGACCCACACCGTGACCCGCGACGAGGGCATCCGGGAGACGAGCCTCGAGCGGCTCGCCCAGCTGAAGCCGGTCGCCCGCGAGGACGGCGTGCACACGGCCGGATCCGCGTCGCAGATCTCCGACGGCGCCGCCGCGGTGCTGATGATGCGCCGCGAGGTCGCCGAGCAGCTCAGCCTGACCCCCCGCGCCGAGGTGGTCGACACCTGCCTGGTCGGGGTGGACCCCGTGCTGATGCTGACCGGGCCGATCGACGCGACCCGTCACCTGCTGCAGCGCAACGGCATGACGATCGACGACATCGACCTGTTCGAGATCAACGAGGCGTTCGCCTCGGTCGTGCTCGCCTGGTCGCGCGAGGTCGGCGCCGACCTGGAGCGCACGAACCCCAACGGGGGCGCCATCGCCCTCGGCCACCCGCTCGGCGCCACGGGGGCCTTCCTCACGACCAAGGCGCTCGACGAGCTGCACCGCACGGACGGGACCCATGCGCTCATCAGCATGTGCTGCGGCGGGGGGCTCGGGACGGGCACGATCCTGCGCCGGATCTGAGCCCGCGCCCGGCCGGGGCCGGCGCCTGGCCGCAGCCGCGCTGGTGCTGCTGGGGGGCTGCAGCGCCGGCACGCTCGGCGCGCCCGGCGACGCCCTCCGGGCCAACGCGACCGTCGTCCGGGTCGTCGACGGCGACACGCTCGTCGCCGACACCGGCGGCGTCGAGGAGCGGGTGCGGCTCATCGGCATCGACACGCCCGAGAGCGTCGACGCGTCCCGACCGGTCATGTGCTTCGGCGACGAGGCCTCCCGGGCGCTCGCCGACCTCCTGCCGGGTGGCACGCCGGTGCTGCTCGTGCGCGACACCGAGCCGCGGGACCGCTACGGGCGGCTCCTCGCATACGTCTACCGGGCCGCGGACGGCCGCTTCGTGAACCTCGACCTCGTGCGGGCCGGGTACGCCGACGCGTACCCGTACCCGCCGAACGAGCACCACTCGGCCGAGTTCCGGCGCGCCGCGGCGGCCGCCCGTGCGGAGGGCGCAGGGGCGTGGTCGGCATGCCCCCACCCGTTCGAGGAGTGACGTCAGCGGGCCCGTTGCAGGTCGCGCAGCTCCCGCCAGCCGATCAGCTGCACCCCCGCGCGGTCGAGCGCCTTGCGCAGCTCGGGCTCCTCGGTCAGCAGCCGGTGGTCGTCGACGCGCCCCTGCCAGTCGGGGGCGAGCGCCCGCAGCTCCGGGTGGTCCTTCGCCGGGTGCAGGAAGATCTCGGTCACGCCCGGTCGGAGGTCCGACAGCAGCCGCTCGAACGCGGCGCGTGCGCCGACGCCCCCGTAGACGACCAGGTGGTCGGGGGACACCACGCCGGCCTCCGCGGCGAGCTCACGGAACGGGAAGCCGATCAGCTCCTGGGTCGACTCGCCCGAGAGCCGCAGGGGCAGGTCGAACTCCACGGCGAGGTCGAGGTAGACGTCGAAGAACTCGGGCCGGAGCTGCAGCGTGCCCATGTGGGAGTCGAGGTGGGTCACGTCGAAGCCCCACAGGATCGCCCGCTCCACCTGCGCACGCAGCTCCCGCCGCACCTCGTCGAGGTCGGCGTGCTCCCACACGTCCTCGATCGTGCGGGGGAACCCGCCGTCACCGCCGAGCAGCGACGGTGCCTGGGTGATCGGCCCCCAGCGGTACAGCTCCCACTCCGCGGTGAGCGTCATGTGCACGCCGACGTCCTCGCCGCGGTACCTCGCGGCGGCCTCCCGCGCCCACGGGCACGGCACCATCAGCGTCGCCGAGGTGGCGAACCCGTTGCGCAGCGCGTCGTAGACGCCCTCGTTCGTCGAGTGGCACATCCCGAGGTCGTCGCAGTTCACGATGAGCAGGCTGTCGTCGGCGTCGTAGCCGAGTCGTTCGCTGAGCGTCGTCATCACCGGCGACGCTACCGCTCCGCGCCACCGTCGGCCCCGGCGCCACCGCCGTGTGGCAGGTCGCGGCGCAGCACCTGGGACGCACGCAGCACCGTCGCCCCGCAGGTGCGCACGTAGAACCTGACCGTCGACACCCACGCGATCTCGGCCCGTTGGACCCCCGCGACCGACAGCTGCGCGAGCAGCTCGGACATCATCGCCGCGCCGATCCCCACGCCGTGCACCCGGGGGTCCACCGCGACCGGGCCGACGACACCGAGGCGCCCCACCGAGTGGGCGGCCGCACCCACCACCTCCGAGGCGTCGACGTCCCTCGCCAGGACCGCCGTGCCCGCCGCCCCCGCGCGCCGGAGCTCCGCGGTCCACGCCGGCCAGCACCGGTCCGCCCACTCCACCAGCTCGGCGAGGTCCCGGTCGCTCACGACGGGCTCCACGACGACCCCGGCGGGCACCGGCGCCCGCCGGGTGCGGGTCGGGCACGCCAGGTCGAGCTCCACCGCCGTGCGGCGGTAGCCCAGCGCCTCGAAGCAGCACACCGCGTCGGTCCAACGTGAGTCGACCCCGGTGAACAGGTACAACGGCGCCGCGCCACCGACCTGCACCGCCGACGCGCCACGCTCCCCCGCCCACTGCTCCACCGCGCCGACCAGCGCCCTCGCGATCCCCCGCCGGCGGCGTGCGGGGTGCACCACCAGCAGCTGCACGTACGCGGTCGGCGCCGACCCCGCCCCACCGTGGTGGCGCAGCGACGCGACCACCGCACCGGTGCCGTCCGGCATCCCCCACACCCGGGATTCGCCGAGCGGCCCGTGCTCGTCCCGCACGTCCGGCGCCCAGGCGAGCGACTCCAGGTCGTCGGGCGAGAGGTGCTCGTCGGGCAGCGCCGCGGCGCACAGCCCCGTCAGGTCGCCGAGCCGGTCCGGTCCCCACATGGCGGGGTCGCCGGCACCGGCGGCCGCGTCGTTCACCCCCGCCCGGGGACCCCGGCGAACAGGTCGTCCTCGGGGATCTCGGTGGGCACCAGCGAACGTGCGAGCACGTAGTCGTCCCACGGGTGCGCGTCGCGGGCGACCTCGGTCGGGAGTCCGAACCAGAAGGACTCCTCGGGGTCGACCTGCGTGGCGTGCGCACGCAGCGCCTTCTCCCGCACCTCGTAGAAGTCGCGGATGTCGACCCGGGTGGTGATGCGGTCCGGCCGGTCGTCCGAGCGGATGCGCTCGATCCAGTCCGCGTACGGCGACTCCAGGCCCAACTCGAGGTACTTCGCGTGCAGGCTCAGGATCCGCTGGCGGGACCACTCGGAGTAGTAGAGCTTGAGCGGCTGCCACGGCGGACCCGCCTCGGGGTACCACGCGGGGTCCGCCGCCCGGTCGAACGCGGGCAGCGTGATGTCGTGCACCTTCAGGTGGTCCGGGTGCGCGTAGTGCCGCTGGTCGTCGCCGTAGGTGACGATCACCTGCGGGCGGTCACGGCGGATGATCCGCACGAGCTTGCCGACCGCCTCGTCGAGCGGCGCGTTCCAGAAGTTGTCGGGGTGCTCGTTCTCGGGCGTGTCGGGCATGCCCGAGTCGCGGTAGCCGAGCAGCTCGACGGTCTCGTACCCGATGATCCGGGTCGCCTCCGCGAGCTCCTCGAGGCGCACCTCGGGCAGGCGCTCCCGGATCTCCGGGCGGTCCATCGCCGGGTTGAGGATGTCGCCCGCCTCGCCACCGGTGCAGCACACCAGCGTCGCGGGGATGCCCTCGGCCCGGTACTTCGCCACGGTCGCCGCACCCTTCGAGGACTCGTCGTCGGGGTGGGCGTGCACCGTGAGGAGCCGGAGCGGGTACGGGGCTGGCTCCAGGTCGGCGCTCACCGGGCCGAGGTTAGTTCCGCCCGATCGGGCCGTTTCCCCCGGTAGGTTGGGGCCGTGGACTCGGGCACCATGGCGGTCATCTTCGTCGTCGCAGCCGTCGCGCTGAGCGCGCTGGAGATCGTGACGCCCGGCTTCGTGCTGCTCCCGTTCGGCCTCGGCGCCGGGGTCGCGGCGCTCACCGGGGCGTTCGGCCTGGACCCGATCTGGCAGGTCGTCGTGTTCGCCCTCGCCTCGCTCGCGTTCTTCATCGGGCTGCGCCCGCTGTCGCGCCGCCTCAACGCCGTCGGCCCCGAGGACGGGGTCGGCGCCGACCGCCTCCTCGGAGCCCAGGGGATCGTCCTCGAGCACATCCCCGCCGGCGACACCGGCATGGTCCGCATCGACCGGGAGGAGTGGCGCGCGCAGGCCGCGGACGACGCGGTGCTCCCGCCGGGGACCACCGTCAAGGTCGTCGAGGTCCGCGGCACCCGCGTCCTCGTGGTGGCCGACCACCTCGAATCGATCGGCAACAGGGAAGGGACCCACTCGTGAGCACCGCCATCGGCATCGTCCTCGCGGCACTCGTCGTGCTGCTCGTGATCGTCGTCATCTCGAGCGTGCGCATCGTGCGGCCGTACCAGCGGGGCATCATCGAGCAGCTGGGCAAGTACAAGGAGACGAAGGCCTCCGGGCTGCACCTCATCGTCCCGTTCATCCAGAAGATGACGCTGGTGGACATGCGCGAGCAGGTCGTGGACGTGCCGCCGCAGGAGGTCATCACCTCCGACAACGTGATCGTCTCGGTCGACGCGGTCATCTACTACGAGCCGACCGACCCCCAGCGGCTCATGTACAACATCGCCAACTTCTTCCTCGCGGTGACGAAGCTCGCCCAGACGAACCTGCGGAACGTCATCGGCGACATGAGCCTGGACGAGGCGCTGACCAGCCGCGACAAGCTCAACACCGAGCTGCGGCAGATCCTCGACGACGCCACCGACAAGTGGGGGGTGCGCGTCGGACGGGTGGAGATCCAGCGCATCGACCCGCCGCCGGACGTGATGTCGGCCATGCACGAGCAGATGAAGGCCGAGCGGAACCGCCGGGCGCAGGTCACCACCGCGGACGGGTTCCGCGAGGCGGCGATCATGAAGGCCGAGGGCGAGAAGCAGGCGGCGATCCTCACCGCGGAGGGCGTCAAGCAGCGCCAGGTGCTCGAGGCGCAGGGCCAGGCCGAGGCGGTCCAGACGCTCGCCAACGCCGAGCGCTACCGGTTCGAGACGGTCGCCCAGGGCGAGGCGAACGCCACCCGGACCGTGTTCCAGGCGATCCACGAAGGCGGCCCCACCAACGACCTCATCGCCATCAAGTACCTCGAGGCGCTCCAGGGCATCGCGGACGGTCGGGCGACCAAGATCTACCTGCCGCTCGACACGGGCGGCCTCTACGGGTCGCTCGCGGGGATCGCCGAGCTCTTCCGTGGCGCGGGCGACGACCCGCAGGACGACGGCGCGCCCCGGCGGGAGCGGTCGCTGGTCCCCGAGGTCCCCGAACCGCCGCCGGTGCCGCCGGAGGTCGCGGAGGCGGCCGCGCGGGTCGCCAGGGCCGCGGAGTCCGGCGCCCAGGACTGAGCGCCCAGGACTGGGCGCTCAGCGCGAGGCGGAGAGGGGCACCAGCGAGAACTCGCTGGTGGGGTCGTCCTCGTCCTCGACCACCGACCACCCGCACAGCTCCGCGAGCCGGGCGTGGCCCTCCTGGGGGCCGGTGGCGATGATCTCGTCGCCGTGACGCAGCACCGCGAAGCCCCTCGGCCGGTAGCGGTACCGGTTGTCGCGCCGGATGGCGAGCACGTGGAACCCGGGTTCGATGTCGAGCTGCAGCTCGGCGAGCGAGCGGCCGTCGACGGCGGAACCCGCGCCGACGGGCAGCTGGACCGCGACGTCGTCGGTCTCCCCGAGCGCGACCTTCACGATCGGGTGGAAGCCCCGGTCGTCGCTGAGGAGCCAGACCATCTGGTGGGCCTGGTTGCCGAGCCCCTGGGCCGCCGTGGCGAGCTGCAGCAGCCCGCGCAGCGGCGAGGGGTCGACGTCCTCCTTCGCGGCGCGCAGCACCCACAGCTGCAGGTGGTCCTTCATCTCGTCGAGGCGCTCGGCGAGGTGGCGCACCTCCGCGGCGAGGCCGGCGTCCTGCAGCGCCAGCGCCGAGTAGGCGAGGCCGACCGCGGTCTCCGAGACGTTCTTCATCTCGACGAGCACGTCGACCGCGCGCTCGAGGTCGGTCAGCGCACCGCCGGGTGCCTCCTCGGGCGGGTCCCAGGTGGGCGCGGCGGCGAGCTCGTGCAGGCGAGCGATGCCGGCAGGCGCGCCGCGCAGGAACAGCACGTCGCCCGGCAGCAGCACGAGGTTGCCGTCGACCTCCTCGATCATCCAGGCGCGCTCCCGGCGGATCGCGACGACGCGCATGCCGCACTGCACCGGGATCTCGAGGTCCTTGAGCGGGCGGTGCGCCATGTGGGAGCCCTCGCGCACCCACACCCGGTGCGAGACCTCCTCCGCCTTGGACAGGTCGACGATGAGCTCGCGCGGGATGCCGAGCCGGTGCGTCACGATCCGGGTGACGTCGACGGCGGTGTTGGCGATCCCCTCGATCGCCGAGATGATCTGCAGCACCGACGCCATGCCGTCGGCCTCGGCCGGGCGGCGGACGGCCAGGATGCACACGGCGCGCATGTCCTGGACGAGGTCGTTCATGCGCTCCTCGAGCTCGGCCACCTCGGTCGCCATGCCCGGGTCGTTGAAGTACACCGCCGCGTAGGCGAGGTCGACCATGATCTCCGAGGAGTCCTTCGCCTCGGCGAGCATGGCCCGCAGACTTCGTGGTCGGTCTTCCATCAGGGCTCGGACACCTCGCTCCCGCGGCCAGCACCGTCAGGATAGGCCCCGGTGGTGCCGGCCGGACCGCCGCTCACGCCACCACCGCGAGCTGGCGGGACTCGACGAGCAGCGTGCCGTCCCGGGCGAGGATCCGGCCGTGCTCGACGAGGTACCCGTCGCGGGCCACCGGGGCGGCGAACTCGACGAAGCAGTGGTCCTGCGGGTCCGCGGGCAGGCCCCGGTAGTGGACGGTGAGGTCGATGGTCGGGACGGCGAGCGGGTGGTCGACCCGGCAGAAGATCGGCGGCATCCACGCGTCCGACATCGCGGTGAGCACCACCTCGTCGACCGGCTCGGGCTCGGCGGGCCGCAGCCACCCGCCGCAGCGGGCCCTCGCCTCGCCGGTCGGGCCGGGGCGGAACGGCAGGTCGCCCAGCACCCACCGCAGGTCGTAGTGGCCGCGCATCGGCACGTCCCGCTCCGGGTCGACCTCCACGTGCGGCACCTCCTCGGGGCGCGGCACCGGGCGACCGTCGGGCAGCGTCGGCAGCCCGGGGTCCTCGTCGTAGGCGACGGGTGCGTCCCGGTCGACCGCGAGCGACGCCAGCCCGAGCGCCAGGAGGCGCCCCTCCTGGAACATGCGGACCGTGAGGTTCGTCACGGTCCGCCCGGCGCGCTCCACCGTGACCCCCACGTCCACGTCGCCCTCCGCGGGCGGGCGGAGGTACTGCACGTGCAGCGTGCGTGGCCGCCGGCCCCCGTCCCCGGCCTCGGCGAGGACGGCGCGCAGCAGCACGGCGGCGACGTAGCCCCCGTTGGGGCCGTTCACGATCCACCAGCTGCGGTCCATGCGGGCCCGGTAGCGGCCCTCACCGAGCGGTTCGACCGCCGTGTCGCGCGCGAAGCGGGTCGGGGGATCCTCGTGGGTCATGGCCTGACATGATGGTCCGCGATGGACGACCCGTTCGATCGAGGGCGATGGTCGCTCCCCCACCTCGCGGTGGAGCTGGAGGACCTCGCCGCGCGGGCTCGTCCGCCGTTCGAGTCCGTGCACCCCGCCGGAGTGGACTGGGCGGTGGACCACCTGCTCGACGGCGTCACGCCGCGCGAGCTGTGCGAGGCGGCCATGTGGGTGGGCCTGCGGCGTTGCCGCACCGAGGGCCGGGGGCCGCTCGGGTTGGTCACGCACTCGGTGCTCGGCGCGGCGGCGTGCGCGTCGGTGCCCACGGACGACCCGGTCGTCGCCGCGACCGCCGCGGTGCAGCACGTGGCGTACACCGTCGGCTCCTACCGCGGCGGGGCGAACGACGACCGCGAAGGCCCGCACGTGCTCGGCTGGTACGACCCCGACGACGCGTCGGGCGACCCGGTCGAGCGGTTCCTCGAGGCCGCCGGCGCCGGCGAGTGCGACCTCGCGGACCACTGCTGGCTCTCGGCGGTGGCCGCCGACGCCGACCGGGCGGAGCAGGCGCTCGTGTCCGCCGGTGCGGCCGGCTACCACCTCAACGAGCACAAGCTGGTCTACCCCGCCCAGCTCCGGGCGTGGGTCGGTGACGGTGCGCCGCTCGACCCGGTGCTGTTCCGGGCCGCCGCCAGGTACGCCGGGAACCACCTCCAGGACCCGCTCCGTGCGGAGTCCCGGCGCGCGGACGCCGCGGCGCTCGCGATCGAGGCGGACGAACGGGGCGGAGGGGTCGGGCCGCGTGGTGACCTCGAGCGCGTCTCGGTCGTCGCCACGGGCATCGCCCGCACCAACCCGAAGGACCTCACCCCCCTGCTCATGGGGTCGCTCAGCGAGGGGCTCGCCCCCGAGGACCTCGTCCACGCGGTGTCGCTCGTGGGCGCGGCACGCTTCGCGTCGACGACGTTCGACCACCGCGGCCCCGTCGGCGCGCTGCACAGCGGCACGGGGACCAACGCGGTCCGCCGCTGCCTCGAGCGGGCGGCGTCACCCGAGTCCCGCTACGAGCTGGCGATCTGCTCGACCGAGAGCCCACGGGCGCTGCACCTCGCCCCGCTCGGCGAGCTCTCCACACCACACTCCGACGACGAGGCGCTCGAGGACATGGTCGCCGCGATCCGCGGGGGCGACCCCGACGCGGCGGCGGAGGCCGCGTCGGCGGTGCCGGTGGACGACGGCGCGGCGATCGAGCGGGCGTGGGCGGTGGTGTTCGCGGCAGTCGTGCGCGACCAGTGGATGCTGCTGCACGGCATCAAGCACGCGGTGGCGATGCACGAGGACTTCGGCGCCTCGGGCCACCCCGCCCGCATCTGGTACCTCGCGGCGGCGGCGCGGACCGCCGCGCACGCCGCGGCCGCCGAGCAACCGGTCGCCGCGGAGGTCGCCCGCCGACTGGGCTGAGCGGGCGGTACCGTTGGCCGAAACGGCGTGAGAGGTGGCCATGTCCCGCAACCCGATCCTCAACGACAGGGCCTTCCAGCCGCAGGGCGGCACGGCACTGCGCGAACGGCCGACGCCTGCCGAGGAGTGGGAGGCCGCGCAGCGCATGGGCCAGGGCGCGACCGCGGGCCAGCAGGCGGCCTGGTCGCGCACCGCGCCCCAGGGGCCGATCGTCATCGAGGGGCGGACGATGTCGCTCGGCGGGGTCGCCTCCGCCACGCTGCTGATGTTCGCGTTCGTGCTCCTCGGCGGCTGGTGGGGCTGGACGCAGGTCAGCGAGCGGTCCAACCCGCTGTGGCCGGCACCGGGCGAGCCGGAGGTCCTCGCGACGCTGGAGCGCCCCGGCGTGCTGTGGGGCGCGCTCGGCATCGGGTTCCTGCTCGCGATCGTCACCGCGTTCGTGCCGAGGATCGCCCGCTTCACCGCGATCCCCTACTCGATCGCCGAGGGCGTGCTGCTCGGCATGATCTCCCACCTCTACGACGCCCAGTTCAACGGCATCGTCCTGCAGGCGATCGTCGCGACCTTCGGGGTCTTCCTCGCGATGTTGGCCCTCTACGGGCTCCGGATCCTGCGGGTCACGCCACGGTTCGTGAAGGGCGTGATCGCCGCGACGTTCGGGGTGGTCGTGCTCTACGTGGGCGCCTGGCTGTTCAGCCTGTTCACCGACAGCACCGTGTCGTTCCTCCACGACGCCACCCCGCTCGGCATCGGGATCAGCGTGGTGGTCGTCGTGATCGCGGCGCTGAACCTCGTCCTGGACTTCGACTTCATCGAGCGCGGGTCGCAGAACCAGCTGCCGGCGTACATGGACTGGTACGCGGCGTTCGGCCTCGTCGTCACGCTCGTGTGGCTGTACCTCGAGATGCTGCGCCTGCTCGCCAAGCTCCGCGAGTAGGCCCGCCGCTCAGTGGCCGTTGGTGGACCAGTGCCACGGCTCCGACGGCAGGTTGTACAGCCCGAAGCGGTGGGCGTTGTTCGACAGCCAGATGAACGCCGGGTCGGATCGTGAGGTGATGAGCGACCCGTTCGAGGTGAAGTCGATCGCGAGGCCCTTCTCGTGCATCGACGTGCCCGGCCGCGCGGTCGGCGGGGTGCACTGCGACGC
>CBFGTJ010000017.1:0-28313 GCA_965651815.1 uncultured Microthrixaceae bacterium | reverse complement strand
GAGGTCGACCCGATCAAGGTCGCCGAGGGCCGCTACCTGTCCGACGAGCTGACCCTCCACTACGGGCTGGTGCCCCGCACCAACCGGGGGATCTTCGCGATCAACGAGCTGCCCGACCTCGCGGAGCGGATCCAGGTGGGCCTGCTGAACGTGCTCGAGGAGCGCGACGTGCAGATCCGCGGCTACAAGGTCCGCCTGCCCCTCGACGTGCTGCTCGTCGCCTCCGCGAACCCGGAGGACTACACGAACCGCGGCCGGCTCATCACGCCGCTGAAGGACCGCTTCGGCTCGCAGGTGCGCACGCACTACCCGCTGGAGGTCGAGACCGAGGTCGCGATCGTCGAGCAGGAGGCCCGGCCCTTCGAGGCCGACGGCATCGAGGTCGTCGTCCCCGACCACATGAGCGAGATCATCGCCACGCTGTCGCAGCTCGCCCGCTCGAGCCCGCACATCTCCCAGCGCTCCGGCGTGTCGGTGCGCCTGTCGGTGTCGAACTACGAGGTGATGGTCGCGAACGCCGTCCGCCGCTCGCTGGTCGCCGGCGAGACCGAGGTCGTGCCCCGCATCTGCGACCTGGAGGCGCTGCCCGCCGCGACCGCCGGGAAGGTCGAGATCGAGACGCTCGAGGAGGGCCGCGAGGAGCAGATCCTCGACCACCTCGTGCGGGCCGCGGTCCTGCAGGTGTTCCGCGACCGGGTCCCGCCGGAGGGCCTCGTCGCCGTGGTCGACGCGCTCGAGCAGCGCGGCCCGGTGGAGACCGGTGAGGACGTGCCCGCGGACAGCTACACCTCGCTGGTCAGCGAGGTCCCGGCGCTCGGCAGCGTCGTGGCCGAGGTCGCGGGCCGCGAACCCTCCGCCGGCGCGGTGGCGTCCGCGGTGGAGCTCGTGCTCGAGGGGCTGCACCTGTCGAAGCGGCTCAACAAGGACGCCGTCGGCGGGCGGGCCCAGTACCGCACCCGCGGCTGACCCCACCCACCACCCGTTCTGTTCGGCGGATGTCAAGGTTTTCGTTGTCATCCGCCGAACAGAACGGCTCGGGGATGCCGACGGGAACGACGAGGGGCGGCGGGGTACCCGCGCGCGATGGCACGGCTGCGCTTCCGCTACTCGCCGTGGGACGGGACCCAGAAGGGGTTCGAGCTCGACGCCCTCGACGTCATGGAGCAGCTCACCGACGACCTGCTCTACCACGGTGACCTGAACGCGGCGCTGCGCCGGATGATGCAGCAGGGCTTCGAGGACCGCAACGGAGAGCGGATCGAGGGCCTGCGGGAGATGCTCGAGCGGATCCGCCGCCGCCGTGAGGAGACCCTCGAGCGCTACGACCTGGGCGGGGTGTACTCCGACATCGCCGAGGAGTTGCGCGACGTCGTCGCGACCGAGCGCGCGGAGCTCGAGCGGCAGGTCGAGGAGGCGGCCGCGTCGGGTGACGAGCGCCGGCGGGAGCTCACCGAGCAGACCAACGCGGCCAAGCAGCTCGAGCTCGACATGCTGCCGCCCGACCTCGCCGGGCAGGTCAAGGGCCTCCAGTCCTACGACTTCACCTCCGCGGAGGCGCAGCAGCGGTTCGACGACCTGCTCGACCGCCTCCGGGAGCAGCTGGTGCAGCAGACCGTCGACCGCATGGCCGGCGCGATGAGCTCGCTGACCCCCGAGGACCTCGCCCGGATGAAGGACATGATGGCCGAGCTCAACCACATGCTCGACCAGCGTGCCCGGGGCGAGACGCCCGACTTCGACGGGTTCATGGAGCGCTACGGCGACTTCTTCCCGGAGAACCCCCAGACCCTCGACGAGCTCCTCGAGGTGATGGCGCGCCGGATGGCGGCCGCGCAGGCGATGCTCAACTCGATGACCCCGGAGCAGCGCGCGCAGCTCCAGGCGCTGTCGGACCAGCTGCTCGAGGACATGGACCTGCGGTGGCAGGTGGAGCAGCTCGGCGAGCACCTGCGGCGGGAGGTGCCCGACGCGGGTTGGCAGGCGGGCTACTCGTTCGAGGGGAGCGACCCGCTCGACATGGCCGCCGCCACCTCGCTGATGTCGGAGCTCGGCGACCTGGACCAGCTCGAGCAGCTGATGCGCTCCGCCCCGAGCCCCGGCGCCCTCGCCGAGGCGGACCTCGACCGCGTCCGCGAGCTGCTGGGCGACGACGCCGCCGCCAGCCTGGAGCGCATGGCGGAGATCACCCGGATGCTGAGCGACGCCGGGCTGATCGAGCAGCGGGAGGGGCGCATGGAGCTCACCCCGCTCGGCATGCGCCGCCTCGGGCAGAACGCGCTCGCCGAGCTGTTCCGCAAGCTCGACCGCGACCGCTTCGGCCGCCACGACCTCGAGTCGGTCGGCGTCGGGCACGAGCGCAACCACACCACCAAGCCCTACGAGTGGGGCGACCCGTTCAACCTGCACATCGGTCGCACCATCCGCAACGCGATCGTCCGCGGTGAGACCGCACCGGTGCGGCTGCAGCCCGACGACTTCGAGATCGAGCAGACCGAGCAGCTCGTGCGCTCGTCGACGGTGCTGATGCTCGACCTGTCGCTGTCGATGCCCATGCGCGACAACTTCCTCCCCGCGAAGAAGGTCGCGATGGCCCTCCACTCGCTGATCTCGATGCAGTACCCGCGCGACTACCTCGGCATCGTCGGGTTCTCGGAGGTGGCACGCACGCTGACCGCCGAGCAGCTGCCCGAGGTCAGCTGGGACTTCGTCTACGGGACGAACATGCAGCACGGCTTCCAGCTCGCGCGCCAGCTGCTGTCGCGCCAGACGGGCACGAAGCAGATCGTGATGATCACCGACGGCGAGCCCACGGCCCACATCAACTCCTACGGCGAGCCGGAGTTCCACTACCCACCCGTGCGGGCCACGGTCGACGCGACGCTGCTCGAGGTGAGCCGCTGCACCCGTGAGGGGATCCGCATCAACACCTTCATGCTCGACCCCGACCGGAGCCTCCAGCACTTCATCGAGCAGATGACCCGGCTGAACGGCGGCAGGGCGTTCTTCACGACGCCGCAGACGCTGGGCGACTACGTGCTGGTGGACTTCATCGAGCAGAAGCGCGAGATGCTCCGCGCCCGCCGCTGAGCCACCCGCGCGGGCGTGCGGCGTCGCCCCGCGCCGCCCCGCGCGCTCGTCCGCACGCGCTGGGCGCGCGTCGGCGCGCGCCGTCGTGTCGCGCCGGGAGAACCCTCTTGCGTTCGCCGGGGGAACCGGTCAGGATTGGTGTTTACACCGATGTAATTACATCGTCGTCACGGGGCCCGGCGGCGGCTCGGACGGGCCGGACCCGCAGCGAGGGGGAGCGCGATGAACGACGGTACGGAGGACCAGATGGCACACGTCGACGGGGGTACCGAAGCAGAGAGCTGGCAGATGTACGCCAACTGCCTCGGCGTCGACCCCGACCTCTTCTTCCCGGAGCGTGGGGCGTCGACGAAGGAGGCCAAGGGCGTCTGCCAGGGCTGCGTCGTCCGCGAGGACTGCCTCGAGTACGCGCTCGCCAACGGCGAGAAGTTCGGCATCTGGGGTGGGCTGAGCGAGCGCGAGCGTCGCCGGATCCGCCGCCAGCGGGCCCTCGCCCGCGCCGCCCAGCAGCAGCAGCCCCGCACCGCCTGATCCTCCCCTCCCGCAGCGCCACGGCCTCCCCTCAGGCGCCGGGGTGCGGCACCTCCCCCGGGCGGAGCACCCGCCGCTCCGTCACCACCACGTGCACGGGCACGTCCCACGAGCACGGGGTGATCTCGTCGACCACGGCGTGGTCCCACGCCACGGCGATGCGCAGCGGCCGGACGGCCGTGCGCACCGGCTCCAGGGCGCGGTCGTAGAAGCCGGCGCCGAACCCGAGCCGGTTGCCGGACGGGTCCACCGCGACGCACGGCACGAGCACGACGTCGAGGTCCGCCGCCGGTCGCCGCGGCCCGCCGGCCGGTTCGGGGATGCCGTAGCGGTTCCGCACCAGGTCCGCGCCCGCCGGCCACGGCGTGAACGACATGCGCCGGCCGTCGGCCACGACCGGCAGGTGCGGTTCCCAACCCCGGGCGCGCAGCGCGTCCAGCGCGCCGTTCGGGTCGAGCTCGCCGTCGGCGGCCACGTAGGTGGCGAGCCGTGCGTGCCCCGGGGCGGGCTGCGACAGCTCGGGCAGCGACTCGAGCCGCGACGCGAGCCCGCGCTCCGCCGCTCGCCGGCCGCCCCGGTCCACCGCGCGCCGCGCCGCCCTCAACCGGGCACGCAGCTCCGGGCCTGACTCGTCGGGGCCTCCCGGCCTGCCGTCCGTCACGTCGCCGCCGACCACCTGCTCCCGGTGACCGGTAGGCTCACCAGGATGATGAGTGGCAACGAGTGGATCATCGTCGTGATCGTGGCCGTGCTGCTGTTCGGCGGATCGCAGATCCCGAAGCTCGCACGCAGCCTCGGCCAGGCGCAGAAGGAGTTCAAGAAGGGTATCGCCGAGGGCAGCGCCGACGACGAGGATCCCGAAGAGGGCGACGAGGACCCGAAGCCGTCAGGCCGCAGGTCCTCGAAGAAGTAGTCCGGGGTCAGCCGACGCCGACCGCGTCGCCGCGGGCTTCCCGCTCGCGCTCGCGTGCTTCTGCGGCGCGCGCCTTGAGGATCCGTCGCCGCTCTCGCTCCGAGGTCCCTCCCCACACACCGTGGTCGATCCGGTTGGCCAGTGCGTACTCGAGGCATTCCGTCCGCACGGGACAGTCGGCGCACACCCGGCGAGCGACCTCGACGCCGACGCCGTCGGAGGGGAAGAAGAGGCTCGGCGGCTTGTCGGCGCAGTTGCCGCGTGCCATCCATTCGGTGTCAACCGTCAGTGCCTTCATACGGGGAGTCTGACGTCGTGAGGTCCCCATTTGTTCCCTCGGTATCCGCGCGTACTGAGAGGTGGCTCAGAGCCCCGAGATGCATGCGGTGCAACGGCGTTCCATCGGCCTCGCGGGCTGAGGACCGGCTCATCTCGGGCTGAGAGCGCTCATCGCGCCCGCGGGCCGCACGACGACGGGCAGCGTCGCGGTCCGGCATGCTTCGTCCCATGTCGAACACGCCCATGCAGCCGGACGAGCCCAGCCCGGGGTCCGGCGGCGGCGATCACGGGCGGCCCGCGTCGCCGCCGACCGCCGGCGTCCCTTCGGGCCCCCCGACCGACCCGCCGACCGAGCCCTTCGACCCGCCGACGGAGCCCCTCACCCCACCTCCGTACCGCTCGGCGGGCAGCGGGACCGGCGAGCCCGCGTGGTGGGCCGGGCCGATGGGATCCGACGGGCCTCCCGCTCCTCCCCGCAACGCCGCGCCGGGTGGCGGCAGCGGCAGCGGGGCCCGTCCGGACCGCGCCGAGCGGTCGCGGGGCGGCGGCATCCGTGCCGCGCTCGTCGGCGGGCTCGTCGGGGCGATCGTCGCCGGCGGCCTGACCAGCGCGGCGCTGTGGGACCGCTCCGGGACCGAGGCACCCGCCGCCTCACCGGTGCGCACCGAGCAGCCGACGCGCCCCTCCGCGACGATCCCGGACCGCGGGCTCGACATCCGGGCGATCCTCGAGAAGGTGGGCCCCTCGGTGGTGTCGATCCACACCGGCAGCCGTGACGGCGACGCCGCGGGTTCGGGGATCGTGCTGAGCGAGGACGGCCTGGTGCTGACCAACGCCCACGTGGTCGCCGGCGCGAGGACGATCGAGGTCGACTTCGCGGACGGCCGCACCGCCGAGGCGCGGCTCGTCGGGTCCGTCGCCGAGAACGACGTGGCGCTGGTGCAGGCCGAGGACCTGGCGGAGCCGGTCCGCCCGGCCGAGCTCGGCAGCTCCTCCGACCTGCAGGTCGGCGACGACGTCGTCGCCATCGGGAACGCGCTGAACCTCGGCGAGGCGCCGAGCGTCACCACCGGCATCGTCTCCGCCCTCGGCAGGTCGATCCGCTCCCCGAACGGCGACACGCTGGTCGACCTCATCCAGACCGACGCGGCGATCAACCCCGGCAACTCCGGCGGTCCGCTCGTGAACTCCTCGGGCCAGGTCGTGGGCGTGAACACGGCGATCCTCGCGGACGCCCAGAACATCGGCTTCGCGCTCTCCATCGACTCGATCACCTCGATCGTCGACGACCTGCGGGCCGGCCGCGAGGTCCGCAACACGCGGCCGATGCTGGGCGTGGAGACCCTCGACGTGTCGATGGTCGACCGCACGGTCATCGACCGCTTCGGGATCACCGCCACGGCAGGTGCCTTCGTGCAGCGGGTGCAGCCGGGCAGCGGCGCGGACCTGGCCGGCATGCAGGCCGGCGACGTCATCATCGGCGTCGACGGCCGCCGCATCCGCACCGCCGCGGACGTCGGCCAGGCGGTGCGCCGCCACCAGCCGGGCGACCGCATCGAGATCGTGATCGAGCGCTCCGGCCGGGAGCAGCGGCTCACCGCCGTCCTCGGCAGCAGCTGAGCACCGGCCGGGGCGGGTGGCGGCCCTGGTGGACCCGGAGCAGCCGGTATGCTCGCAACCCATGTCCGACCAGACCGAGTACGACCCCGACGCCCCCGCCGAGCCGCCGCGGGCGTACTGCACCATCGTCTACCTCGGCCCGGTCGCGCCCCACTGGGAGATCCGCTACGACGGAGGCGACCAGGAGGTCATCGACGCGTTCCGCCCCCGCGTGAACGCCCGGCTGATGCTGCTGCCACCGCACGACCCGCAGTTCCGGCGGAACCGGGAGCGGGTCAACCGCGATGCGGAGCGCGAGCTCATCCACCTCACCTGGGACCTCGGCGACGACGAGCCCCCGAGCCGCTGAGACGGGCCTGCCCGCCCGGCCCGGGCACCCGACGCGGCCGGTAGGCTCGGCCGCATGACCGGAGTGGAGGACCTCGACGCTCCGGCGGAGGCGGGCCGGCACCGGTACATCAACCGCGAGCTGTCCTGGCTCGAGTTCAACGCCCGGGTGCTCGCCCTCGCGGAGGACCCGTCGACCCCGCTGCTGGAGCGCGTCCGGTTCCTCGCGATCTTCAGCCAGAACCTCGACGAGTTCTTCCAGGTGCGGGTCGCCGGCCTGAAGGACCGGATCGCAGCGGGGGTGCACGGCCGGACCCCCGACGGGATGACCACGGCCGAGCAGCTCGCCGCGGTGCTCGCCCGTGCCCGCGAGCTCGCGGCCCGGGCCGACGCCATCTTCCTCGGCCCGGTCTGCGCCGGACTCGCCGAGGTCGGCATCCGCTTCTCGAGCTGGACCGAGCTCGACGAGCACGACCGCGAGTGGCTGCGCGACGAGTTCGACCGGCGCATCTTCCCGGTGCTCACGCCGCTGGCGGTCGACCCCGGGCACCCGTTCCCGTACATCTCGACGCTGTCGCTGAACCTCGGGGTCGTGGTCGCCGACCCGACGACGGAGGAGCACCGCTTCGCCCGGGTCAAGGTCCCGTCGCTGCTCCCGCGGTTCGTGGTGATGCCCGACGGCGAGCGGTTCGTGCCGCTCGAGACCGTGATCGCCGCGCACCTCGACCGGCTCTTCCCCGGGATGGAGGTGGTCGAGAGCTGCGTGTTCCGCGTGACGAGGAACGCGGACCTCACCCTCGAGGAGGAGGAGGCCGAGGACCTCCTCGCCGCCATCGAGATGGAGCTCCGGCGCCGCCGCTTCGGCAAGGCGGTGCGGCTCCAGGTGTCCGACGACATCTCCGCCGACTCCCTGGGGCTGATCCGCGAGGAGCTCGAGCTGGAGGAGGACGACGTCGTCGCGCACGCCGCGCCGCTCGACCTCGGCGGCCTCTTCGCCGTCTACGAGGTCGACCGGGGCGAGCTGAAGTACGAGGACTTCGTCCCGGTCACCCAGCGGCGGCTCTGCCCCGACGAGGACGACGAGGTGCGCGACATCTTCGGGGTCATCAGCTCGGGCGACGTGCTGCTGCACCACCCCTACGACAGCTTCGGGTCCTCGGTGGAGGAGTTCATCCGGCAGGCCGCCACCGACCCGCGGGTGCTGACGATCAAGCTGACGCTGTACCGGACCTCCGGGGACAGCCCGATCATCGCGGCGCTGATCCGCGCCGCGGAGGAGGGCAAGCAGGTCGCCGCGCTCGTCGAGCTCAAGGCGCGCTTCGACGAGGAGCGCAACATCGAGTGGGCGCGCCGCCTGGAGCAGGCCGGCGTCCACGTCGTGTACGGGCTGATGGGGCTCAAGACCCACACCAAGACGGCGCTGGTCGTGCGGGAGGAGGGCGACGGGGTCCGCCGCTACTGCCACATCGGCACCGGCAACTACAACTCCAAGACGGCGCGGATCTACGAGGACCTCGGGCTGCTGACCGCGGACGCCGAGGTGGGCGCGGACCTCAGCCAGCTGTTCAACTACCTCACCGGCTACGCCCGCCAGGTCGAGTACTCGAAGCTGCTCGTCGCGCCCCACACGCTGCGCACCCGACTGGTCGAGCTGATCCGGCGGGAGCGCGCCGCGGCGCCCGGCACCGGCCACATCATCATGAAGATGAACAGCCTCGTCGACGCGGACATGATCGACGAGCTCTACGCGGCGTCCGCGGACGGGGTGCGGATCGACCTGATCGTGCGCGGCATCTGCTGCCTGCGGCCAGGGGTCCCGGGCCTGTCCGAGAACATCCGCGTGCGGTCGATCGTCGGCCGCTACCTCGAGCACTCGAGGGTCTACCGGTTCGCGAACGGTGCCGGCACCGGCGCGCCGGTGCACTACATCGGGTCCGCCGACCTGATGCCGCGGAACCTCGACCGGCGCGTCGAGGCGATGGTGCCGGTCGAGTCGCCCGAGCTCATGCAGCGCCTGGACGAGATCCTGGCGGTGAGCCTGGCGGACGACACGCTCGCGTGGGAGCTGCACGACGAGCGCTGGGAGCGCGTCGAGCGGCACGGCACGCTCGAGACCCACCTGGAGCTGCAGCAGCAGGCCGCCAAGCGCGCCGCGGTCGGCCTGCGCTAGGACGACGCGGTGGAGGTCGTCGAAGCCGCAGGGTGCGTCGTGTGGCGGCGGGGTGAGCGGGGGATCGAGGTGCTGCTCGTCCACCGCCCGCCCCCGCACGACGACTGGTCGCTGCCGAAGGGCAAGCTGCACCGCGGCGAGACCCACGCCCAGGCCGCCCTGCGCGAGGTCCACGAGGAGACCGGGGTGCGCGGCGACCTCGGCCCGAAGCTCGGCGAGGTGCGCTACGACCTGCCCTCCGGCGACCGCAAGCACGTCCGGTTCTGGGCGATGCGCGCGGACCATGACGAGGGCCACACGCCCGACGACGAGGTCGACGGCCTGCAATGGGTCCCGCTCGACTCCGCGGAGCGGGAGCTCACCTGGAGCAGCGACCGCGGCATCCTCGCGTCGTTCCGCGAGCAGCTCGACCGCCTCGAGGAGGACCCCGGGACCTGAGCGGACCAGGAGTTGCCCGACGGTTCACCCCCGCGCCACCGCGGGGCGACGGGGCCGACACCTCTGCTCCCTACCTTCCGCAACTGCCGGGGCGACCGCCGCTCCGGCGGACGAGAAGGAACCCGAGGAGGGGTCGACACGTGACTTCCAACCTGCGCCGCTGGACGACGTTCCTGGCGCTCCCCCTGGCCGGCGCGCTGCTCGCCGGTGCCTGCAGCGGCGACGAGGACGCCGGCGCCGACGGCTCGGCGTCCGGCGGCGGGCTCTCCGGATCGGTGGTGATCTCCGGCTCGTCGACGGTCGAACCGATCTCGATCGCCGTCGCGGAGAAGTTCAACGAGCAGCACCCCGACGTCGACGTCCCCGTCGACGGGCCGGGCACCGGTGACGGGTTCGAGCTGTTCTGCAACGGCGAGACCGACATCAACGACGCCTCGTCCAAGGTCAAGGACGAGCAGCTCGAGGCCTGCGAGGCCAACGGCATCGAGATGATCGAGCTCAAGATCGGCAACGACGGCATCGCGGTGATGACCAACGAGGCGAACGAGGCCGTCGAGTGCCTCACGACGGCCGACATCTACGCGCTCGTCGGGCCGGAGTCGCAGGGCTTCGACGACTGGTCGGACGCGAACGGGCTCTCCGCCGAGCTGGGCGGTGAGGGCGACCTGCCCGGGGCTCCCCTGAGCATCGTCGGCCCCGGCGAGGAGTCCGGCACGCTGTCGAGCTTCGTCGAGCTGGTCATCGAGGAGTTCAACGAGGATCGTGGCGAGGAGGCCGTGGTCCGGCCCGACTACCAGGCGTCGGCCGACGACAACGTGATCATCCAGGGCATCCAGGGTGCGGACACCAGCTTCGGCTGGGTCGGCTTCGCCTTCGCCCGCGAGGCCGCGGGCGTCAAGGTGCTCGAGGTCGACGGTGGCGACGGGTGCGTCGCCCCCACCGACGAGACCATCGCGGACGGCTCCTACCCGGTGAGCCGACCGCTGTTCATCTACGTGAACAAGGCGAAGGCCGAGGAGGACGAGGCGCTGGCAGCGTTCGTCGACTTCTACCTCTCGGACGAGGGCATCCGCTCCGTCGGCGAGGTCGGCTACGTCGACCTCTCGTCGGACGCCCTGGAGGAGACCCGGCGCCGCTGGGAGGACCGCACCACCGGTCCGGCGTGAGCGCCGGGTCGTGAGCCCCGAGCACGTCCGGCAGGTGGCAGCGACCCCGGTGCCACCTGCCGGGCGCCCCCTGCCCCTGCGCCACCGACGCATCGGTTCCCGTTCACCTGCCGTTCACCTTCGGGTGGTTCCGGGTCCACTTCTGCTCCCTACGTTTGCGGGGACACGGGCACTTCCCGCCCGGAGGACCCCCTCACGAGGGAGGACGACGCACCGCAGTGACCCCCGTACCGCGAGGCTGGAGGAGGCAGGTCGTGCCCCCGTCGCTCACCCTGCTGGCCGTGCTGGCAGTGGTCGCGTGGCCGCTCGCGTGCGGTGGGCGGGAGCTCACCGGTTCGGTGGTGGTCTCGGGGTCCTCGACGGTGGAGCCCATCACGATCCGGGTGGCGGAGCTGTTCAACGACCGGGAACCGACGATCGACATGCTCGTCGACGGGCCGGGCACCGGTGACGGGTTCGAGCTGTTCTGCAACGGCGAGACCGACATCAACGACGCCTCGTCGAGGATCGAGCCGGAGCAGCTCGAGGAGTGCGCGGCGAACGGGGTCGAGCCCATCGAGTTGCCGATCGGCAACGACGGCATCGCGGTGATGACCAGCGCCGGGAACGACTCGGTCGACTGCGTCGCGCTCGAGGACCTGTACGCGCTCGTCGGGCCCGAGTCCCAGGGCGTCGACCGGTGGTCCGCCGCGAACGGGCTCGCCCGCGAGCTCGGCGGGCGCGACCGGCTGCCGGACCTGCGGCTGGACGTCATCGGTCCCGGCGAGGAGTCCGGGACCTTCGTCAGCTTCGTCGAGCTGGTGATCGAGGACCTCAGCGAGGCGCGTGGCCAGGTGGCCACGACGCGGCCCGACTACCAGGCCTCCGCGGACGACAACGTGATCCTCCAGGGCGTCCGCGGCTCCTCGACCAGCCTCGGGTGGGCGGGGTACGCGTTCGCCCGCGACGCGGAGGGCGTGCGCCTGCTGGAGGTCGACGGTGGCGACGGGTGCGTCGCACCGGACGACTCGACGATCTCGTCGGGGGAGTACCCGATCAGCCGACCGCTGTTCATCTACGTCAACAAGGCGAAGGCCGAGGAGAACCCGGCGCTCGCGGACTTCGTCGACTTCTACCTCTCGGACGAGGGGATCGCCGCCGTCGCGGAGGTCGGCTACGTGCCGCTCAGCGACGAGGCGCTCGCAGCGACCCGCGAGCGCTGGCGCTCCCGCAGCACCGGTCCGGCGTGAGCGAGCCCCAGGAGACGACGGTGACCGACCTCCGAACCCACGACGAGCGGCGACCACCCCTGACCGTGGCGGACCTGCGCGGCAGCGCTCGCCGGATGCGGGCCGAGCACACGATGCGTGTGCTGCTGCTCGCCGCCGCGCTGGTCTCGATCGTCATCAGCGCGCTGATCATCCTCTCCCTCGCAGGGGAGGCGTGGAGGTTCATCTCCCAGGTCGAGTGGGCGTCGCTGTGGACCGACGGCTGGTTCCCGCGCCGGGGCATGTACGACCTGCGCACGATCGTCGTCGGCAGCCTGCTGATCACGGGGATCGCGATGGCGATCGCCGCCCCGCTCGGCATGGGCGCCGCCGTGTACCTCTCCGAGTACGCCTCCCCGAGGGTCCGCAACGTGCTGAAGCCGACCCTCGAGATCCTCGCCGGCATCCCCTCGGTCGTGCTCGGGTTCTTCGCGCTGTCGTTCATCTCGCCCGAGGTCGTGCAGCGCGTGTTCGGGGACGCGACGCAGTTCAACATGCTGGCCGCGGGCATCGGCGTGGGCATCCTCGTCGTGCCGCTCGTCGCCTCGGTGTCCGAGGACGCGATGCGGTCCGTCCCCGCCGCGCTGCGGGAGGCCTCCTACGGCGTCGGCGCCAGGAAGATCACGACGACGGTCCGGGTGGTCATCCCCGCCGCGGTGTCGGGCCTCGTCGCCAGCTTCATCATCGCCGTGTCCCGCGCGATCGGCGAGACGATGGTCGTGTTCATCGCGGCCGGGGCGACCGGCGGCGCGCTGTTCTCGGTGGACGTGCTCGGGCCCGGTCAGACGATGACCGCGGCGATGGCATCGCAGGCCGCCGGCACCGACCAGGTGCGGGGCGCCGGGCTGACCTTCCAGAGCCTGTTCTTCGTCGGCTTCCTGCTGTTCTGCACGACCCTGCTGCTCAACGTCGCCGCGGACCGCTTCGTGCGGCGCGTCCGGCACAAGTACTAGGAGCCCGGGATGTCCGTCCTCTCCACACCACGACAGGTCGCCCGACGGGCTGCACGGCGCGACGTGCGGGCGCAGCTCACCCAGGGCCGGCGCGACGTGGCCGGCGCCGTGTTCCGCGCGGTGCTGCTGCTCGCGCTCGCCACCTCGGTGCTGATCCTCGTCGTGCTCCTCGTCGACGTGATCTCCGGTGGCCGCACGGTGCTCACCGAGCGCCTGGGCGACTTCCTCACCGGCTCGATGCGCTCCCAGCCGAGCGAGTCGGGGATCCTCCAGGGCCTGCGCGGCACGTTCTTCATCGGGGTGTTCACCGTGGTGATCGCCTTCCCGATCGGGATCGCCGCGGCCCTCTACCTGGAGGAGTACGCCAACCGCAACGGCCGCCTCGCCCGGTTCGTCGACGTCAACATCCGCAACCTCGCCGGGGTGCCGTCGGTGGTGTACGGCATCCTCGGGTTCACGATCTTCGTCAAGGCGCTCGGGGGGATCACCGGTCCCGACGCGGGTGGCCGCAGCGTCGTGTCCGCCGGGCTCACGCTCGCGATCCTCGTGCTGCCGATCGTGATCATCACCAGCGCCGAGTCGCTCCGCGCGGTGCCCCAGGGTCTGCGCGAGGCGGGCTACGGGGTCGGGGCGACCCGATGGGAGGTCGTGAGGGACCACGTGCTGCCGTACGCGGCGCCCGGCATCCTCACGGGCACGGTGCTCGCGCTCGCGCGGGCGCTCGGCGAGGCGGCCCCGCTGATCCTCGTCGGCGCCACGACGGGCTACCTCACCTCCGGTGACAGCTTCGCGCTCGACTCGCTGCGCGAGCGGTTCACCGCGATGCCGATCCTGATCACCACGTGGGCGGGACGCCCCGGCGAGGAGTGGGAGGCGGTCACCGCAGCGGCGATCGTCGTACTCTTGGCCGTGGTCCTCCTCGCGAACGCCGTGGCGATCCTGCTCCGCAACCGCTTCGAGAAGAAGAGGGCTTGACCGATGACCGATCCGACCACGACCCCGAGCGGTGCGGCCGGCACCGCCATCCGGAACCCCGAGGTGAGCGTGCAACCGACCGACCTCGCGCCGGCGGGCGCCACGGGGGCGCAACCCGCTCCCGTGGTCTTCGACGTGGACCAGCTCTCCGTGTACTACGGCGAGTTCCGGGCGGTGCGGGACGTGTCGATGCAGATCCTGCAGAACCAGATCACCGCGTTCATCGGCCCGTCCGGCTGCGGCAAGACCACCGTGCTGCGCTGCTTCAACCGGATGAACGACCTGATCGAGACGGCCAGGGTCGAGGGCAGGATCAACTACCACGGCGTCGACCTGTACGAGCCGGCGGTCAACCCGGTCGAGGTGCGTCGCCGCATCGGGATGGTCTTCCAGAAGCCCAACCCGTTCCCGAAGTCGATCTACGACAACGTCGCCTACGGCCCCCGCATCGCCGGGCAGCGCCACGGCCTCGACGACATCGTCGAGGAGTCGCTGCGCCGAGCCGCGCTGTGGGACGAGGTGAAGGACCGGCTGCGCAGCTCGGCGCTCGGCCTCTCCGGCGGCCAGCAGCAGCGGCTCTGCATCGCGCGGGCGGTCGCCTCGAACCCCGAGGTGATCCTCATGGACGAGCCGTGCTCGGCGCTCGACCCGATCGCCACCTCCCGCATCGAGGACCTGATGAAGGAGCTGGCGAGCGACTACACGATCATCATCGTGACCCACAACATGCAGCAGGCGGCGCGGGTGAGCGACAGGACCGCCTTCTTCATGACCGAGGTGTCGGAGGCCGGGGACACCCGCACCGGCCTGCTCGTCGAGTTCGACGAGACCGAGAAGATCTTCTCCGCGCCCGCCGACGAGCGCACCGAGAACTACGTCACCGGCCGGTACGGCTGACCGCTGAGAGGGGCGATCCAGGACATGGGCGAGCTGCGCGTCGAGTTCCACCAGGAGATGGAGGACCTGCGGGGGGACCTCATCCGCCTCGGCGCGATGGTCTCCGAGACCATCGGGCGCGGCACCGCGGCGCTGCTCGACCGTGACCTCCACGCCGCGCAGGAGCTGATCGACGGCGACGACGTCATCGACGACTTCTGCATCGAGCTGGAGGAGCGCTGCTGCCGGCTGCTCGCGCTGCAGTCGCCGATCGCCGGCGACCTGCGGTTCATCCTGACCACCCTGCGGCTCATCGGGGAGCTCGAGCGCTCCGCTGACCTCATGGTCAACGTGTGCAAGGCCTCGCGCCGCATCTACGACGTGGAGTTCGGCCCGCAGATCCGGGGCCTGATCGAGCAGATGGGGGTGGAGGCCGCGTTCCTGGTGCGGGCGGCGATCGACTCCTACGTGGACGCCGACACCTCGCTCGCTGCGGCGCTCGACGACATCGACGACCGCCTCGACGAGCTGCAGGTCGCGTACGTGCAGGCGATCTTCCAGTCGCACTCGGAGACGAACCTCAACCTCCAGGGCGCGGTGCAGATGGCGATGATCGGCCGCTACTACGAGCGCATCGGCGACCACGCCGTGAACATCGGGGAGCGGGTGCTCTACATGGTCACCGGCTGGCTGCCCGAGAAGACCGGCTCGGCGCGCCAGCGGCTGCGGGAGGCCGAGGCGAGGGGCGAGGGGTCCGCCGAGCGCGCCGAGCGCGCCGAGCGCGGCGAGCCCGGCCAGGCTGGCGAGGCCGGGACCGACGAGGGGTCGGGGTCGGGACCGGTCCCGGCATGAGGATCCTCGTCACCAACGACGACGGGCTGCACGCGCCCGGGCTGCTCGCGCTGGCCACCGCCCTGGACGCGGCCGGCCACGAGGTCCTCGCGGTGGCGCCCCACGGCGACCGCAGCGGCAGCGGCGCGGCGATCGGCAACCTCGTCGACGGTTCCTACGTGCGCTACCGCGAGATGCCGCTGGCCGGGCTCGACCGGGTGCACTCGATCGAGCTCGACGGTCCGCCGGCGCTGTGCGTCTTCGCCGCGTGCCTCGGGGCGTTCGGCGACCCTCCCGAGCTCGTCGCCTCCGGGCTCAACCCGGGTCTGAACACCGGTCGGCTCACCCTGCACTCCGGCACGGTCGGCGCCGCGCTCACCGCCGCCAACCTCGGCCTGTCCGCCGTGGCCACGAGCATCGCGGGGCGGGAGCACTCCATCGAGCACTGGGACACGGGCGGCCAGCTCACCGTGCAGGTCGTCGAGTGGCTGGCGAGCGCCGAGCCGGCGACGGTGGTGAACCTCTCGCTGCCGGACGTGCCCGCGGAGGAGCTGCGCGAGGCCCGCTTCGGCACGCTCGCCCCGTTCGGCAACATCCGGGCCGAGATCACGGGCCGCACCGAGGAGCGCCTCGAGTTCGCGCTCGTGCACACCGACGAGGTGCTCCCACCCGGGTCCGACGCCGTGCTGGTCGCGCAGGGGCACCCCGTGGTCACCGCGCTGACCGGCATCCGGGGCCACGAGCCCCCGGGACTGGTCGACCACCTGCACGCCCGGAGCTCCTGAGGTGGTGGGCCCACCGTGAGCGCGGTGCAGGTCGTCGGCGTGCTGCTCGCCGGCGCGGTCCTGCTGGGCGCCGGCGTCGCGATCGGGGTGCTCGCCGTGCGGTCGCCACGCTCGGAGGGCCGGGACCCCGAGCCCGAGCCGGAACCCGAGGAGCCGGAGGAGCCGGCGCTGGAGGCCCGCCTCCGCCACGCCCTGGACGCGATCGAGCAGGGCGTGATCCTCATCGGTGCGGACGGCGAGGAGCTGCTGCGGAACCGGACCGCCCGGCGCTACGCCGAGTCGCGGGACCCGGTGGTGCTGGTCGAGGTCGCGCTCAGCGAGCTCGTTCCCGCCGCGCTCGCCGGCCGGGTGGTCCGGCGCGAGGTCGAGATCTTCGGCCCGCCTGCGCAGTCGTTCGTCGTGGTCGTCTCGCCCTACGACGGCCCGGAGGGCGGGGCGCTCGCGATCGTGCACGACCGCTCGCTCCAGCGGCGCACCGAGACCGTGCGCCGCGACTTCGTGGCGAACATCTCCCACGAGCTGAAGACGCCGATCGGCGCCCTCGGGCTGCTCGCCGAGACGATCCGGGACGAGGCGGAGGGGGAGGTCGCCCGACGGCTCGCGGAGCGCATGATCACCGAGGCGGAGCGGGCCGGCACGACCGTCGACGACCTGCTCGAGCTCAGCCGCATCGAGTTCGGCGACGAGGCGGAGCCGGAACGGGTCCGGGTGTCCGCGGTCGTCGGCGAGGCGGTGAACCGGATCTCGGCCGCGGCCGACCAGGCCGGCATCGGGCTGCGGGTCGAGGTCCCGCCGGACCTGCGCGTGGTGGGCGACCGGCGCCAGCTCGTCTCCGCGATGTACAACTTGCTGGACAACGCGGTGAAGTACTCCACCGAGGGCACCGAGGTGACCGTGTCGGGCCGGCAGGAGGGCGAGGACGTGCTGCTGGAGGTCGCGGACCAGGGCATCGGCATCCCGCGCCGGGACCTGGACCGGATCTTCGAGCGGTTCTACCGGGTCGACCGTGCCCGGTCCCGCCGCACGGGCGGCACGGGCCTGGGGCTCGCGATCGTCCGCCACGTCGCGAGCAACCACGGGGGAGAGGTGACCGTCGAGTCGACCGAGGGGGTCGGCTCGACCTTCACGTTGAGGCTGCCGGGACCCTGAGGAGCGCGGTGCACCACGCTGTCACGAACCACTCGTCCCCGTCGCCGACCACCGTGCTGGTGGTCGAGGACGAGGAGTCGTTCATCGACGCGCTGAGCGTCGGCCTCGAGCGCGAGGGGTTCCGCGTCGAGGTCGCCCGCGACGGCGCGGAGGCCCTCGACCGCTTCGACGACGTCGACCCGGACCTGGTGCTGCTCGACGTGATGCTCCCGACGGTCTCCGGGATCGACGTGTGCCGCGAGCTGCGCCAGCGGACCGACGTCCCGATCATCATGGTCACCGCCAAGTCCGCGGAGATCGACACCGTGGTCGGGCTCGAGGTCGGCGCCGACGACTACGTCACCAAGCCGTACCGCCTGCGCGAGCTCGTCGCCCGCATGCGGGCGGTGCTGCGCCGCCGCCGTGGGGGAGCCCCTCCGCCGCTGCCGCCCGACCAGGACGAGGTCATCCGCATCGACGACGTCGAGCTGGACCACGCCTCCCACGAGGTGCGCGTCCGCGGCGAGGTCGTCAACCTGCCGCTCAAGGAGTTCGAGCTGCTGTCGTTGCTGATGGAGAACGCCGGGCGCGTGCTCGAGCGGTCGACCCTCATCGACCGGGTCTGGGGCAGCGACTACGTGGGCGACACCAAGACCCTGGACGTCCACGTGAAGCGCCTGCGCTCGAAGCTCGAGGTCGACCCGTCGAACCCGACGAAGATCGTCACGATCCGGGGCCTCGGGTACAAGTACGTCGCCTCGCGCTGAGGCCTGCGCCGGACCGTCCCCGACCGCCCGTACCATGGCCGCGTGATCCCGGGCGCCCGCCCCCCACGCACCTCCTCGCCCCCCTTCGGCATCGACACGTCGACGCCGTTCGGGCGGCTCGCCCTCACCCACGTGCTCGCCACGGGCGGGGACGCGCTGGTGGCGCTCGTGCTCGCGGGCTCCCTGTTCTTCTCGGTCGACCCCTCGGGCGCCCGCTGGCGGATCGCCCTCTACCTCCTGTTCACGATGGCCCCGTTCGCGCTCGTCGGGCCGTTCATCGGGCCGGCGATGGACCGGGCGAAGGGCGGCCGCCGCTGGATGCTGACCGGCGCGGCGGCCGGGCGGGCCGTCGTGGCGCTGCTGCTCGTCGCCGCGGTCGCCAACGACAGCCTCCTGCTGTTCCCCGAGGCGTTCGTGATGCTCGTCCTCGCGAAGTCCCACCAGGTCGCCAAGGCGGCGCTGGTGCCCGGGGTGGTCGTGAGCGACCAGGCGCTGGTCGAGGCGAACTCGAAGCTCCAGGTGCTGTCCGGGCTGGCCGCCTTCGGCGCGGGCGCCCCCGGCGCGCTGGTCCTGTGGATCGGCGGGCCCTCGGTGCTCGCCGCCCTGTGCGCCCTCGTGTTCGTCGCCGCCACCCTCGCCTCCCTGCGCGTGCCCGCCACCCGGGTCGCCGAGCAGCCGGCCGGCACCGCGGAGCGTGCGTCGCTTCGCAGCGCGGCGGTGGTGTCCGCCGCGTCCGCGATGGGCACCCTGCGGTGGATCGTCGGGCTCGTGACCTTCCTGCTCGCCTTCGCGCTCCGCGGCGAGCACACCGAGCCCGGCCTCGGCGCCGTCACCGGCCGGGTCGCCGCCGTGCCCGGCGCGGTGCCCGACCCGGCGGACCTCGCACCCTCCTCGGCCCCACCCGTGTGGCACTTCGGGGTGGTCGTCGCGCTCAGCGGCATCGGGGCGCTCGTGGGCGCCGCCGTGGCGCCCCGCATCCGGCAGCGCTTCGACGAGGAGTACCTGCTGCTCGGCGCGCTCGCCCTGGCCGTGCTGGCCGGGGGCGCCGGGCTCGTGCTGGCCGGGCTGCCCGGGCAGTCGCTGATGGCCTTCGGCGTCGCGGTGGCCGCCTCGGCGGGGAAGCAGGCCTTCGACGCGCTCGTGCAGCGGGACGCCCCCGACGCGAACCGGGGCCGCTCCTTCGCCCGGTTCGAGTCCCGCTTCCAGGTCGTGTGGGTCTTCGGGGCCGCGATCCCCGTGGTCATCGCCATGCCGACCCGGCTCGGGGGCGCGGTGGTCGCCGCGGTCGCCGCCGCGGCCGGCTGCTTCTGGTTCGTCGCGATGCGGGCCGTCCGCAGCGGGCAGGAACCCCCGAAGCTGCCCGACGCCAGGACGATCGGCCGGGAGGCCCGGCGCCGCGGCCAGCGCTGGCGCGGCCGGCGTCCGGATGGGCCGCCGGTGGCCGTGGAGGGCGACGAGCCGCCCGGCGCCGGTTCCTGAGGGCCCCGCCCCGGCCTCACGGCCGGGCCGGCGTTCAGAGGTCCGGGAAGTCGGGGATCTCGATGTCGAGGTCGTCGTCGCCGAGGTCCGACTCGATGCCGACCCGCGCGAGCCACAGGCCGGGGGCGTCGAGCTCCGCCGGGGTCGGCAGGTGGGCGGGGTCGGACCAGAGCTCCTCCAGGGCCTCCTCGCCGGCGCGCTGCACGACGCCCTCGGCGAACGCGGCGCCGCGGTCGAAGGTCTGCTGGGACAGCCCGAGCCCGAACAGGCGCTCGACGAAGCGGTTCGCCGGGCCCGCCTCGACCCGGCGGCGGCGCAGCGCCTCGGTGATGCGGTCGTACTCGGGCACGAGGCGCCCGCCGATCCGGTCGAGCAGGTGGTCGACGTAGCCCTCGATGGCCGCGACCAGCGCGTCGAGCTCGGGCACGAGGGCCAGCTGCTCGTCGGACTGCATGGCCCCCAGCAGGACGTCCGGCTGCCCGGCCAGGCGCTGCATCGCCTCCAGCTCCGGCTCGGAGCCCATCTGGTCCATCACGCCCAGCTCGCCGAGCCGCCGCTCGATCTGCTCGGGGTCCTCGCTGAACGCCGACACGTAGCGGGTGAGCAGCGACTCGAGGCGCTCCCGCACGTGCGGGACCGTCAGCACGTGGTGGTGCGCGACGTCGGAGAGCACGACCCACAGGCGGATGCCGTCCTCGGGCAGGCTCCACGACTCGGCGAAGTCGTCGACGTTGGGCAGCACGAGGGTCAACGGCCCGTCGACCGGGCGGGGGACCGGCAGCTCGTAGTGGCCGAGCGCCCGCCCCGCGAGGTGCCCCGCGGTGCTGCCCGCCATCATGCCGAGCAGCATCGGACCGAGCATCTCCATCATCTGCTGCAGCAGCGCGTCCGGCGGCATGCCGGGGAACCCGGGCAGCCCCAGGTCCGCCGCCGCGTCGGCCTCGCCGCCCAGCTCACCCAGCTGGGAGCGCAGGGCGGCGCCGATGGAGCCGCTGAGCCGCTCCAGCAGCGGCCGCTCGTCGTCGAGGAAGCGGCGGGCCCACTGCGTGCGGTTGAGCGGCTCGAGGCGCACCTGCGACTCGAACGGCCGGCCGGTGGCTTCCGCCACCTGCAGCTCGGCGACCCGCGCGAGCTGCTCGACGGCGAGGCGCTCGGCCGGGTCGATGTTCGACTCGGGCTGCCCCTCGTTCGCGATCGCCGCCGACAGCTGGTACGCCGACTCCCAACTTCCCGCCGGACCCGCCGCGAACATGCGCGACAGGTCGTGGAGGAAGAAGCCCATCGATTCGAACGGGTTGGCGCCGCCGCCGTCGTCGTCGTCGGAGGGGTCGGACCCGAACGGCCCAGAGGTGCTCACCTCCGCGATCGTAGGTGCCTCCGTCGAGGCGCGCCGGTCGCCGCCGCGGGGTCAGTCGGAGGCGTCCGCGACCAGCCGCCGGCCCAGCTCGAGCAGGTCCCGGGCGGGGTGCATCACCCGCGACGCGCCCGGCGCGTCCCCCACCACGGCGCCCTCGGCACGGCGGTCGCGGGACAGGCCCAGCAGGCGGCCCGACTCGTCGAACACCAGCTCGCCGGCGCTCGACCCGTCCCCGCCGGTCGTGACCGGCGTGGCGACGACGTGGTGCGTCCACGGCGCCGGCGGGAGCTTCCCGACGAGCACCTCGGAGCCGATCCTGCCGCTGCGGGTCGTGGGTCCGTCCTTGCCGCACCGCACGAGCAGGACCTCCTGGCCGGGCGTGGGCGGCCCCTCCGAGATCCGGGGCGGCGTCCCGGCCGGCTCGTGCGTCCGCACGACGCCGAACGCGGTCCGCTCGTCGAGGGTGACCGCATCCGCGCGGGTCGAGACGCCCCCGGCGCCCTGGACCCACAGGGAGTCGGCGTCGCGGACCGCGTCGATCGGCACCAGCACGTGCCCGGCGTGGTCCACCGCGAGCCCCGCGTGCAACGACGTCGTCCCGTCGTGCACGGAGATCACGGTCAGCACCGAGCGCTCGATCCGCTCCGTCCGCTCCGAGGTGGCCGAGACCCGCTGGTCGCCGTCGCCGCTGCCGAGCAGCATGCCCGACAGCAGCAGGCCGAGCCCCCCGAGGACCACACCGGTCGCGAGGATGCTCGACCGGCGCCGATCCACGCTCCCCCGGGTCGCGAGGCCGATCTCGCTCGGGTGGGTCCACGGTCGGTCGAGCGGTCCCGGCGGTCGCATGGGGGCGTCCTCTGGGTTCGTCTCGGACCCGCCCGTCATGGGGAGCCACCCTAGCGATGGCACCGGTCGGTCGGGGCGCGGCGACGGACGGCGGTCGGTCGTCTTCTACGATGTGGCCCGTGGAGGAACCCTGCGCGGCTGCCGCCTCCAGCGCGGCACCATGAACAACCTCGTCTACCTGCTCATCGCCCTGGGCCTCAGCGGCGTCGGCCTCCTGGTGCTGTGGATCCGCTCCAGGCCGTCGCCGACCTCCCCGAGATCCTCGATCGAGGAGTTCAACCAGAAGATGAGGGCCCTCTCGCCGGACGCGGACCGGGAACGGACGCCGACACGGGACCGACGGGGAGCCTGAGCTGGCACGCGACCTCGCGATCGACCTGGGCACCGCGAACACGCTGGTGTACGCCAGGAGTGAGGGCATCGTCCTGAACGAGCCCTCTGTCATCGCGCTCAACAGCCGCACCAACGAGGTGCTGGCGATGGGGCGCGACGCCTGGAAGATGATCGGGCGCACCCCGAGCTACATCGTCGCCGTGCGGCCGCTGCGCAAAGGGGCGATCACCGACTTCGAGGTGACCCAGGAGATGATCCGCCTGCTGCTCAAGCGGGTCGGCGTCAACCGGTTCAACCGTCCCCGCGTCGTCATCTGCGTGCCGTCCGCGATCACCGCGGTCGAGAAGCGGGCGGTGACCGAGGCAGCCCGCAAGGCCGGCGCCGTGGAGGCGCAGCTGATCGAGCAGCCGATGGCCGCGGCGATCGGGGCGGGGCTGTCGATCAACGAGCCGATGGCGAACATGGTCGTCGACATCGGCGGCGGCACCTCCGAGACCGCGCTCATCTCGCTCGGCGGCATCGTCGCGCTCCAGGCGGTGCGCGTCGGCTCCTTCGACATCGACGCGGCGATCATCACCTACATCCGCCGGGAGTACGGCATCGCGATCGGCGAGCAGACGGCGGAGGAGATCAAGATCCTCATCGGCTCCGCCCACCCGACCCCCGACGAGGTGCGCGCCGAGGTCCGGGGCCGCGAGCTGATGTCCGGGCTCCCCAAGACCGTCATCCTCTCCGCCGCGGAGGTGCGGGAGGCCATCTCCGAACCGGTCAACGCGATCGTCGACTCGGTGCTCGCCTGCGTCGGCGAGGCGCCGCCCGAGCTCGCACAGGACCTCATCGAGCACGGCATCCACCTCGTCGGCGGCGGCGCGCTGCTCAAGGGGCTGGACCTGCGGCTGTCCAAGGAGTGCGAGGTGCCGGTGCGGATCGTGCGCCAGCCGCTCGAGTCGGTGGTGCTCGGCGCCGGCAGGGTGGTGGAGTCCTACGAGGAGCTCCGCGACATGTTCATGGGGGCGCGGGTCCGACGTTGAGCCCGGAACGCGCACGGGCCCCGGCACCCGAGGGTGCCGGGGCCCGTGCCGGGCGTGGTCAGCCGTCGCTCAGACCCCGATCAGCTCCTCGGGGGTGAGCTCGGCGGTCTGGCCCTCGTAGTCGATGAGCTCGCCGATCTCGTTGAAGTGGCCGGCGGCCCCGTCGTACTCGATCAGCGTGAACGTCTCGCCCATGAACTGGTCGTCCTCGCTGGTCGAGACCGACACGCCGTCCAGCATCAGGCTGGTGGTCGCGCCGTCGAGGCTGCGGATGGCGTCCATCACCGCCAGGCGGGTCGGCGCCTCAGCGGCCTCGAGCGCCTGCACGAACAGCTCGGCCTGGGTCCAGCCGTAGGCGATGATCGCGTTCTCGAGGTCGAGGCTCCGGTCCTTGAAGTCCGACCGGTACTTCTCGACGGCCTCGCGGTAGGCGTTCACGTCCGCATCGTCCGCGTACTTCGGGTTCAGCGGGTCCTTGATGTTGGCGAGGCTGATCGCACCGTCGGCCGCCGAGCCGGCGAGGCCCATCAGCGTCTTCGACACGCAGGTGCCCGACACCCAGGTGATGGCCTCCCAGCCCTCCTCCTGCTTCGCGGTCAGCGCGTTCGGGCAGGCGAGCAGCGTGCCGCCGTTGAAGAACGCCGTCGCACCGCTGTCGGCGAGGCTGGTCACCTGCGAGCGGACCTCGTCGGAGCCGGGCGCGTAGTTCTCCACCGCGACCAGCTCGATGTCGGTGCCCTCGATGGCCTGGCGGAACGTCTGCTCGTAGGTCTCACCGAACTCGTCGGACTGGCGCAGCATCGCCACGGTCGCGTCCGGGTCGTTCTCCTTCAGGTACTCCGCGAAGGCGTACGACTCGAGCGTGTACGGCGCCAGCGTGGAGCCGATCAGCCAGGGGTACTCGGGATTGCCCCAGGCGACCGAGCCGGTGGCGGCGAACAGGTTCGGCACGCACAGCTCGTCGAGGAAGTCGCGGACGTTGATGTTGTTCGCCGTGCCCACGACGCTGAACACCGCGAACGCACCGCTGCCGTCCGCACCGACGAGGTCCTCGATGTTCGAGGCGGTCCGCTGCGGGTTGTACTCGTCGTCGCGGTCCTCGAACTCGATCTTGTAGGACTTGCCGGCGATCTCGACGCCGCCCTCCTCGTTCACCTTGTCGAAGTAGGCGGCCCAGCCGCGGCCGATCTCGGCGAACGCGCCGGTCAGGCCGGACTGCGGGTACGACGACACGAGCTTGATCGTGTCGCCCTCGATCTCCTCGGTCGGGTCGGCGACGCAGTCCTCGATGTCGATGCCGGTCGCGGACTCGCCGCTGCCCTCCTCCCCGTTGCCGCCGCCGTTGCCGCCGGAGCCGGAGTCGTCGTCCCTGCTGCTGCAGGCACCTCCGAGCAGCGCGAGCGCGGCGAGCAGCGCCAACAAGGCGCGGAGCTTCGTTCGTCTCATGGGTTCTCCTTGGGTCGAGGGTGCTCGGGGAGCACCCGGTCGGTGAGCTTCCGCAGGCCGCCGACCACACCGCCCGGCAGCACGAAGATCATCGCGATGAGCGCGGCCCCGAAGATCGCCGGCGAGAGCATCTCCTTGCCCTCGATGAGCCCGTTGGTCTCCCGGCGCAGCAGGATGAGGACCAGTGCGCCCACCGCCGGTCCGGCGATGGTCGCCGCGCCGCCGATCACGACGGCGACGAGGAACTCGATCGAGTTGCGGAAGGCCAGGATCGGGTCGGTGGCGTCCGCGGCGCGGTCGATCATCACCGACAGCGACCCGGCGACCCCGGCGTACGCGGCGGACAGGGCGAAGGTCCCGACCTTGACCCTCGCGATGCTGATGCCGACGGTCGAGGCGGCGACCTCCTGGTCGCGCACCGCGATCATGGCCCGTCCGACCCGCGACCGCGTCAGGTTCCAGGCGAGGAGGAAGAGCAGCGCGGCGATGGCCAGCGTCTCGAGGTACTGCCACTGGTCGTTCGCCAGCCCGTCGATGAGCGAGTCGAACCCGCGGCGGCTGGGGCGGATGAGCGCGACGCCGCCGGTGCCCTCGATGAACCGCTGGCCGAGGCGGGGGAACAGCACCGCCAGGCCCAGCGTGACCAGCGCCAGGTAGAGGCCGCGGACCCGCAGCGCCGGCACGCCCACCGCGACGCCGACGAGCGCCGCGAGCAGCGCCGCGACGGGGATCGTGAGCTCGAAGGTCCACGAGTAGCTGTCCATCAGGATGGCCGTCGTGAACGCGCCGACGCCGAAGAACGCGCCGTGCCCGATCGACACCTGGCCGTTGAACCCGGTGAGCAGGTTGAGGCCCATCGCGGCGATCGCGAAGTACAGGGCCCGCGACAGCTCCTGGTTGATCGACGGCCCGAAGTAGTACGGGGCGTACAGCGCAGCGGCGGCGACCACCACGCCGACGGCGATGCGCAGGTTGCGGCGGGTCATACGCGCTCGACCACCTTCCGTCCGAACAGGCCCGTCGGGCGGACGAGCAGCACGAGCAGGATGAGCCCGAACGGCACGACCAGCTCGATGGTGGACAGGGCCTTGACGTAGCCGATGGTCATCGCCTCGGCGATCGCCACGATCATCGCCCCGACGACCGCGCCGATCGGGCTGTCGAACCCGCCGAGCGCTGCCGCCGCGAAGGCGTAGACCAGCACCACCGCCATGAGGCCGGGGTTGACCGAGCCACGGTCCGCCGCCGCGAGCACGCCGGCGACGGCACCGAGGCCCGCGGCGAGCGCCCAGCCGAGCATCAGCATGTTCGAGGAGTTGATGCCCACGAGGCGGGCCGAGGCGGGGTTCGACGCGGCGGCGCGCAGCATCAGGCCGAGCTTCGTGCGCTGGAAGAGCAGGTACAGCAGCCCGGCGAGCACGATGAGCGAGAGCAGCAGGGCGACGACCGACCACGAGATCGGCACGCCGCCCACCTCGGCGAACCGGGCGTTGCGGCCGACCGGGTCGCCGGGCGAGGCGACCGTGGGCCAGGGCTTCGGCATCGGTTCGGCGTCGTCGCTGAAGATCAGCTGCGCGAGCGCGTTGAGCCCGAGGAAGAGCCCGAGCATGACGATGAGCACGTTGAGGGGGCTCTTGTCGGGCCCGTGCACCGGGCGGATGAGGGTGCGCTCGATGAGCGCACCGCCGAACATGCTCGCCACCACCGCGATGGCGATCGTCGGCACGATGGCCAGGCCGAGGTCGGTCAGCTTCCACGCGAAGTAGGTGGAGAAGAGCGCCATCTCCCCCTGGGCCAGGTTGAGCAGCCCCGTCGAGCGGAAGATCAGCACCAGCGCCAGGGCGACCAGCGCGTAGACCGCGCCGTTCCCGATCCCGTTGAGGAGGTAGCGGAAGAACAGCTCCATGGTCAGAACCCCAGGTAGGCCTTGCGGATGGCGTCGTCGCCGCGGAGCTGGTCGGCGGGGCCCGACGCGACGATGCGCCCGGTCTCGAGCACGTACGCGCGGTGGCCGATCTCGAGCGCGAGGTTGGCGTTCTGCTCGACGACGAGCACGGTGAGGCCCTCCTCGCGGTTGAGCCGGCCGAGCTGCTCGAACAGCTCCCGCGTGATCAGCGGCGCCAGGCCGAGGGAGGGCTCGTCCAGGAGCAGCAGGCGCGGGCGCAGCATCAGCGCCCGGGCGATGGCGAGCATCTGCTGCTCTCCGCCGCTCATCGAGCCGGCCGGCTGGTCGCGCCGCTCGCGCAGGCGGGGGAACACCTCGTACCAGTGCTCGAGGTCGCGGCGGACGTCCGCGTCGCGCCGCATCGCCGCGCCCAGCCGCAGGTTCTCCTCGGTGGTCAGCTCCGCGAAGGTGCCGCGGCCCTGGGGCACCAGGCCGATGCCCGCCCTCGCGACCTTCTCCGGCGTGCGGGGGAGCGGCTCGCCCGCGAACCTCCGCTCGCCGCGGGTGGCGATCTCGCCGACGATCGCCCGCAGGGTCGTGGTCTTCCCCGCGCCGTTGGCGCCGAGCACGACGACGACCTCGCCCTCGGCCACCTCCAGGTCGATGTCGTGCAGGACGGTGACGGGCCCGTACCCGCCGGTCACGCCGCGCAGCGACAGCAGGGCGCTCACGCGGGCGTCCCCAGATAGGCCTGGATGACCAGGGGGTCGTTGCGCACGGTCTCCGGCGGGCCCTCGGCGATGCGCCGGCCGAAGTCGAGCACGACGATGTGGTCGGAGATCGACATCACCATCGCCATGTGGTGCTCGACGAGGAGGACCGTCAGGTCGAACTCGTCGCGCAGCTGGCGGATCGTCGCGGCGAGCTCGTCCACCTCGCCGTGGGTGAGCCCGTTCGCCGGCTCGTCCAGCATCAGCAGGCGCGGCCGGGCGGCGAGCGCCCGTGCGAGCTCGATGCGCTTGAGCGTGCCGAACGGCAGCCCGGCGGCGGGACGGTGCGCGAGGTGCGCCAGGTCGAGACGCTCGAGCAGCTCCATCGCGTCGGCGGCCATGCGGCGGTTCTCCGCACGCCCGAGGCCGAGCATCCCCCTCACGAAGCCGACGTCCCCGCGGGTGTGCGCGCCGACGCGGACGTTGTCGAGCACCGACAGCCCGGGGAAGAGGGCGACGTTCTGGAAGGTGCGCGCGATGCCCGCGCGCGCGATCTCGTGGGGCGCCACCTTCAACAGGTCCTGACCGTCGAAGGTGATCGCGCCGGTTGTCGCGGGATAGAGGCGGCTGATCACGTTGAACAACGTCGTCTTGCCGGCGCCGTTCGGGCCGATGAGCGCGCTGATCGATCCGCGGCGGATCGAGAAGCTCAGCCCGTCGAGCGCGACGACGCCGCCGAAGCGGACGCTGATGTCCTCGACCCGGAGCAGCGGCTCGCCGGGTTGCTGGTCGGTGTCGCTCATGTCGTCGCCGCCGCTCCTGGCCCTCACCATCACGTCCCTCGTCGCGGTGCCGACCGCCCGAGCCCCCCGTCGGGAGCGCCATCTAACCACGCAGTGGCCCCGACGGGACGGACCGTGGCCGTCCGGTCGCTTCATGGTCGGCCGGCGCCGGCATCGACGTACACTTCACCTCCGATCCGCTTGGACCAGGAGGCGACGTGCCGCAGCACATGGTGATCTTCCAGAACCCGGACGGCGACACCGGCTACAACCAGTTCGACTCGATCGAGGAGGCGGTCGCCTTCGTCGAGAAGATCCGCAACGAGCAGGGCATCGACAGCATCCGGATCT
>CBFGTJ010000016.1:0-29889 GCA_965651815.1 uncultured Microthrixaceae bacterium | reverse complement strand
TCGCTGGCGTGCCCGCCCGGCCCGTGGCCGCAGTCGTGGCCGAGCGCGATCGCCTCGGTCAGCGCCACGTTCAGCCCGACCGCCCTCGCGATGGCCGTGGCCACCTGGGCGACCTCGAGCGCGTGCGTGAGCCGGGTGCGCTGGTGGTCGTCGGGGAACACGAAGACCTGGGTCTTGCCGGCCAGGCGACGGAACGCGGTGCTGTGCAGGATCCGGTCGCGGTCGCGCTCGAAGCAGGTGCGCTGCGGGTCCGGCTCCTCCTCCACGGCGCGCTCGCCGGCGCCACGGGCGCGGGTGGCGCCGGGCGCGAGCAGGCGGTCCTCCACCTCCTCGCGGGCCTCGCGGTCGAGCGTCGCGGCCAGCAGGGTGCCGGAGCCCGCTGAATCCGCGTGGGCGCGGCGGACCGCAGGCTCGTCGACCCGGCCGGAGCGGTGCCCGCCCATGGTCGATGCCCACTCACGCGCGCGCTGGGTGGCGTCGGTGGGGGTGCGCGTGGTCATGGTGCCGATCGTAGGGTCCGGCGGTGACACCCCCGGGGCGCCGCGGCGCGGGCCCCCACGGTGCCGCCCGTATCCTTGGCCACCGTGTCCGAGTTCGTCGACGAGTGCGCGCTCAACGTGAAGGGCGGTGACGGCGGCGCCGGCTGCGTGTCGTTCCGCCGCGAGGCGCACGTCGCCCGCGGCGGGCCCGACGGCGGCGACGGCGGCAAGGGCGGCGACGTGTGGCTCGTCGCGGACCGCAACATCGCGTCGCTGCTGGCCTTCCGCGACCACCCGCACCGCCGGGCCGCCAACGGCGCCCACGGGTCCGGCAAGAAGCGGCACGGCGCCGCGGGCGAGGACCTCGTCGTGCGCGTGCCGGTCGGGACGGTCGTGAAGGACCGCGACGGCGAGGTGCTCGCGGACCTGGTCGCGGACGGCGACCGTTGGCTCGCCGCCGCCGGCGGCCGGGGCGGCAAGGGCAACGCCCGGTTCCTGTCGAACCGTCGGCGCGCCCCTGCGTTCGCGGAGCAGGGCGAGTTCGGCGAGGAGCGGTGGGTGTGGCTCGAGCTGAAGCTCATGGCCGACGTCGCCCTCGTCGGCTTCCCCAACGTGGGCAAGTCGACGCTCATCTCGAGGATCTCCGCGGCGCGCCCGAAGATCGCGGACTACCCGTTCACCACCCTCGTGCCCAACCTCGGTGTGGTGCGCATGGGCGAGGGCGCCGACACCTTCGAGATGGTCGTGGCGGACGTGCCGGGGCTGATCGAGGGGGCGGCGGAGGGCAAGGGGCTCGGCCACCGGTTCCTCCGGCACATCGAGCGCGCCCGGGTGCTGGTGCTGCTGCTCGACCTCTCCCCGATGGCGCCCGCGCCGCCCGAGGAGCAGGAGCGGGTGCTGCTCGAGGAGCTCGCCGGGTACCGGGCGGACCTGCTGTCGCGCCCCCGGATCCGGGTGGGGTCGCGCGCCGACACCGCCGACGCGGAGGTCGTCGAGGCCTTCGACGGTCTGGTCGTCTCCGCGGTCACCGGGCAGGGGATCGACGAGCTGCTCGGGGCGTTGCGGCGGGAGGTCGAGGCCGCCCGTGCCCTCGAGCCGGAACCGGAGACCTTCGTGACCCACCGGCCGGTCGCGGAGGGGGTGCGCATCACCCGCCGCGACGACGGCAGCTACGAGGTGGTCGGACGGGAGGCGGTGCGGGCCGTGGGCCTGTCCGACCTCACCGACCCGGGCGCGATGGAGGTCGTGCGAGAGCGGCTGGCCCGCATCGGCGTCGACCGGGCGCTGGCCAGGGCCGGTGCGCGCCACGGCGACGTCGTGCACATCGGCTCGGTCAGCTTCGACTACGAGAGCGACCACGACATCGACGTGCAGCCCTTCGACGAGGCTCCCGACCGGGGCGGGGACTGATGCGGGTCGTCGCCAAGCTGGGCACGTCCAGCCTCACCGACGAGCACGGGGTCATCGACCAGCGGGCGCTCGACAAGGTCGGCGCCGAGGTCGCGCAGCTGCGCGACGCCGGGCACGAGGTGGTGCTCGTCTCGTCGGGCGCGGTGGCATCCGGCCTCCCCGCGCTCGGCCTCACCGCCGAGCAGCGCCCCAAGGACGCGCGCACCCTCCAGGCGATCTCCGCGGTCGGCCAGGCTCGCCTCGTGCAGTCCTGGAACGACGCGCTAGCCGAGCACGGGCTGGTCGCCGGCCAGGTGCTGCTCGTCCCGCTCGACTTCATGGTCCGCACCCAGTACCTGCAGGCGCGCGCCACCCTCGAGCGCCTGCTCGAGCTGGGCGTGGTGCCCGTCGTGAACGAGAACGACGCGATCGCCGACGACGAGATCCGCTTCGGCGACAACGACCGCATGGCGGCCCTGGTGTCGCACCTCATCCGGGCGGACGTCCTCGTGCTGCTCACCGACACCCCCGGGCTCATGGACGCGGACCCCCGCCTCGAACCGGGGGCGTCGCTGATCGCGGAGATCGTCGAGGTCGACCACGAGCTCGAGTCCCTCGCCGGGGGCGCCGGCACGGCCCGGGGGAGCGGGGGCATGGCCTCGAAGCTCGCCGCCGCGAAGATGGCCTCGTGGTCGGGGGTCCGCACGGTCATCGCCGCCGCGGACCGGCCGCAGGTGCTCGTCGACGCCGTCGAGGGTCGCCCGGGGGTCGGCACCACCGTGGTCGCACAGGACCGGCGGCTGCCCGCCCGCAAGCTCTGGATCGCGTTCGCGCTGCCGGCGGAGGGGAGGATCGTCGTCGACGACGGCGCGGTCCGCGCCCTGACCCGGGGCGGCAGGTCGCTGCTCGCCGCCGGGGTGGTCGCCGTGGAGGGCGAGTTCGCCGCCGAGGACGCGGTCGAGATCGTCGACCGCGACGGCGCCGTCGTCGCCAAGGGGCTCGCGAAGGTCGACTCCGCGACCCTCACCGCGATGGCGGGCCGCAGCTCCGAGGAGCTGTTCGACCACTCCGGTGAGGCCGTCCACCGCGACGACCTCGTCGTGCTCCCCTGACGCGGGAGCCGGCGCCGGTCAGGCGGAGGTGCCGCCCTCGGCGCCCGCCTGCTCACCCGCGCTCGGCTGCTCGTCCCCGGCGGGCTCCTCGGTGGGGGTGGGGGTGGCCGCCTCGGCGGCCGGGTCCGCGATCCCGAGCTTCGAGCGGATCTCGCTGAGCCGCGCCTGGGCCTCGAAGTTCACCGACGCCTGCTCGACCTCGAGCATCTTCGACTCCACCGACATGCCCTGGAGCTCCGAGGCCCCACGTGCCCGGGCGTAGCGCTGCTCGATCTTGTCGCGCACCTCGTCGAGCGTCGGCACGTCGGTGCCGACCTGCTCGGTCAGCGACGCCATCGCCGAGTTCATCTGCTCCTGCATCTTCGCCTGGTCGAGCTGGGACAGGAGCTTCTGCTTCTCGGTGAGCTTCTCCTGCAGGACCCGGGAGTTGGTCTGGACCGCGGCCTTCGCCTGCTCCGCGGCCTGCGTCGCCTGCAGCGACATGGTCTTGAGCGTCTCGACCTCCGCCTCCTTGGCGATGAGCTGGTTCGCGAACGCCTCCGCCGCGTGGGTCATCTCGTTCGCACGCTCGGTGTTGCCCGCCTTCGCCGCCTCGTCGGCCATGATCACGGCCTGCTGCGCGTTGCGGTTGAGCTTCTCGAGCTCGTCGAGCGCCCTGTTGAGCCGCATCTCCGCCTGCTTCTGGTTGGCGATGACGTTCGCGGCCTGCTCCTTGAGCCTGCGGTGCTGGTCCTGCGCCTCGGCGATCGCCTGCTCGAGCTGCACCTTCGGATCGGCGCGTTCCTCGAAGGCGACGCCCAGCTTGGCGCCGAGGTACCTCCACCACTTCTTCAGGGCTTTCCACATGGGGGCGAGCCTAACGGTCGCTCCCGGAACGGGGAACGGGTTCTCAGCGCCGGCCGGGGAGCGCCGCGCGGGCGCGGCGGGTGATCGCCTCGAACCCGTGCGGACGCGCGGCGACGACGGAACCGGCGAAGACGAGGGCCGCCACGACGAGGCAGGCGAGGATGCGCACGAAGTCGTTGGTGCCCTCCGGCAGGTACGTGTTCGCCACGGCGACCCACACGCCGACCGCCGCGGCGACGAGCAGGCCCGGGACGAAGGTCCGCACGTCGCGCCGGCCGAGCAGCCCGGGCACCCGGCGTGCCAGCACGACGAGGGCCGCCACGGCCGCCACCACGTAGGCGACCGAGTAGGCCACGGACAGGCCCGGCGTGCCGAACAACCCGATGGCGGGCACCACGAGGGCGATGTTGAGGAGGTTCTCGCCGAGGTTGAGGTAGAAGGGCGTGCGGGTGTCCTTGCGGGAGTGGAACGCTCGGACGCAGTACAGGAACACGGCGAACGCCGGCAGTCCGATGCTGAACCCGGCGAGCATGTCGGCGGTGCGGGCGGCGGAGTCGGGGTTGAACTGGCCACGCTGGAGCAGCAGCGAGATCAGCGGCTCGCCGAGCACCAGGTAGGCGACCGCGGCGGGGATCATCAGGGTCAGCAGGAGGCTCAGGCCCTCGCGGAAGTGGGCGCCGAAGGTCTCCTCGTCACCGGCGTTCGCGGCGTGGGAGAGCTCGGGGAGGATCGCCGTCATGATCGACACCGCGATCAGGCCGTAGGGCAGCTGGAAGAAGATGAACGCGTACTGGTAGGCGGACACCGCGCCGACACCGGCGCCGCGGGCCATCGTCAGCACGACCAGTGTCGTGACGGAGTTCGCGATGGTGAACCCGACCGTCCAGCCGGACAGCCGCAGCACCGCCCGCACGGCGGGGTGCTTGGGGCGGAAGTCCCACCGCAGGCGCACCTCCGCCCGCCGCAGCGCGGGGAGCAGGGCGATGGCCATCGCCGCGATCCCGGCGGTCGTGCCGAGGCCGAGCACGTAGACGGTCCGCATGGGGTTGGGACCGTCGCCCTCGAACATGAAGTAGACGACGAGCGCCGCGGCGGAGATCACCACGTTCGTCAGCACCGGCGCGAACGCGGGGGCCGCGAACCGGCGCCGCGCGTGGAGCAGCGCCGTGCCGAGCGTCATCATCCCGTAGAAGAAGATCTGCGGGAGCAGCAGCATCAGGAAGTCGCCGCCGTGGTCGAGCTGGCGGCGACGCTCCTCGCCCTCGAGCGGCAGCGCGAACAGCCGGTTGAGCAGCGGTGCCCCGAGCACCGCCAGCACCGTCAGGACCGTGATGGCGACGAACGCCACGGTGACCATCACCGAGGAGGCATCGTCCTCCGAGACGCCCTTGGAGTCCTCCCGCGCGCTGATGAACAGCGGGACGAGGGTGGAGGACAGCACCCCGCCGATGACCAGCTCGTAGACGATGTTCGGTGCGGTGTTGGCGAGGTTGTAGACGTCCGCGACGCTGGTGAGGCCGAGCGCGGCGGTGAGCGCCGCGACGCGCACCAGGCCCGTCACCCTCGACAGCGCGGTCCCGAGCGCCGGCGCGGTGCTGGCGGCGAGGAGGCTCCGGGCAGGGGGTGCCGTGCCGGCCTCACGAGGTGCCATCGACGTCGCGCTCACGTGGACGCCGACCCGGCCTCCCCGGGTGGCCCGGTGCCCGCATCGGCCCGGCGGGTCTCCTCGACCGCCTGCCGCAACGCCTCCATGTCGTCGACGATCGAGTCGAGCTCGGCGCGGACGCCGCCGGGCCCGCTCAGCCCGCCGATCGCGGCGTCGGCCTGGGTCACCGACAGCTCGACGGTGCGGGTCACGGCCTCGTCGATGCGGGCGTCGAGGAGGCGCAGCCGGTCGTAGGTGTCCGCGATCGTCCGGTCGAGCCGTTCGGCGGCCGCGAGCTGCGAGCGGATCGCGGCGATGGTCGGCTCCGAGCGGGTGGTGTGCGGCCCCGACTCGGCCCGGTGCAGCTCCTCGAGGATGCGGACGGTGTCGATCTGGGCACGGCCGTTGGACAGCGAGTTGCCCGCCGACGCGATCCGCCACGCCTCCTCGATGGCGATGTCGAGCCGCGCACGCAGCTCGCCGAGGCGTTCGCGCAGCGGCCCTTCGCGGACGCCCTCCAGCGCCCGGTCGAACCTTCGGCTGGCGTCGAGCACGTCCTCGACGAGCGCGCGCCACGGCTGGTCGAGCTGGCGCGGGGAGATGGCGGGCGGGCGCGGCCCCCGTGGCACCGCGGCGAGCACCCGCGCCGCGGCCGCCGCGGCACCCAGCGCGACCGCCCCGATCGCGGGCAGTCCCGCGACGATGCCCACCGCCGCACCCGCCCCGGCGAGCACGATCGCGGAGGGCGAGGTGATCGCACGGGCGACCTGCGGGGTGAGGAACCGGTCGCGGAACGACGCCATCGGCTCAGCCCGGACCCGAGCGCACCGTGCGGCGCCGCAGCTCGGGGTCCGCCTCGATGTCCGCGTCGCGGAACCGCAGCGGGCGGGGCGCCGCGGCCGCGTAGGCCTCGGTGCCGTCCGCGTGGTGCGGCGAGCGCGGGTCGCCGCTCTGGCCGTACGCGAGCAGCCCCAGCCCGACCGGCCCGTCGGGGGTGAGCTCGACGGCCATGAGGAAGCTGGTCCCGTAGGTCACCTGGTAGCCGCCCTCGCCGAGCCCGGTGCGGTCCCGGCCGGGCACCGCGACCGGTGGCGGGTCGGGCGGCTCCAGTGCCGTCGACGCGAGCGCACCGACCGGGGCGAGCACGTTGAGCACGCCCTCGCCCTCACCTCCGCCCGGGACCGGCACCCGACGATCGCCGCGCACCGCCCACTGGACCTCGCCGAGCGGGGCGTCGATCGGCACCCCGGCGTGTTCCAGCGCGGCCAGGGCGTGGCCGACCGCGGCGACGACGGGGTCGTGGCCGTCCTCCGGGGGCGGTGCGAGGGTGTGCGGGGTGCCGAGCGGGTCCGCGGGGTCGAACCCGGTGGCGAACAGGTCACCCGCGTCCACCCAGGCGGTGTCGGGGAACCCGGCCATGACCTCGCGCCACAGCACCGCCCCGACCGAGTCGGTGCGGTACCTGCGGTCCCAGGCCTCGAGCACGGCGACGACGTCGTCGAGCGGCCGCTCCTCCCCGGCCAGGTGCACCACCTTCGCGTCGCGGCAGCGCTGCACGACACCGTCGAGCAGCAGCTCCGCGCTGAGGCTCTCCCCGTCGAACACCGCGGCGAGCAGGTCCTCGAGCACGACGCCGCCCCGCTCCGCCAGGCGCTTCGCGAGGCGGAGGTTCTGCCGGGTGCGCAGCGTGCGCGGCGTGCGCTCGAACCCGCACAGCACCGGGTACCCCTCGAGGGTGCGGGTCGGGTGCGACTGCCAGTGCGAGTCGTTGGCGTTCACCACCACGTCGCGGACCTGCAGCTCGGGCAGCCGCTCCGGGGGCTCGAGGCCGGGGGAGCGTGCACCCGGGCGTTCGACCCACTCGTCGTCGGGTTCGTCGCCCTCGAGGAGTGCGATCCGGTTCTGGTGGAGGAGCGCGGCGACGAGGTCCGTCCGGAGGCGCTCCTCGAAGCGGCGGGCCGCGCCCTCCGACAGCGCGGGGGTCGCCGAGTGGTCGCCGTACCAGGCGTTGCCGTCGCGGTCCGCGGCGAGGGTGTTCACCCACGGCATGCCCCGCAGCTCGTGGAAGCTCCGTCGGAGCTGGCCGACGTCGGTCGACCGCGCGATCGCGAGGAACTGCTGGAGCACGGACGCGTTGTCCAGGTTGGCGTCCCGGTAGCTGAACGCGACCTCCTCGCCCCAGCCGAGCAGCGGGAGGTTCAGCATCGGACCGTGGTGGGTGGACCACATCTCGCGACGCACCTGCTCGACCGTGCCGTCCTCCCGGCGCACCTGCACCTCGTGGGTGCGGCTGGTCATGCGCCGGGTGCCGTCGCCGTAGCGGTACTCGGTCGGCGCGCCGTGCACGAGGTGCATCCGGTAGAGCGTGAAGCGGTGGCCCTTCGAGAACGTGTGCGCCCAGCCCAGCCCCTCGTTGAAGCCCATCTGGACCCCGGGGGCCCCGAGCAGCGACACGCCGTACACGTCGAGCTCGCCGGGCAGCGTGAGGTGGCACTCCCAGAAGCGCGCCTCGCCGGACCACGGGAAGTGCGGGTTGGCGAGGACCATGCCCCCACCCGACGCGGTCACGTCACCGCCGAGCGCCCAGCCGTTGCTCGCGGGCTGCGCCCCGATGGCGTCCATCGGGGCGGGCGGGTGCGGCCCGTCCGGCCCGGGGGGCTGCGCCCAGCCGATCAGCTGGGCGAGGTTCCGCCCGGACGCGAGCAGCGCGACGTCGCCGACGTAGGCGTACAGGTCGAGCTCGTCGATCGGCCGGATCCACTCGGCGTCCGCGCACCACTCGGGTAGGGCGCCGTCGGCCCGGAGCTCGGCGAGGCGGGTGTTGTAGCCGGCGACGTACCCCGCGACGAGCTCCCGCACCTCGTCGGGCTGCTGGTCGCGCAGCCACGGCGCCCGCTCGACGACGCCGAGCACCCGGTAGCCGAGGTCCGACGCGAGGTGGGCCCCCGAGGGGCCCTCCCCGTGGAAGAGGGCCCGCTCGCTGCGGACCTTCACGATCTGGTCGGCGATGGTCGGGAGGTGGTCGCCGGCGATCGCCCAGCCCTGGCCGAACCCGATCCCGCCCCACGTGCCGGCGCGCACGTGGGCGACGCCGTGGGTGGTCCAGCGGATCTCCGCCTCGTAGTCCCCCGATCCGGTGGTGGTCGCGCCCATGTGATCCCTGCGGCTCCGTGTCAGTTGGTCCGGTCAGAAGTTGGAGACCACGGCCTCGAAGACCTGGTCGATGGTCGTCGCGTCGCTCGCCCGGTACGCGGTCGCGTTCGACGCCTCGGCGATCCGCCGCAGGTCGCCCGCGTCGGCCTCCTGGCCGTAGGCGAGGGTGAACACCCGCACCGGGCGCGCCGTCTCGCCCTCGGCGTTCGAGCGGAGGGTGGACAGGAGCTCCTCGAACTGGTCGCGGTCGTCGCTCGGGTCGGCGTCGTCGTTGCGGCCGTCGGTGAGCACGATCACGGCGTTGATGAGCTCCGGGTCGTAGGAGTCGAGCATCTCCGTGTAGCTGTCCAGCGTGACCTGGTACAGGGGCGTGCCCGCCTGGGGGAACAGGCCGCCGACCTGGTTGGCGAGGCGTTCGCGGTTGCGCCCGATCGGCTCCAGCGGGCTGAGGTCGGTCACGAGCGGGGTCCCGGCGTCGTCGGTGGTGAAGGTGCGGAGGCCGACCAGGTCGTCGGGCTTGAAGTCCTCGAGGCCGTCGATGATGGCCTCCTTCGCGAGGTCGAGCCGGGTGGGGCCGTTCGGGTCGTCGGGGTCCGCGGGGTCGCCCATCGAGCCGGACACGTCGAGCACCAGCAGCACCCTGGCACCCTTGCGCTGGTCGGCCCACGCGTCGAGCAGCGCGTCCATCACGTCGCCGGCCGGCACCTCGAGCAAGGTCGCGGGCTGGTCCGGGTCGACGCCGTTGTCCCGGGTGATCGGTGCATCGAGCTCGACCTCCGGGTTGCCGGGCCGGAACCCGTACTCGAGCACGCGCCGCTGGTTCTCGGGTCGCTGCACGTACTCCTGGAAGGCCTCCGCGCCGGCGCGCTGGGCGTCGGTGACCCACTCGGCGTCGAGCAGGTACATGGGGTTGTCCGAGTAGAGCGTGCCCTCGGAGGGGTAGACCGCCACCAGCGGCGTGCGCGGCGGCCGTGGCTCCTCGCCCTGGTCGAGCACCCCGTCGGGGTTGCCGGCGTTGTAGTCGATCACCGACTTCTCCTCGACGGCCACCGCGCTCGCGTAGGTCATCGCGGTGCCGCGGCGGTCCGCGCGGAACCAGTTGTTGAGGAACGTCATCGTGATGTCGCCGTAGTGGACCACCGACGACTCGATCGCACGGCCGAACTCGGCGACCTGCGGGCGGGCGAGGTCCTCGCGGGAGAGGTTCTCGGTCTTGCCGGTCGCCGCGTAGGTCTGGGCGATGAGCGCCGAGAGCCCGGAGGTCGAGAAGTTCGGGTTGGTCTTGCCGAGGCGGAACGGGCCCCACTCGGGGTGCCCCAGGTCGGCCCAGCCGCCCTCGGAGCGGGCCAGCTCGAGGATCCGTGACCAGCCGATCTCGGCATCCGGCCAGCCGAGCGCCCGTGCCATCGGCTCCGGCATGGCGATCACCAGGGGGGTCAGCATGAACGGGGTCGGGTCCTCCGGTGCCATCGGGGGCCGACCGTCCTCCTCGAGCCGCTGGTTGAGGATCGTCCCCCAGGAGCTGGACGCCGGCGACCAGACCACCGGTGCGGGGCCGTGCCGGGACTCGTCCCAGCCCTCGACCAGCGAGGACATCGCGAGGCCCGACGCCACCGAGCGGACCTCGACCCGGACGCAGCCGTCGCCGGGGTCCGCGTCGTCGGAGCCGTTGAAGCGCTCGGCGAGGTCGGCGAGGAGCTCGATCTTCTCCGAGCTCACCGCCACGGGCACCGGGGTGCAGTCGTCGCGCCGCCCGCCGGCCGCACCGCCGTCGTCGTCCGAACCGGAGCAGGCCGCCGCGAGAAGCGCCGCGGCGAGCACCGCGGCGCCCGCGATCCGCCGGCGTCCGCCCCGTGCCACCCGCGGCTCACGCACCCCACAGCTCCCTGAGCCGTTGGAGCACCCCGGCGGCGGGCAGGTTCGAGCGCTCCGGCAGGGCCAGGTCCGCGTCCGCGCCGTCGGGCAGCGGCTGCCCCTCGACGCGCCAGCCGGCCCCGGCCAGGAGGGAGCGGACCCGCTCGGCGCCGCCGAGGCGGTCGAGCCCGGCCTCCGCGGTGCCGTCGACGGCGGCGAGCACGATGTCCGAGGTGACCACGGGCTCAGGGTAGATCGGCTCGTACCGCCGCCTGCTCCGCGGCAGCGACACCACCTCGTGCTCCAGGGTGCCGACGACGGCGAAGTAGCCGGGGGCGGCGACCCCGCGCTCGAGCGGCGTCTGGCGACCGAGGTCGCGGGTGCCGGAGGTGGCGATCCGGTCGAACCAGGCCGAGAAGTCCGGATCCTCGAAGTCGCCGACCGCGTAGTCCGTGGTGCCGAGCCGTCCCGCGACGGCGGACGCGAGCACCGGCAGGCCGCCCCGGTCGGGCGACGCGATCCCCACGGCCTGCTGGCGGGTCGCCGTGTCGCCGACGCAGGTCCAGTCCACCTCACCGCAGCGCTGCTCCAGCACGGGCACCAGGCCGGGGCTGACCATCAGGACGACGGGGGAGCGCGCGAGCACCTCCGAGGTCCCGCCGAGCACCTCCCCGCCCAGGTCGGCGTACCGGCGGTTGTCCTCGACCACGGCGGGCCAGGCGGCGTCCACCAGCCACAGGTCGAGGCCCGGATCGTCCCCTTCCGCCACCTCCGCGAGGGCATCCGCGGTCCGGCCGGCGGGCTCCACGACGACCTCCAGGTCGTCGGAGCGCAGCCCGGCGCAGACCTCCGCGAGCTGGGTCGCGCACACGAGCCGGACGCCGCGGGTGGAGGGGGCCGGGCCGGCGTCGTCGCCCTCGATGCGGTCCCGGATCACGACGGCACCGAGGACGAGCCCCACGGCGATGACGACCGCGCCGATCCGCTTCACGTGGAGTCGCACCCCACCTGGTCGGCGCCGGGGACGTCCTGCGCGGTGAGGACGGTGAGGTCCTCCTCGGTGTGCTGCTCGAGCGGCCGCACCCGGGACGCGTGGCGGCTCACGGTCGCCTCGAACAGGTTGCGTGCGACGCGCGCGTTGCCGAACCCCTTGGTCCTCGGCGCTGCGTCGAGCGCCGCACGGATCCGCTCCCTCGCCCCGTCGTCGAGCTCGTACTGCTGCTTGCGGCACATCAGCTCGACGATCTCGAGCAGCTCGTCGGTGGAGTAGTCGGGGAAGTCGATCACGGTCGGGAAGCGGGACCGCAGGCCGGGGTTCGCGGACAGGAACTCCTCCATCTCCGCCGGGTAGCCGGCCACCACCAGCACGACCCGGTCCCGCCGGTCCTCCATGAGCTTCACGACCTGGTCGATCGCCTCGCGGCCGAAGTCGTTCTCCGCACCGCGGGCGAGGGTGTAGGCCTCGTCGATGAACAGCATCCCCTCGTCGGCCTCGTCGAAGCGGGCCGTGACCCGCGCCGCGGTCTGGCCGACGTAGCCCGCGACCAGCCCGGACCGGTCCGTCTCGACGAGGTGGCCGCGCTGGACCACGCCGAGCGTCCGGTAGATCTGGGCGAGCAGCCGCGCGACGGTCGTCTTTCCGGTGCCGGGGTTGCCGGTGAAGACGAGGTGGTGGCTGGTCTCGAGCGGCTTCAGCCCCCGCTCGGCCCGGAGCCGCTGGACGTAGAGGAAGTCGGCGACGAGGTGCACCCGGGCCTTGACCTCGTCGAGGCCGACGAGCTCGTCGAGCTCCGCGAGCAGCTCCTCGAGGGGGCGGGCCGGCGGGTCCTCGGAGCGAGCCGCGGGCCGATCGCCCTCCCCGGCGGGCGTGCCCGTCGGCGCCCCGCCGACGGGCCGGTCGCGCAGCGCGGCGAGGAGGCGGGTGCGCAGCCGCGAGATCGCCTCGAGCTCCGACTGGGCGGGCACGACGTCGAGCGACGCCACCACGTGCGCGACGTCGAGGGCCCGTTCGTAGTAGCGGCGGGCGAGGTCCCCGTCGTCGCGGCGGTCCGCGTCGAGCAGGATCCCGAACAGCTCCGAGTCCTCCTCGAGCCAGCTGGCACGGCCCGCGACCAGCGCGCCGCCCCGCAGCGTGGCCGGTGCGGCGTGCAGCAGCCGGGTGTCGGGCAGGCGCGTGCCGAACGCGTCGACGAGGGCGTCGAGCTCGTCGTCGGTGTGGCGCCCGTCGGCGTCGATCATCGCCACCGAGAGGTTGAACGCCTCGACCGTGGCGGCCTCGCGGAGGTCCTCCTCGTCGACGTCCGGGAGGCGCCGAGTGGCGGTGAGGAGGGCGTCGGTCACGTCGTCGACGAAGCTGCTGACGACGGCGTCGAGGGCCCGGGAGCGCACGGCGTGAGGTTACCGGTGGGAGGTAGCCTGTTCGGCGTGACCACCAACGCCGCAGCCGGACCGACGCCCATCCCGCAGCTGGCCCGCCGGGCCAAGGACGCCTCCCGCGAGCTCGCCAACGCGTCGAGCGCGGTGAAGGACGAGGCGCTGCTCGCGGCGGCCGACCTGCTGGAGGCGCGCACCACCGAGATCCTGGCCGCGAACGCCCGCGACGTCGCCGGCGCCGAGGAGGCCGGCATCGGCGCGGGGCTGGTCGACCGCCTCCGGCTGGACGAGGGGCGGATCGCCGGGATGGCCGGTGGGCTGCGCCAGGTGGCGTCGCTGCCGGACCCGGTCGGCGAGGTGCTCGACGGGTGGGTGCGCCCCAACGGCCTGCGGATCAGCAGGGTCCGGGTGCCGCTCGGCGTCGTGGCGATCATCTACGAGAGCCGCCCGAACGTGACCTCCGACGCGGCGGCGCTGTGCGTGAAGTCCGGCAACGCCGCGTTCCTGCGCGGCTCCTCGACGGCGATCCACTCGAACACCGCCATCGCCGCGGTGCTGCGCGAGGCGGTGGCCAAGGCGGGCCTGCCGGAGGACTCGGTCGTGCTCGTGGACGACACGTCGCGCGAGGCGGCGGTGGAGTTCATGCAGCAGCGCGGGCTCGTCGACTGCCTGATCCCGAGGGGCGGCCCGTCGCTGATCCGCACGATCCTCGACAACGCCACGGTCCCGTTCGTGATCGACGGCGACGGCAACTGCCACCTGTACGTGGACTCGGCGGCCGACCTCGACATGGCCGAGACGATCCTCGTCAACGCCAAGACCCAGCGGCCGTCGGTGTGCAACGCGGCCGAGTCGCTGGTCGTGCACGAGGCGGTGGCCGAGCAGTTCCTGCCGCGGGTCGACCGCGCGCTCGCCGAGGTGGAGCTGGTGGGCGACGACCGCACCCGGCAGCTCGTGCCGAGGGCCGGGGTGGCGACCGACGAGGACTACGCGTCGGAGTACCTGGACCTGAAGCTCTCGGTGAAGGTCGTCGGCTCGCTCGACGAGGCGATCACCCACGTGAACGCGAACGGCACCGGCCACTCCGAGGCGATCGTCACCCGCGACCTCGACGCCGCGGACCGCTTCCTGAAGGAGGTCGACGCCGCGGCCGTGCTGGTGAACGCGTCGACCCGGTTCGTCGACGGCGAGGAGTTCGGCTTCGGCGCCGAGATCGGCATCTCCACCCAGAAGCTCCACGCCCGCGGCCCGATGGGGCTGCGGCAGCTCACCACGGCGAAGTACGTCGTGCGGGGCGAGGGCCAGGTCCGCGGCTGAGTCAGTCCCAGCCCGCCAGGTCGCCGACCGCGACGACCGTCTCGGGCCGGAGGCGCACGAGCAGCTCGCCGGGGACCGCGTTGCGCTCGACGTAGGCCTCGACCTCGTCGTGCGGCACGTAGCGGGCGCTGATGATCCGGGTCCACTCCCGGAACGAGTCGGGGTCGTCCTCGATGTGCACGGGCCCCTCGAGGTGCACGAACGCGTACGGGTGCACCGGCAGGTCGACCGAGAGCGCGGCGCGACCGGTCCGGCGGAGGTTGCGACCCTTCACCGTCTCCGCACCGGTGTTGAACAGCACGTCGTCGCCGTCGAGGGTGAACCAGATCGGCGCGACGTGCGCGCGCCCGTCCTCTCGCACCGTGGCCAGGTGGCCGGTCCGTCCGGGGGCCAGCAGGAACGCCCGTCGCTCGTCGGCGGTCATGTCGTGCGGCACGGTCCGCACGCTAGCGACCGCGCCGTTCCCGCCGCGTCCCGTCCACCGGCACGGACCCGGACGGGATCCGACCTGAATGGAGGTCACCATCCCATGCGGGTCGACGAGCGAGGAGGACCGAGCCATGCCCACACGGCACATCAACCCCGAGGGGTTGCACCGCAACCCTGCCTTCAGCCAGGCGGTCGTCGTCGAGCAGCCGCGCAAGACCATCTACGTCGGCGGGCAGAACGGGGTCGACGCGGAGGGCAGGGTCGTCGGCCCGACCCTCGCCGAGCAGTCGCTGCAGGCGCTGCGCAACCTCGAGACGATCCTGCACAGCGAGGGCGCCACGCTCGCGGACGTCGTGCACTGGAGGATCGCGGTGGTGCAGGGCCAACCGATCGAGGAGGGGTTCGGCGCGTTCGCGCAGGTGTGGGACCCGGTGGACCCGCCACCCGCCATCACCGTGCACGTCGTGGCCGGCCTCGGACGGGACTTCCTCGTCGAGATCGACGCCGTGGCCGCCATCTGAGCGCTGCCGGACTGACGGGGTGGGTCAGGGGCCGTCGCCGATCACCAGCGCCGCGCGGACCGGCACCGTCGTGGTCACCCGTGCCCGCACCGGGTGCTCCGGGTCGCCGGATCCGTCGCTGATCGCGCTCACGCCCAGCCCGTAGAGGAGCGCGACGAGGAGCGCCGCGAGGAACCACCCGGCGCCGTCGAAGCGGTCGGTCGGAGCTTCGGAGGGGGTGGGGGCCTCGGAGCGGGCGGGTTCCCCGTTCGGAGGCCCGTCGGCGGGCCTCATGGACGGGCGCGTTCCCCGGCAAGCGGCGTTCCAAACGGCGCGTCGAGCCGGATCGGACGCCGGTCCGGCGCCCGGGGTCACTCGATGTCGAGGACCACCACGCTCAGGGTGCCGCCGGGAGCCTCGTAGGAGACGGTGTCGCCGACCTTCGCGCCCATCAGCTGCTCGCCCAGCGGCGACTGCGGCGAGACGACGTGCAGGTCGTCGTGGCGCTCCTCGATCGACCCGATCAGGTACCGCTCGGCCTCGTCGTCGGATTCGTCGGTGTAGCGCAGGGTCACGATCGACCCCGAGCCCACGGTCCCGGTGTCGTTGCCCTCGACGATCGTGGCGTTCGCGAGGATCTCGGAGACCTGGGCGATCCGGGCCTCCATCTTCGCCTTCTCCTCCTTGGCGGCGTGGTACTCGGCGTTCTCCTTGAGGTCGCCGTGCTCCCGCGCCCGCTCGATCCGGTCCGCCATCTCGATCCGGCCCCGGGTCCGGAGGTCCTCGAGCTCCGCGACGAGGCGGTCGTAGGCAGCCTGGGACAGCTCGTGGGTGTTCGCCATGGCCGCGATCATAGGAAGCGGCCCGCGGGGACCGAACGCGTGCCCCGCGACGCGCGCTGGTAGCATCTCCGCCGTGTCACGCGGTGAACGGGTACGCACCATCCGCTAGCGCACGTCGCCGCCCGACGTGCGCCCCGACCGTCCATTCGCGTGGACGGTTTTCTTTTGCGCCGGTGCCCGCCCCCACCGGGACCGCCCGTAGCTGAACTGGACCGACCCGACGGCTCGCCCGCCGACCCCCCACTGGAGCGATTTCGACATGACCCACAGGATCGGAGTGATCGGCGGCGACGGGATCGGCCCCGAGGTGGTCGCCGAGGCCCTCAAGGTGCTCGACGCCACCGGCGTCGCCTACGAAAGCACCGACTACGACCTGGGCGCGCACCGCTACCTGGAGGACGGCACCGTCCTGCCCGACGAGGTGCTCGAGGAGTGGCGGGGCCTCGACGCGATCCTCCTCGGCGCCGTGGGCGACCCGGCACCCGGCGTGTCGGCGCCCGCGGGGCTGGTCGAGCGGGGGATCCTCCTGCGGATGCGGTTCGAGCTGGACCAGTACATCAACCTGCGCCCGTTCCGGCTCCCGCCGCGCTGCGACTTCGAGGTGATCCGCGAGAACACCGAGGGGACCTACGCCGGTGAGGGCGGCTTCCTCCGCAAGGGCACCCCGCACGAGATCGCCACGCAGGGGTCCGTGAACACCCGCATGGGCGTCGAGCGCTGCGTCCGCTACGCGTTCGAGCGCGCCTCGCGCACCGAGCGCCGCCACCTGACGCTGGTGCACAAGAAGAACGTGCTGACCTTCGCCGGCGACCTCTGGCAGCGCACCTTCGACGCCGTCGCGGAGGAGTACCCGCAGGTCACCACCTCCTACGACCACGTCGACGCCGCGTGCATCCACTTCGTCGAGCGCCCGGAGCGGTACGACGTGGTCGTCACCGACAACCTCTTCGGCGACATCCTCACCGACCTCGGCGGTGCCGTGTCCGGAGGGGTCGGCTACGCCGCCTCCGCGAACCTCAACCCGTCGCGCACCGGCCCGTCCATGTTCGAGCCGGTGCACGGCACCGCACCCGACATCGCGGGGAAGGGCGTCGCCAACCCCTTGGCCGCGATCATCTCCGCCGGCCTGATGCTCGAGTTCCTCGGCGAGGACGAGGCCGCTGCGAAGGTAGCCGCCGCCTGTGCATCGCCAGAGCGGTACACGGGCACCACGTCCGAGATCGGCGACGCGGTCGCCGACGCCGTCAAGAACGCCTGAACCGAGCAGGAGACCGACACGGAGCGAACGCTCCGCAGCCAGGGAGAACGACCGAGATGCCCATCACACCCACTGAGAAGATCTGGATGAACGGCGAGCTCGTGGATTGGGAGTCCGCCAAGATCCACGTGCTCACGCACACGCTGCACTACGGCACCGGCGTGTTCGAGGGCATCCGGGCCTACGAGACCGACCGGGGCCCGGCGGTGTTCCGCCTGACCGAGCACATCGAGCGCCTGTTCAACTCGGCGAAGATCATGATGATGGACATCCCCTACACGGTCGACGAGATCGTGGAGGCGACGAAGCTGGTCGTGCGCGAGTCCGGCCTGCCGTCCTGCTACATCCGGCCGATCGCCTACTACGGGTACGGCGAGATGGGCCTGAACACGCTGCCGTGCTCGGTCGACGTCGCGATCGCCGTGTGGCCCTGGGGGGCGTACCTCGGTGAGGACGCGGTGACCAAGGGCGTCCGCATGAAGATCAGCACCTGGCTGCGCCACGAGCACAACACGATGCCGCCCGCGTCGAAGACGACGGGCAACTACGTGAACTCGTCGCTCGCGAAGGTCGAGGCCCTCAAGGCGGGCTACGACGAGGCGATCATGCTCAACCCGCAGGGCCTCGTCGCGGAGTGCACCGGCGAGAACATCTTCGCCTCCCGCGGCGGTGTGCTGCTCACCCCGCCCAGCTCGGCGGGTGCGCTGGAGGGCATCACCCAGGACACGGTCATGGCCATCGCCGAGGACCTCGGCATCGAGTGCGCGGTCGCGGACCTCGCCCGCTCCGATCTCTACCTGGCCGACGAGATGTTCGTGTGCGGCACCGCGGCGGAGGTCTCCGCGGTCAACTCGGTCGACGACCGGGAGCTGCCGTGCCCGGGCCCGGCCACCCAGGCGATCGCCGCCGAGTACGCCAAGGTCGTGCGCGGCCAGGTCGACCGCTACAAGGACTGGGTGGAGCACGTCTCGTGAGGCGTCCCCGATGAGCACCCCCGCTGCGGTCGAGATCTTCGACACCACGCTGCGCGACGGGGCCCAGTTCGAGGGCATCTCGCTGAGCGTCGAGGACAAGCTGCGCATCGCCGAGCAGCTCGACTGGCTCGGCGTGCACTGGATCGAGGGCGGCTACCCGCAGGCGAACCCGAAGGACGAGGAGTTCTTCCGGCGCGCCCGCAACGAGCTGCGCCTCGAGACCTCGACCCTCGTCGCGTTCGGCTCCACCCGCCGGCCCCTGGGCCGGGTCGACGACGACCCGACGCTGCGCGCGCTCGTCGACGCGGGCGTGTCGACGGTGTGCATCGTCGGCAAGAGCTGGGACTTCCACGTCACCGAGGCGCTGCGCACCACGCTCGACGAGGGCGTGGCCATGGTGGGGGAGTCCGTGGCCCACCTGCGCGCCCAGGGGTTGCGCGTCTTCTTCGACGCAGAGCACTTCTTCGACGGGTACCGCAACAACCCCGAGTACGCCCTGCGGGTGCTCGAGGCCGCGGCCGAGGGCGGTGCCGAGTGCCTGGTGCTGTGCGACACCAACGGGGGATCGCTGCCCCACCAGGTCCAGGAGGTGACCGCCGAGGTCGTGCGGTACTTCGGTGGGGTGTCGATCGGCATCCACACCCAGAACGACTCGGGGTGCGCGGTGGCGAACTCGCTCGCGGCCGTCCTCGGCGGTGCGACCCAGGTGCAGGGCACCGTGAACGGCTACGGCGAGCGGACCGGCAACGCCAACCTCATGACGGTCATCCCGGACCTGACGCTCAAGATGGGCGTCGCGACGCTGCCCGAGGGGCGCATGGAGCGGCTCACCTCGGTGTCGCGCCACGTCGCGGAGCTGGTGAACCTGCCCCCGCACCCGGCCGACCCCTACGTGGGCTCCTCCGCGTTCGCCCACAAGGGCGGCCTGCACACCTCGGCGCTCGACCGGGCGGGGAGCGCGACCTACGAGCACGTCGACCCCGCGACGGTCGGCAACCACACGAGGGTGCTGGTCTCCGACCTCGGCGGGCGCGCCGGGATGGCGATGAAGGCGGCCGAGCTCGGCATCGAGCTCGACGACCGGGCCGCCGCCGAGCTGTCGGCACGGCTGAAGCAGCTCGAGGCGGAGGGGTTCGTGTTCGAGGCCGCGGACGCGTCGCTCGAGCTGCTGATGCGCGAGGCGGCCGGCGAGGAGCACGACCTGTTCTCCGTCGAGTCCTACCGGGTGTCGTCGTACCACCGGGAGGGCGCCGCGGCGGACGTGGGCGGCGGGGTCCACCTCTCCACCGAGGCGACCGTCAAGCTCTGGGTCGGCGGGGAGCGGATCGCCGCGGTCGGCGAGGGGAACGGACCGGTCAACGCGCTGGACGCGGCGCTGCGCAACGCGCTCACCGCCCACCTGCCGGCCATCTCCAAGATCCACCTGACCGACTTCAAGGTGCGCGTGCTCGACTCGAGCGGCGACACCGGGGCCGTCACCCGGGTGCTCATCGACTCCACCGACGGCGACGAGACCTGGACCACGATCGGCGTCTCGACGAACGTCATCGAGGCGTCGTGGATGGCGCTGGTCGACAGCCTCGTCTACGGGCTGCTGCGGCACCGCTGAGCGGGCCCGCCCGGCTGGTGAGGGGCCGCGGCCGACGAGGTACGGTGGGCCGGTCATGTCTGCCCCGGAACACGTCCCGACCGAACCCGACCAGCTCGTGCGCTCCTACAGCTCGCCGCCGTGGCGTCCGGACCCGTGGTTCCCGGACCGGCCCGGTGAGCTCAGCGGCCGCCAGCCGTTCGGCGACGCGCTGGGCGTCCCTGGTCCGGACCAGGGCTACGCGCTCAAGCTGGCATCCCGCTACCGGGGCCGGTTGAGCCTGGTCGAGGGCGAGGACGAGGACGATGCGATCGCCGGGGCGGTGGCCGTCGCGACGAAGCGGGCCGCCCTGTTCGGCCGGGCGCCGATCCTGCACGACGTCACCGTCGGGCTCGCCGTGTGGGGCTTCCTCGACCCCTCACCGCCCGCGCCGCTGGTCGAGCTGCGGCGCGAGTGGTTCCAGGGGGTGCACCACCCCCACCACTACCCGCAGCTCCGGCGCATCGCCGACGCGGTGCCCGAGGACGTGCTGCGCAAGCCGCACGACGCGATCATCCAGCGCCACCAGCTCAACTGGCGGAGCTGCCTCGAGCTGCCCCACGAGCTCGCGGTCCGCTGATCACGGCCAGATCCATCACGGCCAGATCAGCACGGGGGTGCCCAGCGGGACCTCCGCGGCCAGCGCCTCGATGACGTCGTTGGGCAGGCGCACGCAGCCGTTGGACACGTCGCGCCCGAGCAGGTCGGGGCGGTTCGTGCCGTGCAGCGCGATCACCGGGACGCCGGTGGAGAACCGGTCCATCACCTCCGAGTAGCCGTCGGTGGCGAGGGCGACGGGCCCGTAGGAACCGGACGGGTTCGCCTGGGGGACCACGTCGGTGACGTAGAAGAGCCCGGTCGGGGTGGGCGTGGCCGGCGTGCCGACCACCACCGGCGTCGCCGCGAGGAGCCGCTCCCCGTCCCAGGCGCGCAGCATCCGCTCGCCCAAGTGGATCTCGATGCGGTGGGTGACGGTCGTGACGTCCACGTCCGCGGCCCGCACCCACCCGCGGGTGCCGTTCGGACGGACCGGCACGTGGACCTGCACCCAGTCGCCGCGTCGCTCCTCCACGAGCATCGTGAACGGCTGGGGCGGGTCGTAGGGGCCGGGGTTGTCGAAGGCCCAGCCCACGGGGGTCGCGAACCGCCCGACGATCGGCAGGTCGGCACGCGGGAGCGGGTCGCGGGGTGCCACGGTCGCCTCGCTGGCCGGTGGCAGCTCCCTCGTCGGCCGCTGCACGAGGGGCGGAGCGGCGTCCCATCCGGGCGGGGGAGTGCCCCGGACCTGCACCCGGGCCACCGACGGCTTGACGGTCGCGACCTCCCAGGCGCCGGGCGCGAGGGTCGGCACGGTCGTGGTCGTCGTCGTGCTCGACGTGGTGGTGCTCGTCGAGGTCGTCGTGGTGGTCGTCGGTGGGGGGCTGGCGGGCAGCGCGACGAACGCGGCGGTGACCACCAGCGCGACGAGGGCGGTGCCGGCGAGCGCCCAGCGCACCCAGCGGGGTGCGGGCGACCGACCGTCGCCGTCCGGCCCTGCGTCGGGGGCAGGTCCCTGCTCGGGCGTGTCGTGCAACTCGTGCTCGCCTTCCACCGCCGACCCGTGCCGGGCGGGACGCTGCTGCCCGGCCGGAGCGCCATCGTAGGGTCCCGATGCCGATCCAGGGCTGCGGGGCCGGGCGGTAACCTCGGCCGCGTGAGCCACCCCGTCCGCGTCCGCTTCGCCCCCGCACCCACCGGCTACCTCCACCTCGGGAGTGCCCGAACCGCCCTGTTCAACTGGCTCTACGCACGCCACGTGGGCGGCGCGTTCCTCCTGCGCATCGAGGACACCGACGTCGAGCGCTCGCGCCCCGAGCTGATCGACGTCATCCACGAGGGCCTCGAGTGGCTGGGCCTCGACTGGGACGAGGAGGCGGTCCGCCAGTCGGAGCGCACCGGGCACCACCAGGAGGCCGTCGACCAGCTGCTCGAGTCGGGACACGCCTACTGGTCCGACCCCGTCCCGGAGGAGGAGCGCCACCGCGTCGGCGGCCGCGCCTACGACCCGGCCGACCGCGACCGCGACCTCGGGCCGGGGGAGGGGCGGGCGGTCCGCTTCAAGGTGCCGGAGGAGGGCTCGACCGGCTGGGTGGACCTCATCCGCGGCGAGATCACCTTCGAGCACTCCAACATCGAGGACTTCGTGATCCGCCGCGCGGACGGCAGCCCCACCTTCTTCGTGGCGAACGCGTGCGACGACGCGTCGATGGCCGTGACGCACGTGATCCGCGGGGAGGACCTCATCAACGTCACCCCCAAGCAGATGCTGCTGCGCGAGGCGCTCGGCCTGGAGGGGCCGGACCCCGTCTACGCCCACCTCCCGCTCATCGTGAACGAGCAGCGCAAGAAGCTGTCCAAGCGCCGCGACGACGTGTCGCTGCTCGACTACCGCGACCGGGGGTTCCTGCCGAGCGCGATGGTCAACTACCTGGCCCTGCTGGGGTGGGGCCCGCCCGACGGCCAGGAGGTCCGCCTCGACCCGCTGGACCTCGAGGACGGCTTCCCGTCGATGTTCGAGATCACCGACGTCAGCCCCTCGCCCGCCTACTTCGACACGAAGAAGCTGCTGTTCGTGAACGGGGAGCACATCCGCGCGATGCCGGCGGAGGAGTTCGCCCGGGCGGCCGAGCCGTTCGTCGCGGCGGCGCCGTGGGCGGACCGCTTCGCCGCGGACGCCGGCAACCAGACGCGGCTCGAGCAGCTCCTGCCCGAGGTGCAGACGCGGGTCGAGACCCTCGCCGAGGTGCCCGGCTACGTCGACTTCGTGTTCCTCGAGGAGCCGGAGGTCGACCAGCGCTCGTGGGACAAGGCGATGGTGCCGGACGCCGGAGGGTGGCTCGACGCCGTCATCGAGGCCGCGGGGGACTGGCCGTGGGTGGCCGAGGAGCTGCACCAGCGCTTCATGGCGCTCGCCGAGGAGCTCGGCGCGAACCGCCGCAAGTTCCAGGCGCCGGTCCGCGTCGCGCTGACGGGCCGCAGCGTCGGGCCCCCGCTGTTCGAGTCGATGGAGGTGCTCGGCCGCGACGAGGTGCTCCGCCGGCTGCGCGCGGCACGTGAGCGCCTCGCGCGAGGTGGCTGAGCGACCCCGCCGCAAGGTTCGCCGTCGGGCGCTGCGCCGGTGGGCGCCGCGCGGCCTCGCAGCCCTGGCCCTCCTCGTCGCCGGCTACCTCTCGGTCACCACGTTGCAGGTGGTGCGCGCCGCGCAGCGGGACGAGCAGGTGCGGGCGGACGCGATCGTCGTGCTCGGCGCCGCGCAGTACGACGGCACCCCGTCACCCGCGCTGCGGGGCCGGCTCGACCACGCGCTCGCCCTCTACGAGCAGGGCCTCGCCCCGGAGATCGTGCTGACCGGCTCCAAGCAGCCCGACGACAGGTTCACCGAGGCCTTCGCCGGCTACCGCTACCTGGCCCAGGAGGGCGTGTCCGAGGACGCGCTCCGGATCGTCGACGACGGATCCTCGACCTGGGAGTCGATGGCGGCGGCGTGGCGGGTGCTGCGGGCCGAGGGGGTCGGGCGGGTGCTGCTGGTGTCGGACCGGTACCACAACCGTCGCCTCGAGGGCATCGCCGGCGAGCTGGGCATGGACGTGGCGGTCTCCTCCGCGGGCGGGTCCCCGAGCCCCGGGCAGGTCGTGGGCGAGACCGGCCGGGTCGCGGTCGGCCAGCTCATCGGGTACCGGCGGCTCTTCAACCTGACGGGTTGAGCAACCTGACGGGTTGAGCAACCTGACGGGTTGAGCAACCTGACGGGCTGAGCGGGTTCCAAAGGTGACGCCGTCGGGAACGTTCCCGGCTTGCCGCGGGTTCGGGTGGATCGGCTAGAGTCCTCCAGCGCCCTCGCGGGCGTCATCACCTGTTCGGGGGTGGTGTAATTGGCAACACAACTGGTTCTGGTCCAGTTATTGGGGGTTCGAGTCCTCCCCCCCGAGCTCAGCTCCCAAGAGCACTGACAAGATCTCCGGATCCGTCCGGTGAGACCAGCCCCCATCGTCTAGCGGCCTAGGACACCACCCTCTCAAGGTGGCGGCACGGGTTCGAATCCCGTTGGGGGTGCACAGCACGGGCCCCTGGTCAGCGTCGGAAGCGGCACCTGGCCGGGGCTTCGTCGCGTCCGGGGGCAGGTGAATCGAGTTCACCGAAATACTTGACACACCGTCAGATCCCGTTGAATGATTCGGGCCTCGCCGTTGGGCTGGCGAGGTGCGCGCGGTCGTGCGCAAGGGGCGACGAGGGGCTGAGGGAGAGGCAGATGCGCAGGGTCCGGGGGGTCGTGCTCGTACTGGTGGGGGCGGTCGCGCTCGTGGCGGCCGCATGCTCCCCGCCTCCGGGTGACGGAGGAGGTGGAGGCACCACCACCACGACCGCTCCGCCCGCCGGGCCGCCGATCGCGGTCGCCGGCGCGAGCCCCACGGTGGGGGACGCACCCCTCACCGTCCACTTCTCGTCCTCCGGCTCGTCGCCCGGTACGGGCACCGGGCTGACCTACAGCTGGGACTTCGGCGACGGCAGCCCCGCCGGGTCGGGTGCGTCGACCTCGCACGTGTACGAGGAGCCCGGCATCTACACGGCGAAGCTCACGATGACGAGCTCCGAGGGCTCCTCGACCTCGCCGGGCATCACGAGCCCGGGCAACGGCGACCCGAACCCCACGTTCCACGTGCGGCCGGGCGGGAGCACCGGGCCCGACTGCGGCCCGCTCGCGAACCCCTGCGCCACGATCAGCGAGGCGCAGGCCAACGCCCTCGCGAACGGCGTGAAGATCGTGCGCGTCGCCGGCGGCTCGTACCACGACCCGATCACCCTCGCCTCCGGCATGGAGATCTCCGGCGGGTGGAAGCAGGACTTCAGCGACTTCGGCTCGACCGAGGTCACGACCATCTACGGCACGGGCACGACCCCTCCGGTCACGATCAACGGGGCCGTCGACGCCAAGATCAGCGGCGTCAGCGCCCAGGGCGTCGCCCGCACGTCCGGTGACGCGGTCGGCATCGTCGTGATGGGTGGCTCCCGCGGGATCGAGATCGGCGACAACGAGGCCCCGCTGACCGTCGTCGGCGGCGGCAGCGGTCCGAACGCGACGGGCGTGCTCGTGACGGGCGGATCGTTCGTCGACATCGTGAACGCCAAGATCAACAGCGGGACCACGGTCGGCGCCGGGAGCAGCGCCTACGGCGTGCGGGTGCTCGGCCTCTCCGTCGTGAACGTGATCCTCTCGGAGGTCACGGCCCAGCCCGGCAACGCCGGCACCAGCGGCCCGTCCACCCCGCCCGCCCAGGCGGCCTCCGGCTGCGGCGGCGGCAAGGGCGCGAACGCGAGCGGCCCGAGCAGCCCCGGCAGCGGCGGTGGCGGCGGCGGGTGCACCACCCACGGCGGTGGCGCGGGTGGCCGCGGCGGCTCCTACTCGGGCTCGGGTTCCAGCGGTAGCAACGGCGCCGGGCCCGCCAGGGGCAGCGGCGGCTCCGGTGGGTGCGGAAGCCTCTTCGGCTGCGGCGGTGAAGCCGGCGGCGGTGGCGCAGGTGGCGCCGGCGCGGCGGGCAGCCCCGGCGCGGCGGGCTCCAACACGCCGATGGTGGCCGACCTGTGGTCGCCGACGCACGGCAAGCCCGGCACCGCCGGCCAGCCCGGCAGCGGCGGTGGCGGTGGCGGCGGCGGCAAGTCCGCCAGCGCCTCCGGTGGCGGTGGCGGTGGCGGCGGCGCCGGAGGCACCGGGGGCGCGCCCGGCACGGGTGCCGGCACCTCGGGCGGCGGTTCCTTCGGCGTCTACGCGAGCGGCGCGACCGTCAACCTGCACTCCTCGATCGTCACGTCGTCGGCCGGTGGGGCCGGCGGGAGCGGCCAGCCCGGCGGGCGCGGCGGCAACGGCGGCAAGGGCGGCGACGGCGGCAACAAGTCGTGCTGCGAGGCCGGCGGCGGCGGTGGCGGCGGCGGCGGTGGCGCCGGTGGCGGTGGCGGTGGCGCCGGTGGCGGCGCGGGCGGTCCCTCGATCGCCGTGTACCACATCGGCGTCGGCTCGCTGAACGTCACCGGGAGCCAGATGTTCCGTCCGGCGATCCCCGCGCCCGGAGGCGCCGGTGGGGCGTTCGCGCCGCCCGCCTCCGGCGGCGCCGGCGGCATCCGCGGCAACTGCGCGCTGATCGGCGGCGGCGGCGGCGGGGCCGACGGCCAGTCGGCTGCGCCGGGCAACGCCGGCCCCGCCGGACAGAGCGGCCCGAACGGCCAGCTGTTCCGGATGTGGGACAACGGCACGACGATCAGCTGATCGCCGCACGGGACGACCGGACCGACCAGGACCCTCGGGGGGACACCGATGCACCACCGCACCGCGAGGCGACCGTTCCTCGCACGCTGCTCCGTCGCGACGGTCGCGCTCGCATTGCTCGGCGCGCTGACCGTGGCGTGCGCGCCGGACTCGCCGCCGGGCGGCGGACCGTCGCCCGACCGGCAGTTCTGCGAGTTCTGGGAGCGTGTCGAGGAGACGCCACCGGCGCCGGACACCGCGGTGCTCGTCACCGACGACGTGGTCGCCCTCGCCGAGGACACCACGATGGTCGGCTCCGAGTGCACCGACGCCGGCGCGAAGGTCGAGCTCGACGGTGCGGTGCTCGCGGAGGGCGAGGAGGTGCCCTCCGAGCAGGGCAGCCCGGACGCCCCGCCGGTCGCCGCGGTCACCGGTGAGGAGATCGCGGCCGGCGAGCCCGTCCTCGAGAACCTGACCGTCCGCTCCCTCTCCGCGGAGATCACCGCGAGCGGCATCCGCGTGCGGGGCAACCTCGACGTGCGCCTCTCCGGCAGCACCTCGACGATCGGGTTCACCGGCACCCTCACGAACCTCGAGAACTGGTCGGTGACGCTGTCCTCGACGGCGTTCACGATCCCCGGGATCACCACCGCACCGGTCCAGTTCTCCGGGACGCTCACCACCCGCAACGGGGTGCCGTCGCTGTCGCTGCACGCGAACGCCACTTCGGCCCGCATCGGCGACGTCACCGTGAACGGCGCGAACATCTCGCTCACGGCCTCGCCGGCCACCGGGGTCAGCGCGGCGGTCAGCGGGGGCATCAAGGTCGGCCCGAGCTCGGCGAACGGCACCGTCGAGGTCGTCTTCGACCGGGCCGGCGCGCTCGTGATGGCCAAGGGCGACGTCGCCGTGCGCCTCGCCGGCGGCATGGCCGGCGGCAAGCAGGTCGACCTCGAGGGCCGCGTCCGGTTCGAGGGCAACGCGGACGAGACCGTCGCGACCTTCTCCGGCAGCGGCATCGTCGGTGACCTGATGGTGCACCAGGCGAGCGGCGAGCTCACGCTCGGGGCGACCAGGGCGACCTTCGCCGGCGTGCTCGACGTCGCCCAGGGCCCCAACTACCTGCGCTACAACGGCACGATCGTCTGGGACGGCGTCACCGCCTACACGCCGTTCCTCGAGCTCGAGGGCGGCGGCGAGATCTCGGGCACCCTCCCGGACGGGCAGCGCGTCAGCGCGTCGGGCACGATCGAGACGACGATGATCGGCGGGCAGGTCCGGTCGGTGCTCACCGGTGACTTCAGGGTCGGCACCCTGCGCGCCAACGGCTCCGCCGTCGTGGAGCGCGCCGGCGCGACCACCACGCTGTTCGTCGACGCCGACCTCGTCGACGCCGGGTTCGCCGCGGACCTCTCCGGCGCGGTCGTCATCACCGACGGCGTCGCCGAGATCGTGCAGCTCGACGCGGCGGTCGACGGCACCGTGCAGCTCGGTGACGCCACGCTCACCGGCGCCACCCTCCGCATCCGCGGCAGCCAGGGCAGCCCGCTCGAGGTGGACTTCGTCGGCGGCCTGCGCATCGGGAACCGCGCCGACCTCACCGGCACGGTCGACGCCTCGTTCGGCCCGAACGGCACGCTGCTCAGCCTCCGAGGCGACCTGTTCGGCTCGCTCCAGCTCGACTCGTGGGCGGTCGCGAACTTCTCCGGTTCGGTGCTCGCGAGCCCCGATCAGGTGACCCTGTCGGGCTCGGGCCGCGTGACGCTGGTGAACTTCCCGCTCGGGATGACCTTCAACGGCTCGTTCACCTCGTCCCGCAGCCAGCCGAGCTGGTCGCTGCACGGCACCGGCCAGTTCCGCATCGGGTCGATCGACGTCGCGGGCGCCCGCCTGAGCCTCACCCACGGCGCCGGCATGCGCGCCACTCGGGTCGGTTTCTACTTCTCGATCCTGTTCATCCCGACCTACTTCGAGGCGGACTTCCACATGAAGCCCACGGGCGGGTGCGAGAAGGTCGTGATCACCGGCGGCAGCATCATCGCCCGGCCGCTGCTGAAGGCAGCGCTGCCCGGGGTGGTCGGCTGTCCCGTGAGCTGAGCGCCGGCACACCCGGTCAGCGTGGACCGGGTGTGCCCCTCGCTCACCCCGGGTAGGTCACGCCCGTGACCGCCGACCCGCCCGCCTCGATCCTCGACGCCCCCGTCGTCGACCAGCTCGACGACACCGGCTCACGAGCGACGTCCCAGGACCCGACGGGCCCCGAACGCCGCCACGGGCTGGCGGAGCGGCTGGCGGCCGGCCTCGGCTGGTTCAGCCTCGCGCTCGGCGTGCCCCAGCTCGTCGCCCCCGGGCGGGTGAACCGGCTCGTCGGGGTGGAGGACACCCCGCGCAACCGGGCGATCATGCGCGGGGTGGGCCTGCGCGAGCTGGGCGGCGGCGCCGGTGTGCTCACCAAGCCGCGGCCGGGCGCGTTCCTCGCCGCACGCGTCGCCGGCGACGCCGTGGACCTGGCGCTGCTCGGCGCGGCCGCCCGGTCGGGCAGGGGTGACCCGGGCCGGGCCCGCACCGCCGCGCTCGCGGTCGCCGGGGTCACGCTCCTCGACGCGGTCGCGGCCCGGGCCAACAGCCGCACGGCCGACCCCACCACGCCGCGGGGGGCCGTGCGGGCACGGTCGCGCATCACGGTCAACCGCAGCCCCGACGAGGCCTACGGGTACTGGCGGGACATGCGGAACCTCCCCCGCTTCATGACGCACCTCGAGGAGGTCGAGGTCATCGGGGGAGGCCTGAGTCGCTGGGTCGCCGCGGCACCCGTGGGGCGCACCGTGGCGTGGAGGGCCGAGCTCGTGGAGGACGAGCCCGGCCGCCGTCTCTCGTGGCGCTCGCTGGATGGCAGCGAGGTGCCCAACCGGGGGTCGGTCGACTTCACGCCCGCTCCCGGCGGGCGGGGCACGGAGGTCACCGTCGACCTCGTGTTCGAACCACCGGCAGGGGCGGTGGGGGCCGCGGTGGCCCGGCTCTTCGGCGAGGACCCGGCCCAGCAGGTGAAGGACGACCTGCGGCGCTTCAAGCAGGTGCTCGAAGCGGGCGGTGTGGTCCGATCCGACGGCACCCCGGAGGGCACCAGGACCGGCAGGTTGCTGCGCCAGCGGCCGGCGCGGCCGACGGGCGCGGCCGGGGAGGCGACGTGAAGGCGACCTGCTGGATGGGGCCGCGGAAGGTCGAGCTGGTCGACGTGCCCGATCCCATCATCCTCGACGACCGCGACGCGATCGTGCGGGTGACCTCCACCGCGATCTGCGGCTCGGACCTCCACCTGAACGACGGCTACGAGCCGACGATGCAAAAAGGCGACATCCTCGGGCACGAGTTCATGGGCGAGGTGGTCGACGTCGGCAAGGACGTCAAGAATCTGCGGGTCGGTGACCGGGTCGTCGTTCCGTTTCCCATCGCCTGCGGTGCGTGTGCTGCTTGCGAAAACGAGATGTACTCGGTTTGCGAGAACTCGAACCCGAACGCGTGGATGGCGGAGAAGGTTTGGGGCTACTCCCCGGCCGGAATTTTCGGCTACTCCCATCTCGTCGGTGGGTTCGCCGGGGGACAGGCGCAATACGTTCGCGTGCCCTTTGCGGATGTCGGGCCGTTGAAAGTTCCTGAGAGTCTCTCGGACGAACAGGTGCTCTTCCTCTCGGACATTCTCCCGACCGGCTACATGGGCGCCGAGATGTGCGGAATTCAGCCCGGCGACGTGGTCGCGGTCTGGGGCTGCGGTCCGGTCGGGCAGCTCGCGATCGTCAGCGCCTACCTCCTCGGA